>NZ_JBHWBZ010000066.1:33665-51848 GCF_042735475.1 Kitasatospora sp. NPDC059577 | reverse complement strand
GGCCCCGGGCGACGGCCCTTAGTCCACCTCAAAGCCCGGTTTGACAAGTTAGCACCGCCAAACCCCCCGACCCCCCCCCCCCCCCCCCGGGGGGCGGCGGCTTCGTCGCGCCCGCCCGCCGGCCCATCGGCACTCGGGCGCGACCGGGACGCGGCGGGTCCCCGGCGGGCAGACCGTCGACCGCGGAGCCGACGGCGGTGACCGAAACCCGACAGCCGGTGGCCGGTGGCCGATGACCGACGGCCGGTGACCGGTCAGGCGGGCCGGGGCGGGAGCGGCAGCGGAAGGGCGGGCAGGCCGTCGATGCTGGTGACGACGAGCGGCTTGCGCTCGCAGTAGGCGCCGAACTCCTCCTCGTCCTTGCGGTCGAAGTACTGCGCATGCAGGTCACGGTCGGCGCGGTAGTCCATGAACGGCACCGCGTACCCGCAGGAGTCGCTCACCCGCTCGGCCCTGACCAGCACGATCGCCCGCAGGCCCGACCCGTCGGCCGCCGGGTCGAACCGGCCGAGCAGCCCGGCGAAGCGCGGGTCGTCGCGGAAGACCGGCTCGCCCCGGCCGTGCACCCGCACCACGGTCGGCGGCCCCTCGAAGGAGCACCACATCAGCGTGATCCGGCCGTTCTCCCGCAGGTGGGCGACGGTCTCGGCCTGCGAACCGCCGAAGTCCAGGTAGGCGACGGTGAGTTCGTCGATCACCACGAGGGTGCCGGAGCGGCCCTTGGGCGAGAGGTTGACGTGACCGTCGGAGGCCAGCGGCGCCGTCGCGACGAAGTAGACCGGCTGGCTCTCGATGAACCGCCGCAGCCGGCCGTCGATGGATTCGTACTGCTTTCCCATGGGCGCGATTCTGCCCGCATCCCGGCCGGCAAGAAAGGAAGATCCACCGCATGAGACGCCCCGGGCGGGGCGGCGGGAGCGGGCGGGCGGACCCTAGAATGACCCGTGCACATGTCACCCACCCGGCCGAGCACGGGAGTTGAGATGGCCCGGAGCACCCTCCCGACGAGCGCACCGGAGACGGTCCTCGGCACTCCCGCCGCTCCGCTGCGCCGGTACGTCCTCGGCTACCGCGGTTACCGGATGGACCTGCGCCGGCCGCGCCGCCGCCTGGAGGTCCCCACGGACGTGGTCACGGTGGCCCTGGCCTTCGAGGGCAGCATGCGCCTCACCGACGCCGTCTCCCCCGCGCCCGCCGCCTCCTTCGGATCGGTCGCCGCCGGGCTGCGCCGCACCGCCACGATCGCCGAACACACGGGCGTCCTGCACGGGCTGGCCGTCTCGCTCACCCCGCAGGGCGCGTTCCGGGCGTTCGGGTCGCCGGCCGGCGACCTCGGCGGGCAGTGGGCCGAACCCGGGGACCTCCTGGGCCCCCGGTTGCGGGCACTGACCGACCGGCTGGCCGACACCCCGAGCTGGCCCGCCCGGTTCGCCATGCTGGACGGGTACTTCGCCGCGCTGTTCGCGTACGGCCCGGACTGGGAGCCGTCCGTCCTCTGGGCCTGGCACCAACTGCGGCGCTCGCACGGGCTGGTGCCGATCCACGCCCTGGTCGAGGGCACCGGGTGGAGCCGCCGCCGGCTGGAGCTGCGCTTCCGCGAACACCTGGGGCTGGCCCCCAAACAGGCCGCCGGAATCCTCCGCCTCCAACACACCCTCGGTGTCCTGGCCGCCCGGGAGGACCACCCCACCGGCGCCGACCTCGCCACCCTGTGCGGCTACTACGACCAGTCCCACCTCGACCGGAGCTTCCGCGGCATGGTCGGCTGCTCCCCCCGCGAGTTCCTGGCCTCACGCGGCGGCACCGCCCTGCCCGCCCCCACCGACCGGGTGGCGGGCCGGGTCACCAGCGCCGTCCTCGACCCGGGCGCCACATGAACGGACGCCACCACGCGGAAGGGGCGCCCGTCACGGCAGCGGCGCGAACGACCGCGCCGCGTGCGCATTCGTACAAGACGCGCGGCGGCCCCGTCCGGCACCCTTCGAAGGATCCGGCCGGTACGGGGGTCCGGCCGGTCACGGGCGCGCGGACGGGGCCGGGGCCCGGGTCGGAGACCGACCGGGCCCGGTCACCGCGAACGGGTCACTGCTTCATGTAGACGCTGTCCATGAAGTCGATGATCTGCTGGTCCGTCAGTCGCTGGCCGTCGCGGTGGCCCATCGCGAGGTCGGCCTCGCTGATCATGCCCACCAGCCGCTCGCCGTCGATCACGGGGATGCGCCGGATCTGGTGCTGTTCCATCTTGCGCAGCACCGCTTCCATGCTGTCGTCGGCGCGCACGCAGTGCAGGTGGCCGGACAGCTCCATCGCCGTCATCGAGGACGGGTCCTTGCCCTCGGCGACACATCGCAGCACGATGTCGCGGTCGGTGATGATGCCCTTCAGCTTCTGGTCGTCGCCGCAGATCGGCAGCGCGCCCACGTTCTTGTCGCGCATCATCTTCGCGGCCTCGGCCAGCGTCTGGTGGGCGCCGATGCACTGGGCGCCGGTGTGCATGATGTCTCGGGCAGTGGTCACGGGGACTCCTTCGTCGGTGATTCCCCCCGCTTCCCCCCGGGCGGCGCTCCCCCACGCGCTCGACAGCGGCGCGAACGGGGTGACCGCGCCCTCACCTTAAGCAACACCGCGCCGGTCCGCGACCGCGCGGAGGGACGGCCGGCGGCCCCGGTGGCGGTGGGCCCGGCGCCGCGGCCCGGCCGCCGGCCGCGGGGACCGCCGATACTGGGAGCGTGACCACGGACGCAGCCGAGCACGACGCGGAGCCCCTCCGCGAGGTCCCCGACGCACCGGTCGACGGGTACGTCGACGAGGCCGTCCGGGCCCGGCCCGCGACCGCGTTGCGCCCGTACGTGGCCTGGTACTCCGGCTACCGGCAGCGCGGCCTGGCGCCCGCCGTCCACCGCGGGCTGCCGTCCCCCCACCTGACCTTCATCCTGACGCTCGACGAACCGCTGGTGATCGCCGAGCACCCCGACCCGGCGCAGCCGCCCGGCAGCTATCCGACCCTGCTCGGCGGCCTGCACACCACCCCCGCGCTGATCACCCACGAGGGCGCCCAGTCCGGCGTGCAGATCGCCGTGCACCCGCTCGCCGCCCGCGCCCTGTTCGGCCTGCCCGCCGGGGAGTTGGCCGGGATCGACGTGCCCGCCGACGCGGTGCTCGGAAAGCTGGGCCCGCGGCTGCAGGAGCAGCTGCGGTCCGCGCGCGACTGGGAGGAGCGGTTCGCCGCGCTGGACGGGGCACTGCTGCGCGCCGCCCGGCCGTCCGGGCAGGTGCCGCCCGAGGTCGGCTGGGCGTGGCGGGCGCTGCGGCGCAGCGGCGGTGCGCTGCCGGTGGCGGCGCTGGCCCGGGAGACCGGCTGGAGCGCCCGGCACCTGCAGGAGCGGTTCCGCCGGGAGACCGGGCTGAGCCCGAAGGCCGCCGCCCGGGTGATCCGCTTCGACCGGGCCCGGCACCTGCTCGCCTCCGCCGACCCGCCGAACCGGCTGGCGGAACTGGCCGTGCGCTGCGGGTACTTCGACCAGGCGCACCTGGCGCGCGAGTTCCGCGCGCTGGCCGGGGCGGCGCCGAGCGCCTGGCTGGCGGCGGAGGGGCCGTCGGCGGAGCGGTTCCGAAACGTCCAAGGCGGGGCGGCCGGTGCGGCCGCAGAGTGGGAGGCGTAGCGGACATCCGCACGGTCCCGAGCCCCGATCCGAGGAGAGAAGCCATGGACGCCACCGAGACCCCCGCCCCGCAGGTCTGGCCCAGCCTGCGCGCCACCGACGCCCGGGCACTGATCCGCTTCCTCGTCGAGGCCTTCGGCTTCCGGGAGGTCGTCGCCTACGGCGAGGGCGATTTCGTCGCCCACGCCGAACTGGCCTGGCCCGAGGGCGGCGGCGTGATGCTCGGCTCCGACCGCGAGTCGCCGGAGGGCGCCGAGCTCTGGGCGGGCAAGCCGGGCGGCTTCACCGCCTACGTGGTCACCGCCGACCCGGACGCCGTGCACGCCCGCGCGGTGGCCGCCGGTGCCCGGATCACCACCGCCGTGCACGAGACGCACTACGGCTCGCGCGACTTCGCCGCCGCCGACCCGGAGGGCAACCACTGGTACTTCGGCACCTACCCGGGCGCTCCCCGGCCGGTCGCGGGGTGACCCGGCGCCCGGGCCCGTGAGGGGGACGCCGGAGGAGCGGGTGCAGGGGACCCCGGAGGAACGGCTGGAGCGGCTGGAGCGGCTGGAGCGGCTGGAGCGGCTGCGGGCGCTCTGCCTGGCGCTGCCGGAGGTCGACGAGCGGGTCAGCCACGGGGAGCCGGCCACCGGGACGGTCCGGCGCCGGACCGGGCCAGGATCGAGGACCCGGTCGCCGACGCCCACGCACCGGTCGGCCCCGGGCGCCGGCCGTCGAACCGGGGCAGACTGGCTGCGGGGGCACCCACCGGAGGCTTCGGAGACCGACCGTGCCGCAGATGACGGTGGACGGGCGCACCCTCGCCCTCTCCCACCTCGACAAGGTGTACTACCCGCGCACCGGCACCCTCAAGGGTGAGGTGCTGCGCTACTACGCCGCCGTCCACACCGCCCTGCTCCCCCACCTGCGCGACCGCCCCGTCTCCTTCCTGCGCTGCCCGGACGGCGTCGAGGCGGAGGTCTTCGTCGCCAAGAACCCGCCCCCGGGCACCCCGGACTGGGTACGCACCGTCGACGTCCCGAGCAACACCGGCGAACTGCGCCAGGTGGTGCTGGAGGACGGCGCGGCGCTGCTGTCCCTCGCCAACCTGGGCTGCCTGGAGCTGCACGTCCCGCAGTGGCACGCGGCCGCGCCCGCCCTCGCCGACCGGCTGGTCCTGGACCTCGACCCCGGCGAGGGCGCGGACGTCCTCACCTGCCGGGCGGTCGCGCTGCTGCTGCGCGAACGGCTCGCCGCGGACGGCCTCACCGCCTGGGTGAAGACCTCCGGTTCCAAGGGCCTGCACCTGATGGTCCCGATCGAGCCCACGCCCGGCACCCGGGTCTCCGCCTACGCGAAGGCGCTGGCCGCCGCGTTGGAGGCCGAGCACCCGGAGCTGGCGGTGCACACCATGGCCAAGGCCCGGCGCCGGGGCCGGGTGCTGATCGACTGGTCGCAGAACAACGCCAAGAAGACCACCGCCGCGCCGTACACCCTGCGGGCCCGGCCGCTGCCGACGGTCTCCACCCCGCTGTCCTGGGCCGAACTGGAACGGGCGGGCGGCGAGCCGGAGCTGACCTTCACGCTCGCCGAGGTCCCCGACCGGCTGGCCGCCCACGGCGACCTGTTCGGCCCGCTGCTGGACCCGGAGCGGGCCCGGCCGCTGCCGCCGGCCCCGTCGACGGCGCCGCACCGGCCGGCCCGGCCGGACCCGGCGAAGCGGGCGGACGCGGCACAGGAGGCACGGCAGGGCGCACGGCAGGGCGCACCGCAGGACACGCCGCCGAACGCGCCGCGACCGCGCTCACCGCAACCACGCCCGATCCTCGACCCACCCGTCGAGGTGATGCGCCCCGCCGCCGTCACCGCCGTACCGCCCGCCGACGGCCTGGGCGGCGGCGGCGTGCAGTACGAGCTGAAACTGGACGGCTTCCGCTGCGTCGCCTTCGCCCGCGGTGACCGCCCGCCGGTCCTGCAGTCCCGCACCGGCCGTGACCTCGCCCCCGGGTTCCCGCCGATCGCCGCCGCCGTCGCCCGGCTGCCCGAGGGACTGGTGCTGGACGCCGAACTGGTCGCCTGGCGCGACGGCCGGTTCGCCTTCGGTGAGCTGCTGCGCACGCGGCAGGCCCGGGCCGCCGCCCCGGACGTCGTACTCGGCCTGATCGCCTTCGACCTGCTGGCCCTGCCCGGCCGCGACGTCCGCCGGCTCCCCCTCACCGACCGCCGCCGGCTCCTGCTCGCCGCGCTGGCCGACGTCCCGCCGCCGATCCGGCCCGTGCTGGCCACCACCGACCGGGCGGAGGCGCTGGAGTGGATGGAGCGGCTCGCCGACACCGGGGTGGAGGGCCTGGTCTGCAAGGCCTCCGCCTCGCCCTACCGGCCGCGCGGCGCGGGGCGCGCCTGGGTGAAGTACCGGCGCACCGACACCCTGGACGCCACCGTCCGCGCCGTCACCGGCCCGACCGCCCGTCCCCACGCGCTGGTCCTCGAACTCGACGACGGCCGCGTCCTCCTGACGACCCCCCGGCTCACCGCCGTCCAGTCCCGGGAGGTCGCCGACCTGACCCGGCCGCTCCTCGGCCCGGCCACCACCGACCCCGACCACGGCCCGGTCCGCCCCCTCACCGGCCCCCTCCGCGCCGAACTCACCCTCAGCGGTCGGCCGCCCACCGCCACCTTCGTCCGCCTGCGCGGCGACTGACGGCGGGGCCCACCGGCCGGAGGCCGTCCGGGGTGCAGCCCGCGCCGAAACGCCCGGGCCTACCTCCGCCACGCCGCAGCGCCCCGCCCTACCTCCGCCGCTTCGCCCACGCGTGGGCGAACTCCGTCACGAACGCGTCCTCGAAGAGCGGCAGGTCGCCCGGCTTGCGGCTGGTGACGAGCGGGCCGGGGCCCTCGTGGCAGACGTGAACCGGCTCGTCGACCCAGTGGGCGCCGGCGTTGACCAGGTCGGTGCGCAGGCTGGGCCAGGAGGTGAGGGTGCGGCCGCGGACGGCGTCGGCCTCGATGAGGGTCCAGGCGGCGTGGCAGATCGCCGCGACCGGCCGGCCGGCCAGGCAGCAGGCGTGCACGAAGGCGACCGCCGACCGGTCCAGCCGCAGGTGGTCCGGGTTGGCGACGCCGCCGGGCAGGACCAGGCCGTCGTAGTCCGCCGGGTCCGCTCCGGCGACCGGGGCGTCCACGGCGAAGGTGTCGCCCGGGGCGTGGTGCCGGACGGCCTGGATCCGCCCCTCGGCGGTGGACAGCAGGCGCGGCGTGCCGCCGGACTCGGCGACCGCCTGCCAGGGGGAGGTCAGTTCGGACTGCTCGACACCGTACGGCGCGACCAGGAAGGCGATCGTCCGGCCGGTGAGCGTGGTGGACGGCCAGGGCACGGGTCGGCCGCTCAGCGCGGACGGGGCGCGGTCAGGTCGACCGCGGCGGGCGGGGCGGAGCTGAGTCTGGCCCGCGGGCAGTCGAGGTGGGCGGCGCGTTCGAGGTGGTCGACCCGGGCGACCAGGCCCACCGGGACGATCACCCGGGTGCCCGGTACCCAGGGCTCGGCGTCGACCAGCAGGTGGTCCCCGCCGTCCTGCTCGACCCGGCCGACCGGGCCGTCGGTGGCCTGCACCTCGTACCCGACCAGGCCGAGGTCGGCGGCGGGGTGGGAGCCCGGTCGGTGCTCCCACAGGTCGGTGCTCATCGCCTCACGTCCGTTCGCCTCACGTCCGTCCTCATCGCGTCACGCCTCCGGCCGGTCCCAGGGCCGCCGTTCACGGCGTTCACGGGGCTCCTCCAGCTCCGCGGCCTCCGCCCGGCCGGACCGGGAGGCGCTGCGGCGGCGCAACAGTTCCGAGGTCGCGACCGCGGCCGCCACGGTGGCCGCCCAGACCACCCCCAACGCGGCCAGCACGGCCGGGGTCGGGGTCCGCGCGCCCACGCCGAGGCAGATCGCCGTCATCACCAGGGTCGTCAGCACCACCCCCGCCGTGACCCGGCGCCCGACCGCACCGAGCACGCGCCGGACCCGGCTGGGCCGCTTCGCACCCATGGTGCTCAGCCTCCGGTCGAGCTTGGCGTCCTGGCGCAGATCGGACTCGATCTCCTCGAGGAGCCGCCGCTCCCATCCGCTCAATGCGGGACCGTCCATCTCGGTCACCTCCGACACTTCCGGTGACGTGCTCGCACCCGGCGGGTTGCCCGGCACGGGCCGGCGCTAACCGTTCCGGGGACCACCTGTTCCGGCGCCCACGGGTCCGAAGGCCCGGGGACGGGCGAGCAGGCTGTCGTCCAGGACGCGCAGCAGCGCGGCCGCGTCGCGGTGGACCTCGACCGCACCCGCCGCCCGCAGCTCCGGGCCGGCGTCCCCGCCGGCCTCCAGGGCGACGCAGGGCACCCCGGCCCGGCGCGCCGCCCGTACCTCGCGCACGCTCCCGGCGACGGCCACCGCGTGCGAGGACCCGCCGTCGACCAGTTCGAGCGCGGCGCGCACCGGATCGCCCCCGGGATCGGCCACGGTCAGGGCAGGGGCCCCGGCGGGACCGGGCCCGGTCAGCACGACCGTCCAGCCCCGGGCCGCGCACTCGCGCAGCAGCTCGGCCCCACCCGGCAGCGCGGGCCGCCAGTCGGTTCCGAAGAGAGCCGCCGAGATCACCGTCATGGCCACCGCTTCCGTTGGAAGGCCACGCACCGTACGCGCCCTTCCAGGTTAGGCCGCTCCCCCGCGAGGCGCGCTGCCTGCCGGACCGGGAGGCCCGGCCCCGTGCTGCCCGGGGCCGACGGCGGTGCCGGGCTCACTCCGTTCCGGGCTCACTCCGTTCCGGGCGCACCCGCCAGGAAGTCGGTGACGAGCCGGGCGAGCTCGGCGGGGCGTTCCTCGGGGACGAGGTGACCGCAGCCCGGCAGGACGACCCCCTGAGCCTCCGGGGCGAGGCGGCGAACGAAGTCGATCATGTGCTGCCCCGGGGAGTGCTCCCCGGCGACGGCCGGGACCGGGATGTCGAGCGGCCGCCGGGCCGCTTCGCGGACCTGTCCGGCGCTGACCCAGGTGTTGACGTGGTACTCGCAGCCGGAACGCACCGCGGGGCGCTCGGTCTCTCTCTCCCCCCAACCGCGCAGGTCGGGGGCGATCACCGGGTGCTCCCGCGCCGGCACCGGGATCAGGTGGCGCCACTCGTACCAGGTCTGCGGCCGGCCGTGGAGCAGGACCACCGGGTCCCCGGCCCCGCGGAGACCCAGTGCATCCGTATCCCGTTGACCTCGCCGTGGTGGTGCCGGATCGCCATCGCCCGTTCCTCACGTTCCGCCAGAAGCCGCTGGAGCACCGGCGATCGCAGGCCCCGCCGGCCCTCCGGGTCAGCCGAGGTCCGGATCCGGGTCCGAGGCCAGTCGGGCGTGCAGGTGTTCGTCCTGGTAGTCGCGGCCGTCGAAGCGCCAGGAGGCGCGCAGGGTGCCCTCGTACGGGAATCCGGCGCGTTCGGCGACCCGGCAGGAGCGGTCGTTGCCGACGGCGTGGAAGAGCTCGATGCGGCGGGCGTCGGCGGTCTCGACGGCCCAGCGGGTGACGGCGGTGGCCGCGCGGGTGGCCAGGCCGCGGCCGCGGGCGGCGGCGAGCAGCCAGTAGCCGACCATGGCGATGCCGTCGGCCTGGTTGTTCCAGCGCAGGAAGGCGTTGCCGAGGAGGGTGCCGCGGGCGGCGTCGGTGACGGCGAAGGCGGCCATGGTGCCGTCGGCCCAGTGGGCGTCGCAGCGGTCGAGGTAGGCCTCGGCGGCGGCCGGGTCGGTGCTGCCGAGCGGGTTCCAGCGGGCGATGTCCGGGTCCGTCGACGCGGCGACGAGTGCGGGGACGACGCCGCCGGGCACGTCGAGGCCGCGTCCCCAGGGGCGCAGCAGGGCGTCGCCGAGGTCGAGGACGGCGGGGCGGAAGACGCGCCCGTCGGTGGGGGAGTCGCTGATGGTGGTCATCCGGTCTTCCTATCCCCCGCGCCCCCGCTCCCGCCAGCGGTTTATCCGGGTTTCGAGCGGGCCGTCCGGGTGCGAGGATCGGCCCGTGATCGAGCTGCTGACGGCCCACACGGCCGAGTTGGAGCACGCCGTGCTGACGGAGGCGCGGGAGTTGCTGATCGGGGTCTTCGAGGGCGACATGACCGTCGGGGACTGGGAGCACGCGCTGGGCGGGGTGCACGCGCTGCTGATCGAGGACGGGGTGCTGATCGGGCACGCGTCGGTCGTCCAGCGGCGGATGCTGCACGGCGGCCGGGCGCTGCGGGCCGGGTACGTGGAGGGCGTCGGGGTGCGGGCGGACCGCCGGGGGCGGGGGCACGGCGGTGCGTTGATGGACGCGGTGGAGCGGGTGGTCCGGGGCGCGTACGAGGTGGGGGTGCTGGGCTCGTCGGACGAGGCGGTCCCCTTCTACCGGCGGCGCGGCTGGCAGCCGTGGCGCGGGCCGCTCTGTGCGATCACCCCGGGCGGCCTGCGGCCGACGCCGGACGAGGAGGGCGCGGTGTTCGTCCTGCCGGGTTCGGCGCCGCTGGACCTCGACGGCCGGCTGGCCTGCGACTGGCGCGACGGCGACGTCTGGTGACCGGAGGGGCGGTTCGCGTGCCCTTCGTGGCCGGTTCTGCACCGGCCGGTCGGATCGTCGGATCGTCCGTCATCCTGTTCCGGGGCGGCCCGGCGGACCCGGGGTGCGGCGCTCACCGCCCCGGCGCTCACCGCCCCGGCGCTCGCCTCCCCGGCGCTCACTTCCCCGGCGCGACCCGCCCGAGCAGGTGGAGCAGCCGGTCGAGGGCGTCGTTGGAGTTGGGCTCGGTCAGGTTGACCATGAGCCGGAACGCCACCTTCAGCAAGGCCGGGTGGCCGAGTCCGGCGGCCCCCGCGGTGCCGAGCAGCCTGGGGCGGCCGAGCAGGTCGGCGGCCACCCGGCCGAGGGCGAAGTAGCCGGCGTAGGCGGACCGCAGGGCCTGCGGGTAGGCGCGCAGGGCGAGTTCGCGGCCGCGGTCGGTGCGGCGGGCGAGCGCCTGGACGACGGTCTCGGCGGCGAAGCGGCCGGATTCCATCGCGTAGGCGATGCCCTCGCCGGTGCCGGGGCTGACCGTGCCGCCCGCGTCGCCGACGAGCAGCAGGCCGTCCGCGTAGTGGGGCCGGCGGTTGAGGCCCATCGGGAGGGCGGCGCCGCGGATCGGCTCGGTGACGCCGTCGGGGGTGTAGCCGTACGCGGGCGGCAGGTCCTCGCACCAGCGGCGCAGCAGTTCCCGCCAGTCCACGTCGGTCTTGGCGGTGTCGAGGACGCCGAGGCCGACGTTGGCGGTGCCGTCGCCCATGCCGAACACCCAGGCGTAGCCGGGCAGCAGGCGCCGGGCCGGGTCGTCGGGGTCGCGCAGGTCGAGCCAGGCCTCCAGGTAGCGGTCCTCGTGGCGCGGGGTGTGGAAGTAGGTCCGGTAGGCGACGCCCATCGCGCGGTCGGTGCGGCGGTAGCGCTTCATGGCGACGGACAGCCGGGTGGAGTTGCCGTCGGCGGCGACCACGACCGGGGCCCGGTAGGTGACGGGCAGGCGTTCCTCACCCAGCTTGGCGGTGACGCCGGTGATCCGGCCGGTCCGTTCGTCCACCACGGGGCCGGCCACGTTGGCGCGTTCGACCACCCGGGCGCCGGACGCGGCGGCCTTGCGCGCGAGCAGTTCGTCGAAGTCGGCGCGGCGGCGGACCAGTCCGTAGCCGGGGAAGGCGGAGAGCTCGGGCCAGTCGAACTCCAGGGAGCGCCGCCCGGAGACCAGTCGCAGGCCCCGGTTGTGCAGCCAGCCGGCCTCTTCGGAGACGTCGATGCCGAGGTCGGTCAGCTGCTTGACGGCGCGCGGGGTGAGGCCGTCGCCGCAGACCTTCTCGCGCGGGAAGGCGGACTTCTCCAGCAGCAGGACGTCCAGGCCGGTCCGGGCGAGGTGGGCGGCGGCGGTGGAACCGGCCGGGCCGGCACCGACCACGATGACGTCGGCGCTCTCCTCGGCGGTCTGCTCTGGGCCGGGCATCGCACTCTCCCACGGGTCGGGTCGGCTGCGCAGGCAGCGGAATCGGCGGACTGGGCGGTTCCAGACGGACGATAGAGAAACCTGGCCCCCGCCCGCCGCCCCGACACGCAGGCCGTGCCCGGGGACCGGTCAATACCGGCCACCTCGGCGCGGTGGTTTCACCCACCGGGGCGGGGCCCGGAGTTGACCGTCACCGGAGGTCGCACCGGCTGGAGTGCACACGAAACCATGACAACCGGGTGATCGGATCGTTGTAACGAACTACGTGGATCAACCGTACACAGCAGGGCATTTCAGCCAAACCTCCCTTGCGTCACGTTTCTCTCTGCGGGAACTTTTGTGCCTCTCCCGTCGTACGGCACCGGCTCCCGCCGAAACGGCCGACCAGAGGCTCCCTCCCACTGCGCAGGCTCGTCCCGGCCTGCCGTACCCGATGGAACCCCCATGCACATCCGCTCCACCGCCGCGCGCTCCCTGGTGGCCGTCCCGACCGCCGCCGCCCTGATCCTCCTCGCGCCCGCGGCCGCGCACGCCGTCGCCGGTGGCGGCGGCAAGGGCGGCGCCCCCGGCAACAACGGCACCGTCAAGATCCACGACGCCGCCACCGGCCAGGAGGACGTCCGCAACGAGCCCAAGGTCTGCACCTTCTACCTGGACTCCTTCGGCTTCGACGCCGACCAGGACGTGATCTGGGCGATCACCACCGTCGGTGGCGGCCCCCAGGAGAAGCTCGTCGCGTACGGCGACCTCCCGGTCGACGGCCACGGCCACGTCCGCACCGAGGACATCCACCTGCCCGACGGCCACTACAAGCTGTACTGGCAGTCCGTCGAGCTGGTCGACGGCGAGCTGCCGAAGGACACCAAGCTCGACAACCCCAAGCAGAAGGTCTTCAAGGTCGACTGCGGTGGCGAGACCCCGGCTCCGACCGGCAAGCCCTCGCCGACCGTGACGCCGACCCCGACCAAGACCCCGTCGAGCAGCCCGACCTCCGTGCCGACCACCCCGTCGCACAGCCCGTCGACCCCGGTCGTCACTCCCCCGGTCACTCCGCCGGTGACGCCGCCGGTCACTCCGCCGGTCACGCCGCCGGTCACGCCCCCGACCACCCCGTCGGCCCCGGCCACGCCGAGCGCCACCGCGAAGCCGTCCGGGGCCCCGTCCGCGACGCCGACCACCCCGGCGGCCACCGCCCCGGCGACCGGTGCGCCGACCGGCGCCCCCACCGAGGTCCCGAGCGAGGGCCCGTCGACCCCGCCGACCGCCACCGTGCCGGTGCACAAGCCCACCACCGACACCCCGGTCAACCCGGCCCAGCCGATCCCCGTGCCCACCAAGGTCAGCGTCCCCACCCCGATCCCGGGCGCCCCGGACGGCAAGAAGCTGGCCAGCACCGGTAGCGACGGCACCCTGCTGTACGCAGGCGCCGGCACGGTCCTGCTGGCCGCCGGCGCGGGCGCGGTGGTCTACTCCCGCCGTCGCCGCACCTCCTCCTGAGGCCCGGGGCCTCCGGGGCACCCTCCCGGAGGCCCCGGGCCCGGCCGGGGCGGCACGGGGGGCCCCGGCGCTGGGGGGCGCCCGTGTGCCACCCCCCCCCGGCCCTCCGCCGCCCCCCACGACGGTGAGGTCCCCCGGCCACGGGGGTGAGCCGGGGGCCCTCACCCTGGTCTACGGTCGGACCACCGTCCCGGGTTCACCATCCGCACCGTGCATCCCGTCCGCACCATCCACACCGTGCATCCCGTCCGCACCGTCCGCACCGTGCATCCCGTCCGCACCATCCGTCCCACCGGCCCCACGCCACCGGCCCCGCCCGGCCGGGCACGGGAACGCCGGAAGCCCCTGGCGCACGGGGGAACGGGCCAGGGGCTTCCACCCCGGACTACGGTTGACCGGCCGTCACGGGTTCAATGCCAACACCACGTACCCCGCCAGCACCACCAGGTGCACCGCGCCCTGCAGCAGCGTCGCCCGGCGCGGGATCACCGTGAGGATGCCCAGCACGATCGTCAGGGTCAGCAGCACCATGTGTGCCGGGTCGAGGCCGAGGACGAGCGGGCCGGACAGCCAGGTCGAGGCGATCGCGACCGCCGGGATGGTGAGGCCGATGCTGGCGAGCGCCGAGCCGAGGGCGAGGTTGAGGCTGGTCTGCACCCGGTTGCGGACGGCCGCGCGCAGCGCTGCGATGGTCTCCGGCAGCAGCACCATCATGGCGATCACCACGCCGACGACGGCGTGCGGGAGCCCGGCGTCGTCGACCGCCTTCTCGATGGTCGGCGAGACGCCCTTGGCCAGGCCGACCACCGAGACCAGGGCGACGGCGAGCAGCAGCAGGCTGACCCCGGCGGCCCGGAGGGTGGGCGGGCTCGCGTGGTCGTCCTCGTCCAGCACCCGACCCTCGGGGGTGACGGCCAGGAAGTAGTCCCGGTGCCGGACGGTCTGGGTGGCGACGAACAGTCCGTAGACCACGAGCGAGGCGGTCGCCGCGTAGGCCAGCTGGGTGGTCGAGAACTGCGGGCCGGGCGAGCTGGTGGTGAAGGTCGGCAGCACCAGGCTGAGGGTCGCGAGGGTGGCGATGCAGGCGAGCGCGGCGCCGGTGCCCTCCGCGTTGAAGACCGCGGTGCGGTACTTGATCGCGGTGACCAGGATGGACAACCCGAGGATGCCGTTGCAGGTGATCATCACGGCGGCGAACACGGTGTCCCGGGCGAGGGTGGCGGACTTGTCCCCGCCGTCGGCCATCAGCGTCACGATCAGGGCGACCTCGATCACGGTGACCGCCACCGCCAGCACCAGGGATCCGAACGGCTCCCCCGACCAGTGCGCGATGACCTCGGCGTGGTGCACGGCGGCTAGCACGGCCGCGATCAGGAAGCAGGCCACCACGCCCACCACCCAGCCGGGCAGGTCCTCGTGCCAGGTCAGGGCGAGGACGACGAACGACACCACCGGAACGACGACGGTCCATTGCGCGGCCGCCGCGCGGAGCTTCGTGATCATGCCGCCGAGGATCCCAGACCGGGGGCCGGTCACCCGCGTGCCCGCGCCGGGATACGTGGGGATCTGGCACGACTCGCCCCGGTTCGCACCCTCACCCTACGTATTCGGCCAGGTACCGGAGCACCGTGTCGACGTGCGCCCGCACCCGGTCCGGGACGCCGCCGGTCGCCTCCACGGTCTTGTCGCTGGTGCGGTAGGCGGCCGAGACGAGGGCCGGCAGGTCGCGGGTGTAGCCGGCGTGCTTGAGCTGCTGGTCCAGCCAGCAGACGTAGTTGCCCATCGCGGCGATGGCGTCGCCGGGGTCCAGGTAGGACTTGGGTCCCGCGTGGGTGGCCGCCCTGGCCCAGGCGTCGAAGACGGCGGGCGTCCACATGGCGATGCCGTACTCGCCGGTCTCCGGGCGGGCCGCGTTCGGGTCGAAGCCGCTCTCGGCCTTGAGCATCGCGGCGAGCAGCACCGGGGTGACCTCCGGTTCGGGGCAGCGCCGGGCGGCGTCGACGATCATGCCCCGGTAGGCGACCGGGACGTCCGAGCCGGCCGGGATCGCGCCGGGCAGCGGCGGCGGGCCCCGGTGGGCGCCCGGCCCGGCGGGCTCCGGTCCCCCGGTCAGCGCGAGGACGGTGACCGCGCAGGCCAGTAGGCCGGCTCCGGCCCGCACGGCGGCGCGGCGGCGACGGACCGGACGGGCGGTGGCCCGGGCGACCAGCGCGGCGAGGTCGGTGCGGGCCCGTTCCTCCCGGCCGGGCGCGAGGCAGGCGGTGACCACGGGGCACCAGCGCGCCGGCAGCGCCGCGTCCAACCGCAGCGGGGCGGCGCCGCGGGCGTACGCCTGGGCGGCCAGCGAGCGGGCCCGGGCGGTGGCGCCGAGGAAGGGGTGCAGTCCGCCGGTGAGCAGCTGGTGGGCGAGCACGCCGAAGGCCCAGACGTCGGCGCTGGGGCGCACCGCGACGCCGCGCGCGCCGGTGCGCTGGGACCACCACTCGGGCGGGACGTGGTCGGGCGAGCCCAGCGGCGGGGCGTACGCGTGGGTGCCCTCCAGTTCGGCGGTGAGGCCGAAGTCGGCGATCTTGGCGGTGCCGTCGGGCATCAGGAGGACATTGGCCGGTTTCAGGTCCCCGTGCACCCAGCCGGACCGGTGCATGTGGGTCAGCCCGGCGCAGACCTCGGCGAGGACGCGCTCGGCGCCGGGCACCGCGGTGCCGGGGCGGGCCACCGCCAGCACGTCCTGCAGGCTGCGGGCGGCGCGCTCCATCACCAGGGCGACGGTGCCGTCCAGGTCCGGGTGGTCCGGGTCCTCGACGGTGACCACGGCGACGGTGCGGATCAGGTGCGGGTGGTCGGCGCGACGGCTGAAACGCTGTTCGCTGCGGGCCATCCGGGCCACGGTCCGGCGCTGGCCCGGACTGAACCGGGCGGCGGCGAGCAGCTTGACGGCGGCCGGGGCGCCGTCCGGCCCCTCGGCGGCGTGGACGCTGCCCCAGGCGCCCGCGCCGAGGAGGGCGCCGAGCCGGTACCCGGCGATCGGGTAGCCGTCCGGCACCCGGAAGGGCCGGTCGTGCGGCCGGTGACCCCCGGGGGTCCGCTCCGGCGACGGTTCGTCCCGGGGTTCGTCCGCCGGCCCCTCCGGCGGCTCCGGACCGGACCCGGCGGCGGGCCTCACGGCCGGGCGGCCGCACGACGGGGCGGGAGCAGGGCCAGGTGCTCCTCCCGGACGAGGTCGAACCTCAGGGCCAGCGCCGCGAGTTCCTCGCGCTTGCCGCCGCCGGGGCCCTCCTCGTACGGCTCCCGCAGCCGCAGCTTGGTCTCCACCAGGTAGTCGATGTGGTAGTTCACCGCCGAGCGGGTCAGCCCGCGGCAGGACGGCAGGGCGCGCAGCCTGGCCAGCACCTCGGTCACCCCGGGGACGGCGGCCGCGGAGGGCGAGCGGAGCCGGGGCTCGCAGAGCGCGAGCAGCACCAGGAAGTACTTGGCGGTCGGGTCCAGGGCGAAGGGGCTGACGGTGCGTTCGCCGTCGGCGCCGCCGGGCCCGCCGTCCAGGTAGGCGTGCTGCGGGGCGAAGACCTTGAAGGAGGCGGGTTCGCCGAGCGCGGGCAGCAGCACCCGGGACAGTTCGAACGGTACGGGTGCGCCGAGCCGGCCGGGGGCGACCTTGACGTGCTCCCCCGCACCCTCCAGGTTCTCCACCACGTAGGTGGCGGAGGTGCTGAAGTTGGACAGCCGCCAGTAGTCCTCCGCCGCGACCACCTCGCCCGCGCGGCGGGAGACGCCCTGGTCGGGCAGCGGGATGGCGGCCGGCCGGCCGGGCTCGCCGCGCCCGAACACCGCGGCCTCGCCGGGGCCCATCCGCAGCAGGGCGGGCACTGCACCGGGCGCCATCTCGCGCCCCGGGCAGGGAAGTTGCACGATGACCGTGTCCACGCAGCCACCTCCGTGGGATCGGGTCGATGGTATCCGCCCGATTCCGCCCGGCGGCACTCCCGCCACTCGGACGGGTGAGGGACACCGCCGGCCGGGATCGCCGCACCGGCGATTGCCGCCCGATCCGGCCCCCACCAGGCGACGAAGCAGACACGGTGAGCAAAAGAATGATCAAAGAGACGGTCAAGCAGGCGGCTCCCGGAGCGTGACACCGAGGGCATCAGGACCCACTCCGCCCCTCCGGCACCGTCCGCACCGGCACCACCCGACCGTCAGGGGGTCCGTGGCGCGACACCGGCTCCGCACCGGACGACCTGCGCTTCGACGACCACGAACTGATCGTCCGTCAGGCCACGAGCTGTCCGGATATCGAACACTGGGCGAACGGTTGCGGTATGTAGTTGAATGGTCACCATGAGTGTGACGCAACGCACACACGCGACGTCCACAATGTGTGCAACACTCATCCCAAGGAGTGAGATTCCCTTAAATTCCAAGGAGGTTCGCATCATGCGCACTCGGATCGCAGCTGTGTTGGTGACGGTGGCAGGGATCGCCGGACTGGCGGCGGGCCCGGCCATGGCCGCCACGGCAACGTCCGAGACCGACGCCGTGGCCTGCGCCACGGTGCTCAACCGCCCCTGCATCTCGCACCAGGCCGACGGCGAGGGCGTCGTCGGCGTCGCCCAGGTCACCGCCGACCCGGCCCAGTTGACGATCGTCAAGGTCGAGGTCCGCACCCAGGCCGCCTGGGGCAGCCCCTGGGAGACCGCGGCCTCGGCCACCACCGTGCGGATCGGCTCCGCCAAGGCCGTCACCCCGCGCGTCGTCACCACCGACCTGCGCATGATCTGCGCCACCGCCGGCCCGGCGCTGGACGCGACCAAGCAGGTCACCACCTGTACCAACCCGTTCTGATCGCGGGGCCCTCGACGGGCAGCACACGCACACGCTCCGTCCGCACGACCGGACGGTAGGCGCAGGACGAGCCGGGTCGGCGCCCCGCTCGGGGCCGGGGGGCGGGGCCCCCCCCCCCCGCGGGGGGCCCCTGGGCGGTGCCGCCGGAGGGGGGGCGCGACACCGCCGCTCCCCGGCCCCCGGGGGCATCGGGGGAC
>NZ_JBHWBZ010000066.1:26696-33655 GCF_042735475.1 Kitasatospora sp. NPDC059577 | reverse complement strand
CCCGACGGGTGGGTGGGCGCTGGCCGCGCGGGGGGGGCCCCCCGGGGGGGGCGGGCGGCGGGGCCCCCCGGCCCGGGCGCCCGGCCCTTCGGCGTCCCGCGCCGAGGGGCCCGGAGACCGGCTCCGACCAGGCCCCGGGTGGACCTGGGGCACCCGTTCACGGCAAACTGGTCTAGACCTCGGAGGTCTAGACCTCAGACGCGCCTCAGAACGGTGGACCCAGTATGGAAATCGTGATCGTCCCAGACGCCCCAGCGGCCGGCGAGCTCATCGCCGCGGCGATCACCGATCTGCTGACCGACAAGCCCGACGCCCTGCTCGGCGTGGCGACCGGCTCGACCCCGCTGCCGATCTACCAGGCCCTCGCCGCGCGGGTCGGCGACGGCCGGCTGGACGCCTCCCGGGCGCGCGTCTGCCAGCTGGACGAGTACGTCGGCCTGCCAGCCGGCCACCCGGAGTCCTACCGCTCGGTCGTGCTGCGCGAGGTCGTGGAGCCTCTCGGCCTGACCGAGGACTCCTTCCTGGGCCCGGACGGCAACGCGACGGACATCGCCGCGGCCGCCACCGCCTACGACCGGGCGCTGGCCGGGGCCGGCGGCGTCGACCTCCAGCTGCTCGGCATCGGGACGGACGGCCACATCGGCTTCAACGAGCCCTGCTCCTCGCTGGCCTCCCGGACCCGGATCAAGACCCTGACCCGGCAGACCCGCGAGGACAACGCGCGCTTCTTCGACAGCATCGACGAGGTCCCGCACCACGTCATCACCCAGGGCATCGGCACCATCCTGGAGGCCCGCCACCTGGTGCTGCTCGCCACCGGCGAGGCCAAGGCCGAAGCCGTCGCGCTCGCCGTCGAGGGCCCGCTGTCCGCCGTCGTCCCCGCCTCCGCGCTCCAGCTGCACCCGCACGCCACCGTGGTGGTCGACGAGGCCGCCGCCTCGCGCCTCAAGCTCGCCGACTACTTCCGCGACACCTACGCGGCCAAGCCGGCCTGGCAGAAGCTCTGAACGCTCCCCACACCCGTGACGGCCGGGGTGGGCGTCAGCTCGGAGCGGAAGATGCTCGCGGGCAGCAGGATGACGCCCGCCTGCTCGACCAGCCCGGCGCAGAAGGCCTCGACGCCGTCCGCCCCGAGGTACCGCGGGAACGCGACGCAGCCGCCGTCCGGGGCGCGCCACTCGAAGCGGTCGGCGAACTCCGCGAAGAAGGCGTCGAAGAGCGGCAGGTTCTCCGCGATGATGCCGCGGTTGCGCGCCAGGATCCGTTCGCGGGCCGTGATCGCGATCCGGGCCAGCACCTCGCTCGGCGCCGAGTTGCAGATCGTGGCGTAGTGCTTGGCCCGCTCCAGGCGGGCGCGCAACTCCCGGTCCCGGCAGGCGATCCAGCCGATCCGCAGGCCGGGCAGGCCGAGCGACTTGGAGGTGACGTTGAGCGAGAGGGCGCGCTCGGAGAGGTCGGCGGCCTGCGGGAGGGTCCGCGACGGGTCGCGCTCCAGGCCGCGGTAGACCTCGTCCGAGAAGAGTCGGATGCCGCGCCCGTCGCAGAGTTCGACGAGCCGGGCGAAGTCGGCGGCGCCGATCACCGCGCCGGTGGGGTTGTTCGGGAAGTTGACCGACACCACCCTGGTGTTCGGGCGCAGCGCCGCCTCGACCGCGTCGAGGTCCAGCGCCCAGTCCCGCCGCTCGTCCAGCGCGACGCCGGTGACCTCGCACAGGGAGAGCGGAATCGTCTCGGCGGACTGGTAGTTGGGGGTCACCACCACCGCGTGGTCGCCCGGTTCGAGCAGCACCCGCATGGCGAGGTTCAGCCCCTCCTGGGCGCCGCCGAAGCAGATCACGTCGTCCGCGTCGACCCGCTCGTACATCCCGGCGACGGCCCGGCGCAGCCCGGGGTCACCGTAGGTCTCGGTGTAGCCGAGGGCGAGGGTGTCCCAGGCCTCGCGGTCCTCGGGGCCGGCCAGGGCGAGCAGCTCAGCCATCGTCATGGTCTGGGCGTCGGAGGCGGTGAGGTGGTGGGGGGCGGTGAACTCCCAGCGGGACAGGTGGGTTTCGAGCCGGAAGTCGGGGAGCTGGGGCACGGGGCGGTTCCTTCCTGAGGCCCGCGGGGGGCTGCGGGGGGGCTGCGGGGCGTGCGGTCCTGCGGGGGGTCGCGGGTCTTGCGGGGTTCAGGGCCCCGCGGGGTTCAGGGCCGCGTGGGGTTCAGGGCCCCGCGGGGTGCTTGAGTTCGGCGAGCAGGCTGTAGGCGGTGGAGCGGGAGATCCGCAGTGCGGTGGCGACGACGGGAACGGCGCGGCGCACGGCGAACACCCCGGCCTCGTCGAGTTCGCGCAGCACGGCCAGCCGGTCCTCGCGGGTGAAGCGTTCCAGCGGACGGCCCTGCGCGCGGACGCGGCCGCCGATCACGTCGTTCATCCGCTCCGTCCAGTCCCGTTCGAAGAGCGGTTCGGGGCGTGGCGCGCTGGGTGCGGCGAAGCCTGCCAGCAGGGCGGCGGCCTGTTCCAGCGGGCCCCGGTCGAGGTTGACGCAGAGCACCGCCGTGGGCCGGCCGGCGTCGTCGCGCAGCACGGCGCTGACGGAGGAGAGCCGGCGGCCGTCGGGCAGCGACTTCTCGTACGGGCCGTAGACGTCGGGGGCGGAGGGGTCGACCTCGTCGAGTTCGCCGAGCATCGACGGGTCGCCGGGGGCGCGGGGGGTCATCGGGTTCCAGATGGCGAGCACCCGGTCGGTGGCGGGGTCGTGCAGCACCACCTCGGCGTACGGGCCGAGCAGCAGGGCCACCGCGCGGCAGACCGGGGCGAAGGTCCGCACCCGGGGGTCGGGGTTTTCCGAGGGCATGTCTGGACTGTACGTCCAGATCGGACACTTCGTCCAGCACGGTCCCGGCGCCGTCGACGGCGGAGGCCCCGCCGGGGGTACCCCGGCGGGGCCCGAGGTCCGTGCTCACACCCCCGTCCGGACCGGCGCCGCGGTCCGACGACGGACCCGGGGCGCCCGGACGGACGCGGGTGCTACTTGCAGGTGATCGTCAGCCCGAGGACGCTCGCACAACTGCGGGTGTCCCGGCTGGTGGTGGGAGCCGGGTCGGCGGGCGTGCCGGCCGAACGGGCCACGGTGACGTCCCAGTTCCGGATCGGCGAGAGCAGGCCGACCCTGGCCGAGAAGTGCCGGACGGCGGTCGCCCCCTTGGCCAGCGGTGCGGACAGCGCGCAGGTGAGCTTCCCGGCCGCGACCGTGCAGTCGGTGGAGCTCCAGGTCAGCCCGGCGGGCAGGGTGGCGGCCACGGCGGCCGCCGTCAGCGGGTCCGGCCCCTGGTTGGTCAGCGTGACCACGTAGTCGACCCGGCTGGCGAGCAGCTGGGTCACCGGGGTCGCGGTGAGCGCCACGCCCAGGTGGGCGCTGGGCGCGGTGTAGGTGAAGCGGTCGGCGGCGACGGCCGCGCTGGTGCCGCCGGGCGTGGTGACCCGGACGTCCACCGGACCGGTCACGGTGGTGGCGGGGGCGGTCGCGGTGCAGCTGGTCTTCGTGCAGCTGAACGCGGCGGCCGCACCGGCCGCACCGAAGGTCACGGCGGTGGCGCCGTTGAGGTCGGTGCCGGTGACGGTCACCGCGACGCCGCCCGTCCCGGAGCCGCCGTTCGGGGTGACCGCGGTCACGGCGGGCACCGGCAGCGGGAAGTCCAGCACCTGGACGGCGCCGCCGGTGAAGTCCGCCAGGTAGCCGTGCCGCCCGTCGGCGGTCAGCGCCAGCGCGTACGGGCTGGCACCCACCGGGACGGTCGCGGTGACGGTCCGGGCGGCGGTGTCCACCACGCTCAGCGTGTTGTCGGCGTAGTCGGACACGTACGCGGCCGAGCCGTCGGGGGCGAGGGTGACGGCGTACGGACCGGAGCCGACCGCGACGGTGCCCAGGACCGCGTTCGCCGCGGTGTCGATCACGGCGGCGGTGCTGTCGTCGCCGTCGGCGACCCAGAGCCGGCTGCCGTCGGGGCTGAGGGCGAGGCCGAAGGCGCTGTGGCCGACGGGAACGGTGGCGCTCACCGCGCTGCCCACGGTGTCGACGACGTTCACCGCCTTGTCCCCGGAGGCCGCGACGTACAGCCGCTTGCCGTCCGCCGAGACGGCCAGCCCGTGCGGCTCGGCACCGACCGGGACGGTCGCGGTGACGGTGTTCGTCGCGGTGTCCAGCACGCTCACGGTGTTGGCGGCGGCGTTGCTCACGTAGGCGCGCGCGCCGTCGGGCGACAGGGCGAGGCCCCAGGGCTGGGCGCCGACCGGGACGGTCGCGGTCACGGTGTTCGACGCGGTGTCCACGACGCTGACCGTGTTGTCCAGGTGGTGCGTCAGGTAGGCGCGGTGCCCGTCGGGCGAGACGGCGACCGCGTAGGAGCCGGAGCCGTCGGTGAAGCTGCCCGTCACCGTCCCGCTCGCGGTGTCCAGCACGCTGACGGTGCCGGTGCTCTGGCTGGTGACGTAGGCGTGGCCGCCGTCCGGCGTCAGCGCGACACCGGCCGGGTAGGGCGCCACCGGCACCTGGGCGGTGACGGTCGGCGGTGGTGCGGCGGCCCGGGCGGTGCCGGGCTGGGACAGCAGTGCGGCCGTGGCCGCGGCTATCGCGGTCACGGCCGTCAGGGTCCGGCGGGGTGCTCGGCGTGTTCTCACGGTCTCTCCGTTCGGTCGGCGGTGCGGTGGTGCCGGTGGTGTCGGTGGTGCGGGCGGTGCGGCTGTGCGGTACGTCACGTGCGGGGTCGACGGTGCCCGGCCGCACCTGCGGTACCGGGCCGCACGGGCGGTGCGGTGCGCCACGCGCGGGGCGCCGCGCCACGCGCGGGGCGGGCCCGGGGCCGCACGAAGCGTAGAAGCCGTGCTGACTGCCCGTCAGCGGGTGACCACTAATGTCGCCAACTGTTCAGATTCGACCGGTTCACCGGGGCAGCCGGCGGGACCGGCCCGATCAGGGGCGTGCAGAAAATTGGAGTTGTGGAGTCGTATTCGATAGCGTTTCGAACGTGAGGCTGACCAAGAGCACCGACATCGCCCTCCGGATCGCCATGCGACTGGCGGTCCTGAAGGAGGGCGACAACCCGACCACCCGCGAGGTGGCCGAGTCGGTCGGCGTGCCCTACACCCACGCGGCGAAGGTGGTCAGCCGCCTGCAGCACCTCGGGGTGGTGGAGGCCCGGCGCGGTCGCGGCGGCGGGCTGATGCTCACCTTCGCCGGGCGGACCGGCTCGCTCGGACTGCTGCTGCGGGAGCTGGAGGGCGTCGGCGACGTGGTCGGCTGCGAGGACGACCCGCCGTGCCCGCTGCGTGCCGCGTGCCGGCTGCGCGGGGCGCTGCGCAACGCCCAGGAGGCGTTCTTCGCCACGCTCGACCCGCTCTGCATCGACGACCTGGTGGCCGCGCCCACCGGGCCGGTCCTGCTCAGCCTCACCGCACGACCGCCGGGCACTCCCGCCACCGGGTCCGCCGGCTGACCCCGCCCCACCCACCGCTCCACCCCCGCCCCACCCGACCGACCCGCCCCCAACGGGGTCGCGCGCCACCGCGCGGCCTTTAATGCGAATCTCAGATACCAGTTAGGAGCCCCACTGATGCTGTCCGCGAAGTCCGCCGAGGTCATCGAGGCCACCCTGCCCGTCGTCGGCGCCGCCATCGGCGACATCACCCCGCGCTTCTACGACCGGCTGTTCGCCGCCCACCCCGAGCTGCTGCGCGACCTCTTCAACCGGGGCAACCAGGCCAACGGCACCCAGCGCCAGGCCCTCGCCGGTTCGATAGCCGCCTTCGCCTCCGCCCTGGTCGCCCACCCGGACCAGCGCCCGGACGCGATGCTGGCCCGGATCGCCCACAAGCACGTCTCGGTCGGCATCGCCGACGACCAGTACAAGATCGTCCACGAGCACCTGTTCGCCGCCATCGTGGAGGTCCTCGGCGAGGCCGTCACCCCCGAGGTCGCCGCCGCCTGGGACGAGGTGTACTGGCTGATGGCCAACGCCCTGATGGCCGTCGAGAACCGGCTGCGCACCGAGGCCGCCGCGGGCGGTGACCCGGACGACCTGTGGCGCCCGTACACCGTGGTGGCCCGCCACCAGGAGACCGAGACCGTCACCGGCTACCTGGTCCGCCCGGCCGACGGCCGCCCCGTCCCGGCGTCCCGCCCCGGCCAGTACGTCTCCGTGCGCACCGAACTGCCCGACGGCGCCCGGCAGATCCGCCAGTACAGCCTCTCCGGCCGGGCCGACGGCGCGCTGCGCTTCAGCGTCAAGCGCGAACCGGGCGGCGAGGTCTCCGGCCACCTGCACGACCACCTGCGGGCCGGCGACACCGTCGAGCTCTCGGCCCCGATGGGCGACGTCCTCCTGGCCGACGGCGACGGTCCGGTACTGCTCGCCTCCGCCGGCATCGGCAACACCCCGATGACCGCGATGCTCGACCACCTGGCCGCCACCGGCTCCACCCGCCGGATCGTCTCGGTGCACGGCGACCGCAACCAGCTCGACCACGCCTTCCGTGCCGACCTGGCCCGGCTGACCGCCGAGCTGCCGAACGCCACCGCCCACGTCTTCTACGAGCAGCCGCTCGGCGAGTGGCCGGCCGAGCGCACCGGACTGGTCGACCTCGCCTCCGTCGAGGTGCCGGCCGGCACCACCGCCTACCTCTGCGGCCCGCTGCCCTTCCTGCGCGCCGTCCGCGAGCAGCTGCTGACGGCGGGCGTCCCGGCCGCCGACATCCACTACGAGGTGTTCGGCCCCGACCTGTGGCTCGGCGCCTGATCACCGGCGCCCCGGCCGGATCCCCGGTCCGGGGGCGCGGGTCCTGATCCCCCGGACCGGCGCCGCGGGGCCCCGGCCCCGGTCGACGCCGCCGCCGCCCACGCCCCCCTTGATCGCCGCGATCCCCATCCGCGCGGCGCCCAGCCGCGCGTCCAGACGGCGGTCCCAGTGCACGTGCGAGCCGAGGC
>NZ_JBHWBZ010000066.1:0-26686 GCF_042735475.1 Kitasatospora sp. NPDC059577 | reverse complement strand
AGCCCCCCCGGCCCCGGCTCCGCGGCCGGGGGGGGGGGCCGCGTGGCCCTCTCCCCCCGGCGGGGGGCCGCGGTCCCCCGCCCGCCCCCCCCCCCCTGACTCCGGGCCCACGACGGCGAGTTCCCCCCACGGCACCGGTCCGCTCGATACGATCACGAGCGGGCCGGTGCCGCACGACTGGAGGGAGCCCGGATGCGGGTCGCGCTGTTCGCCACCTGCGTCAACGACGCGCTGTTCCCCGCCACCGCGGTCGCCACCGTGCGGCTGCTGGAACGCCTCGGCGTGACGGTGGACTTCCCCGCCGGACAGACCTGCTGCGGGCAGCCGCAGTACAACACCGGCTACCGGAGGGCCTGCGAACCGCTGGTGCGACGCACCGCGCGGGCCTTCGCCGGGTACGACCACGTGGTCACCCCCTCCGGTTCCTGCGTCGCGATGGTGCGCGACAACTACCCGAGGCTCGGCGCCCGGGCCGTCGCCGAGGGCCGGGGCGGCGAACTGGCCGACCTCGCCGCCGACCTGGCGCCCCGGGTGCACGAGCTGACCGAGTTCCTGACCGACGTGCTCGGCGTCGAGGACGTCGGCGCGCACTTCCCGCACACCGTCACCTACCACCCCTCCTGCCACGGCCTACGGGTGCTCGGACTGGGCGAGCGGCCGCGCCGACTGCTGCGCGCCGTCCGGGGGCTGGAGCTGGTCGAGCTCCCCGGCGCGGAGGAGTGCTGCGGATTCGGCGGCACCTTCGCGGTCAAGAACGCGGCGGTCTCGGCGGCCATGGCCGCCGACAAGATCGCGAACGCCCTCGGCACCGGCGCCCGGGTGCTGTGCGGCGCCGACAACTCCTGCCTGCTGCACCTCGACGGCACGCTGCGCCGCCGGGGCGAGGCACTGCGCCCGCTGCACCTGGCGGAGATCCTGGCCGCCACCGAGGAGCACCCCTGGAGGCCCGCGTGACCGGCACCTTCCTCGGCATGCCCGCCTTCCCCGAGGCCGCCGCCCGGGCCGTCCGGGACGAACGGCTGCGCGCCAACCTGCGGCACGCCACCCACACCATCCGCGACAAGCGGGCCCGGGCGGTCGCCGAACTCGCCGACTGGGCCGAGCTGCGCGCCGCCGGGAAGGCGATCAAGGACCACACGCTGCGCCACCTCGACCGCTACCTGCTGCGGTTGGAGGAGTCCGTCACCGCGGCCGGCGGCACCGTGCACTGGGCCGCCGACGCCGAGGAGGCCAACCGGATCGTCGCCGGCCTGGTCCGGGCCACCGGGGAGACCGAGGTCGTCAAGGTCAAGTCGATGGCCACCCAGGAGATCGGGCTGAACGAGGCGCTCGCCGCCGAGGGCGTCACCGCCTACGAGACCGATCTCGCCGAACTGATCGTGCAGTTGGGCGACGACCGGCCCTCGCACATCCTGGTGCCCGCGATCCACCGCAACCGGGGCGAGATCCGGGAGGTGTTCGCCGAACGGATGGCCGACTGGGGCCGCCCGGCACCCGAGGGCCTCACCGACTCCCCCGCCGAACTCGCCGAGGCCGCCCGGCTGCACCTGCGGGAGAAGTTCCTGCGCGCCCGGGTGGCCGTCTCCGGCGCCAACTTCATGGTCGCCGAGACCGGCACCCTGGTCGTCGTCGAGTCCGAGGGCAACGGCCGGATGTGCCTCACCCTGCCGCGCACGCTGATCTCCGTGGTCGGCATCGAGAAGGTCGTGCCGACCTGGCGGGACCTGGAGGTCTTCCTCCAACTGCTGCCCCGCTCCTCCACCGCCGAGCGGATGAACCCGTACACCTCGATGTGGACGGGCACGAGCGGGGGCGACGGCCCGGAGGAGTTCCACCTGGTGCTGCTGGACAACGGCCGCACCGCCGCGCTCGCCGACGAGGTCGGCCGCCAGGCGCTGCGCTGCATCCGCTGCTCGGCCTGCCTCAACGTCTGCCCGGTGTACGAGCGGGCCGGCGGCCACGCGTACGGATCGGTGTACCCGGGGCCGATCGGCGCCATCCTGACACCCCAACTGCGCGGCACCGCAAGCCCGTTGGACGCCTCGCTGCCGTTCGCCTCCTCGCTCTGCGGAGCCTGCTACGAGGTGTGCCCGGTGGCGATCGACATCCCCGAGGTGCTGGTCCACCTGCGCGAGCGGGTCGCCGAGCAGGGCGGGCACCCGCTGGAGCGGGCCGCGGTGGCCGCCGCCGGGTACGTACTGGACCACCCGGCGGCGCTCGCGGCCGCCGAACGGCTGGCCGGGCGCACCCGCGCGCTGCACCCCCGCCGGCTGCCCGGGCCCGGGCGGGCCTGGACCGACACCCGGGACCTGCCGGAGGTGCCCGCCGAACCGTTCCGCGACTGGTGGCGGAGGAACCGCACATGACCGCACGGGAGTCGATCCTCGCCCGGATCCGGACCGCGCTCGGCGACACCGCCGGGGCGGACGAGCAGCCGGTGCCCCGCGACTACCTGACCGCGCACGTGCCGCCGGACGACCCGGCGGCGCTGGTCGACCTGCTGCACCGCAACCTGGCCGACTACCGGGCCGTGGTGCACCGCTGCCACGAAGACGAACTGCCGCAGCGGATCGCCGGGTTGCTGGCCGGGCGGGGCAGCCGGACGGTCGCCGTGCCGGACGGGCTGGCGGCCGGCTGGCTGGCGGCGGCCGCCTCCGCCGTCGAACTCGTCCCGGACCGCGGGACGCTCACCGCGGCCAGGCTCGACACCGTCGACAGCGTGGTCACCGGCTGCGCGCTGGCCGTCGCCGAGACCGGGACGATCGTGCTGGACGCCGGTCCCGGCCAGGGGCGGCGGCTGCTCTCGCTCGTCCCCGATCACCACGTCTGCGTCGTCCGGGCGCCGGAGCAGGTCGTCGCCTCGGTGCCGCTCGCGCTGCCCCTCCTGGATCCCCGGCGGCCGCAGACCTGGATCTCGGGACCCTCCGCGACCAGTGACATCGAACTCGACCGGGTGGAGGGGGTGCACGGCCCGCGCACCCTGGAGGTGCTGCTGGTCGACGGGGGCCTCAGGCCGGCCTGAGCTCCAGCGTGCAGCACTTGGCCCCGCCGCCGCCCTTCAGCAACTCGGAGACGTCCACCGGGATCGGCTCGTAGCCGTGCTCGGCGAGGCGGCCCGCCAGGTTCTTGGCGGTGTCCGGCAGCAGCACCCGGCGGCCGTCGGAGACCGCGTTCAGTCCGAACACCTCGGCGTCGGCGCGGTCGGCGAGGATCGCGTCCGGGTAGAGCGTGCGCAGCACCGCGCGGCCGTCGGCGTCGAAGGCCTCCGGGTAGTACATGACGTGGTCGTCGGCGAGGACGGCCAGGGCGGTGTCCAGGTGGTAGAAGCGCGGGTCGACCAGGTTCAGACTGACCACCGGCACGCCGAACAGCTCGCCCGCCTCGGCGTGCGCGGCCCGCGTGCTGCGGAAGCCCGTCCCGGCGAGCACCCGGCCGCCCACCACCAGGTGGTCGCCCTCGCCCTCGTTGACGTGCCCGGCGCGGCGCACCTCGCGGTAGCCGTGCGCCCGGAACCAGGCCTGGTAGGCGTCCGACTCGGCGGCGCGCTCCGGGTGGCGGAAGGTCGCCACCAGGGCCCGGCCGTCCAGTACGGTCGCGCCGTTGGCGGCATAGACCATGTCGGGCAGCCCGGGCAGCGGGTCGATCAGTTCGACGGTGTGGCCGAGCCGGCGGTAGGTCCGGCGGAGCCGCTCCCACTGGCGCAGCGCGAGCGCGGTGTCGGTGGGCCGGCCCGGGTCCATCCACGGATTGATCGCGTAGTCCACGGTGAAGTGCGTCGGACGGCACATCAGGTAGCGCCGTGGCCGCGCGGTGCGCTCCGGGGTCTGCGAGGGCATGGCTCAACCGTCCTTGGATCGCGGGAGGGACCGGGTTCCGCCGGTACGGAACGCCGCTCTGTTGCAGAGGCGGCTGCCCCGGCGGCACCGTTCGCACACCCGCGCGGGCGCCCCCGGTGGACGCACGCCCCCGCGCAACCGGCGCGAGCACCGGCGCACGGGCTCTCCCCGTCGGCTGCCGACGGGGAGAGCCGACGACGGAGCGCCCGTCCCTACCAGCGGACCGCCGTGAAGTCGACCGGCGCCGGCCGCAGCCCCCGGCAGCGCTCGGCGAGGGAGCGCAGCCGGCGGTCCGCCTCCTCGGCGGGCATCCGGCGCCGGTCGCCGTGGCCGGGCAGCAGCCACTCGAAGCGGAGCACGCCCAGGGCGCGTTCCAGCGAGGCGGCCTGCTCCTCGATCGAGTACCAGGTGACGGCCTCCTGCACCTCCACGTCCCCGGTGGTGCGGGACCAGTACAGGCTGTCGCCGCTGAAGCAGTACCGCTCGTCGGCGACGAACAGCACGCTGCCGCGGGTGTGGCCGGGGAAGGGGTGGGCGACCAGCCCGGGGGTGATCTCCACCGGCCCGGTGCCGCGCAGCACCCGGTCCGCGTCGGGGGCGGCGTCGAGGTCGCCCTCGTGGATCCAGAGCCGGGCGCCGAGCCGGTCGGCGTAGCGCCGGCCGTGCGCGGCGTGGTCCTGGTGGGTGAGCAGGACGTCGGTGACCGGGCCCAGCGCGGCGTAGCGGGCGGCGAGGGCCTCGCTGTAGCGGGGCGTGTCGACCATCGCCCAGCCGCCGGGGCGGCGGCACAGGTAGGAGTTGGCGCCCGCGGTCCGGCGGGAGTTGTGGCCGAGCAGCAGCACGTCGCCGGCGTCGTCGAGCGCGAGCGGGAAGGGGTCGCCGCCGGGGTCGAGCGGGCCGGTGCCGGGGCGCACGGAGCGGGTCGGGCAGGCGTGGGCGGCGGCCAGCAGTTGCCGGCGCTCGGCCGCGTCGCGCGGCTGCCGGACCAGCTCGGAGCGGCCGGCGTGCTCGCGGACCAGGTCCGGCGCGAGCTGTCGGGCGACGTCGCAGTTGGTGCAGCGGTCGTCGATGGACCAGGTCTCGGGTGCGCCGGAGCGCGTGTCGGTGGCCATGGATGCCTTCCCCCAGGAGGACGGCGGCCGGGCGGCCGCTCCCTTCGAGCATCGGCCGGGCGGGCCCGGAAGCGGTAGGGGGTACGGATCTTGTGCTTTCCGCGACACGGCGCTCCGAGCGGCGGAGAGGGGCCGATGAGCGTACGTGCTCCATCTCACGTGCCACCAGGGCCACCTACGGTGGCGTAGGTCACTTGATGAGGTGAACTATCTCTTTCATGCCGAACCTCCAGGAGACCCTTCACCTCAGTTCGTACGCCGCCCTCGGGGACAGCTTCACCGAAGGCCTGAACGACCCCGGTGTCGACGGCAGGTTCGCCGGGTGGGCCGACCGCCTGGCCGGGATCCTCGCCGACGGGCGCCCGCCGGGCGCGTTCCGCTACGCCAACCTCGCGGTGCGCGGCCGGCTGCTGGACCAGATCGCGGCCGAGCAGGTGCCGCAGGCCGAGCGCCTCCAGCCCGACCTGGCCACCTTCTGCGCCGGCGGCAACGACATCCTGCGACCCGGAAGCGACCCGGACGAGGTCGCGGAGCGCTTCGAGGCGGCCGTCGTCCGCCTCGCCGCGTCCGCCGGGACCGTGCTGATCTGCACCGGCTTCGACACCCGCGACGTCCCGCTGCTGAAGCACCTGCGCGGCAAGATCGCCACCTACAACGGACACATGCGGGCCGTCGCCGACCGCAACGGCTGCAAGGTGGCCGACCTGTGGTCGCTGCGCGCGGTGCAGGACCGGCGCGCGTGGAGCGAGGACCGACTGCACCTGTCCGGCGACGGCCACCAGCGGGTCGCCCTGCTGGCCGCGCGCTCACTGGGCCTGGCCACCGACCAGGACCCGGAGGCACCGTGGCCGGACGCCCCCGTGCTCACGCCCGCCGACCAGCGGCGCGAGAACATCCAGTGGGCCCGCGAACACCTGATCCCGTGGGTCGGCCGACGCCTGCGCGGCGAGTCCTCCGGCGACCACGTCGAGGCCAAGCGGCCCGACCTGATGCCTCTCTGACGGACCGTCAGGCCGGTCAGGCCCGTCGTGCCGCTCCACCGGACAGCGCGGGACGCACCCTCCGCGCCGCCCGGTGGAGCAGCACGGCCCCGACCGCGCCGACCAGGTACCAGAACAGGTCCGGCGGGTTGAAGGTCGAGCCGAGGACCAGCCGGGCGAAGGTGCTGCGGCGGCCCCACGCGTCCGGCAGCCCGGTGAGCTGGAACAGCTCCACGGCCCAGCTCAGCGCGGCCGCCGCCACGCCGGCCCGGACCGGGCGCACCCGCGGAACGGCCAGCACGATCAGGGCGTACAGCAGGACGGTGTAGAGCGCGTCCCCCGCGTACTTGGCGACGTCCCCGCCCGCCACCGCCCGCACACCCAGTCCCGCGGCCACCGTCACCACCGCCGCCGCCCCTGCGGCCGCACGGGCCCGCAGATTCCCCCGAAGATCATCCACGCGCCCACGCTACCCCGGCCCGGGACGGCACCCGGACGGCACCCGGTCCGCACCCATCATGCGCCCCTCGCGCCGCGGCCCGGGGCGGGGCGGGGCGGGGCGGGCGAGGACGCCCGACCCACCCACCGCTCCCGCGACCGCTGCCCACCGCCCCCGCGACCGCGACCGCCCGCGCATCTCACTCCCCCCGCAGGAACCACCGCGCGGCTCCGGACGTCACTCCCCCCGATGACACCATCCGCGCAGGTCGCGGGCGGGTGAGGACCGGAAAGGACGGGCGGGGCGCGGTGGCGCGGATGACCGAGGCAGTGGACGGGGCGGAGCCGAGAACGGCGGGAGGCCGGGGCGGCCCGGGTGTCGTGGCGCAGCGCAGCGGGGACGGCCCGGCCGGACCGGCCCGGCGCGGGTTCGCCGTGGCCGGGTTCGCGCCGGCGCAGGACGGGCAGGCCAAGGAGCGGGGCAAGGAACTGAGGCTGCGGGTGCCCCGGGAGCGGCACGCCGAGTTCGCCGCGTCCCCCGGGCGGCCGACCGCCGTGCAGGCGCTCGAAGCGTCGAACGCGGGCCGGATCGACGCGTTGGTGCCGATCAGGGTCGGGCGGATGGCCGCCACGCCGTTCGCCTTCCTGCGCGGGTCGGCCGGGCTGATGGCCGCCGACCTCGCGGGCACCCCGGTGACCGGGGTGGGCGCCCAGCTGTGCGGGGACGCGCACGCCGCCAACTTCGGCCTGTACGGCGACGCCCGCGGCCAACTGGTCATGGACATCAACGACTTCGACGAGACCGTGCACGGCCCGTGGGAGTGGGACCTGAAGCGGCTCGCCGCCAGCATGGTGCTGGCCGGCCGGGAGACCGGCGCGAGCGAGGCCACCGCGCGCGACGCCGCCGAGCACGTGGCCGGCGCGTACCGCCGGACCATGCGCACCCTCGCCAAGCTGCCCGCGCTGGACGCCTGGAACGCCGTCGCCGACGAGCAGCTGGTCTCCTTCGCCGAGGCGCACGACCTCGCGGACGTGCTGCGCAAGGTCGGCGCCAAGGCGCTCGGCAACACCAGCGCCAAGTTCGCCGCCCGCAGCACCTCCCGCACCGCGGACGGCGGGTGGCGGTTCGCGGCCGCCCCGCCGGTGCTCACCGAGGTGACCGACGCGACCGCCCGGGCGGTCGCCCACGCGCTCGGCCCGTACGTGGAGACGGTGCCCGCCGAGGTGCGCACCCTGCTGTCCCGGTACCGGGTGCAGGACGTGGCGTTCCGGGTCGTCGGCACCGGCAGCGTCGGCACCCGCTCGTACGTGGTGCTGCTCACCGACCACCAGGACCAGCCGCTGGTGCTGCAGGTGAAGGAGGCCCGCCCGTCGGTCCTGCTGCCCCACCTGCCGCAGCCGGCGCAGCAGGCGCAGGACGGCCACGAGGGCCGCCGGGTCGTCCTCGGCCAGAAGCACATGCAGGTGGTCAGCGACACCCTGCTGGGCTGGACGACCGTGGACGGACTCCCGTACCAGGTGCGCCAGTTCCGCAACCGCAAGGGCAGTGTCGACCCGGCCGCGCTGAAGCCGGGCCAGCTCGACGACTACGCGCGGATCACCGGCGCCCTGCTCGCCCGGGCGCACGCGCACACCGCCGACCCGGGGCTGCTGGCGGGGTACTGCGGCAAGGGCGAGGCACTGGACGAGGCGGTCGCGGCCTTCGCCGTCGCCTACGCGGACCGCACCGAGGCGGACCACGCCGATCTGCTCACCGCGGTGCGCAGCGGGCGGCTGGCCGCCGAACACGGCGTCTGATCCCCGGCCCGCGCAGCGCCCTGAGCGTCCTCAGCGCTCTCAGCGCCCTCAGCGCCCTCAGCGCCCTCAGCGCCCTCAGCGCCCTCAGCGGGCCAGGAACGGCGCCACCACGGCGACGAACTCCCCGGGCCGGGCACCGTGCACCAGGTGCCCGGCCTCGACGGTGACGAGCCGGCAGTCCGGGATCAGCCGGGCGAGTTCGGCGATCCGCTCCTGGGGGATGTGACTCGCCGGCCCGCCGGCGACCGCCAGGGTGCGGGCGGTGATCCGCGCCAGCCCCTCCCGCCAGGCCGGATCGGGGTCGTCCAGCTGGGCCCGGACGGCCCTGACCATCGCCCAGTCGAAGTGGACGCTCCCGTCCGGCTCGTCCGGCAGCGCGCTCGCGGGGCGCGGGTACAGCGCCGGGATGTCCTCCAGGACCAGCCGGTCGATCCGCTCCGGCGCGGCCTGGGCGAGGAGGAACGCGACGGCGCCGCCCATCGAGTGGCCGACCAGGTCGACGCGCTCCAGCCCGAGCGCGTCGAGGAAGGCCAGCACGTCGTCCCGCATCGCCTGCAGGCTGTAGGAACCGGGCCGACCGCTGTCGCCGTGGCCGCGCAGGTCGAGCGCGAACACCCGGTGACCCGGCGCGAGCCCGGGCAGGACGACGTCCCAGTCGGCGGCGCGCTCGCCGAGGGCGTGCAGCAGCACCAGCGGCGGTCCTCCGGCGGGCCCGCTCTCACGGTAGGCGAGCGTCACTCCGGGCAGGTCCACGGTCCGTACATCGGTCATGCCGACCACCGTACGGCCCCCGGTCCCGCCCGCGGCCGGGTGTTCGCCCTCGGCTCAGCCGCTGGTCGGGCGCGGTGCCGGGCGCGGTGCCGGGCGCGCGGACCCACCCGGGCGGGTCGATCGACAGGGCGGGTACCCCGGTCTCGGCGAATCCGGCGCGCGGTCCGCTGCCCATCCGCCTGACACCGTCGGCGATCTTGAGGAGGCCGACGGCGATCGTCCTGAGCGTGCCGCTCGGCGGGTTGCGGACCCGCTACGGCACCCGGGTGCCCTTCGGCAGGTCGAGTTCCGCCCAGACCGCCTTCCCGAAGGCGGTCCGGCAGGCCCCCCAGCGACGGCACAGGACGTTGATCAGTTGCAGTCCGCGCCCGCCCTCGTCGCTCAGCGAGGCGTGCTGGATCTGCGGCAGGTCGGGGCCCCGGTCGGACACCTCGATCACCAGGCGGTCATGCCGGAGCAGCCGAAGCGGCCCGATGGCGCGGCCGTGGCGCAGGGCGTTGCCGGCCATCTCGCTGACCACCAGTTCCGCCGCGTCGACCAGGTCGGTCAGTCCCCATCCGGCCAACTGGTTCCGGACCAGGCGGCGGGCGGCGCCGGCGGCCGAGGGGTCCGCCGGGAGGTCCCACACCCGGACCTCGGCGGCCGCCCTGCCGTCGAGCGCGTCGGCGACCACCAGAACCGCGTCGTCGTAGCGGCCGACCGGCACCAGTTCCGCTGCCTCGGGCCCGGGGCGGGCCCGGAGCACCGGGCCGGCCTCCCGGCGCAGCCGCTCCAGGTCGTCCGCGAGGTCCCCGCGGCGCGTCTTGGCCAGCCCGTCGGTGTACAGCAGGAGCCGGGCCCCGCCGGGCAGGATGATCCGGGTCCCGTCGTAGGGGATCGTCCCGGCGCCGATCGGGCCCCCCACCGGCAGGTCGACGAAGCGCGCGGGGCCGTCCGGGCCGACCAGGACCGGCGGCACGTGCCCGGCCGAAGCGAGCGCGCAGCTGCCGTCGGCCGGATCGTAGACGGCGCACAGGCAGCTGGCGACCTGCTCCTCGTCGAGGTCGCGGGCCGCCAGGTCGAGTCGGGCGAGCACCCGCTCGGGGACCGTGTCCAGGGCCAGCAGGATGCGGGCGGCGCCGCGCAGGCGGCCCATCGTGGCGGCCGCGGGCAGGCCGCCGCCGAGGACGTCGCCGACCACCAGGGCGCTGCGGCCGCCCGGCAGCGCCACGACGTCGAACCAGTCGCCGCCCGCGACCCGGCCGTCCAACGCCGGCAGGTAGCCGCAGTGCACGTCCAGTCCCGGGGTCGGCGGGGACTCGCGCGGCAGCAAGCTCCGCTGCAGGGTGACGACCGTGTCCCGCTCCCGCTGGTAGAGGCGGGCGTTGTCGATGGACAGGGCGGCCCGTCCGAGCAGTTCCGTCACGAGCGCGAGATCCGCCCGGTCGAATCCGGGCCGGTCGCCGGAGCGGACGAAGTCGGCGATCCCCAACAGCACACCGCGGGCAATCACGGGGACCACCAGGTAGCTGTGCACACCGGCGGCGGCCAGCTGCGCGGCACCGCTCCGGGTGGAGGCGATCCGCAGGTAGTCGTCCGGGGTCGTCCTGCTGACCATGACCGGTTCGCCGGTCACCAGGGCGTCCCTGGAGTAGCTGGGCCCGAGCAGGCTGGGGCTGCCGACCGGATCGGCCTCGATCACGCGCACGCTCGGTATCCAGGCGATTGCCATCGCGCGCAGCGCGGGCCGCTCCGGCTCCTGCCACCGCTCGGTCTCCTCGCCCCGCAGCACCGTTTCGAGGAGGTCGACCGCCGCCCCGTCGGCGAACCGCGGCACGGTGAAGTCGGCCAGCTCCTGCGCGGTGCGCTTCAGGTCCAGCGTGGTGCCGATCTGTCGCCCCGCCTCGTTCAGCCAGGACAGGTCGGCCGGCAGCCGCTCGGATCCGGCCCCGCTGCACGGAGTACCGCCGCCGCCCGGAAATCGCGGTTCGGCCATGGCCTCCGCCTGTCTTGTGCAGTCCGGCCGTCCCCACCAGCCTCGCACGGGACGTGGCCGGTTGCACGGCGCGGCCGCCCGGCCGCCCCGGGGAGCGGCGGCTCGGGGCAGCCGTGGCCCCCGGGGCCGCTGCGTGGTCCGGCGCGGGACCGTGGCGGCCGGGGAAATTCCTCGGTCGAACGTGGGCACAGGGGCTCCCGGCACGGGTGGCGGCTTGCGGACCGGCCCGGGGCGGTCCGGGGCGGTCCGGCCCGGGGCGGTCCGCCGGCACCGACCGGCTCACGGAGACTCGACACCGGCCTGCGCGCGAGCGGCTGTGCCGAGGACTTCGATGCCTCCTCCGGGGCGGGGTGAGCGGGCCGAAGTCGGGGAGGGCACGGCGCAGCAGCCGGAGTGCGCGGTCGGTGTTGCCCTGGCCGGCGGCGGAACCGCGGCGGATCTCGGCGAAGCCGGGGCCGCGCCGGTCGCCGAGGGCAGCGCAGAGCCAGGTCCTGTCCGGGTGGGTTCGGGTTCGGCGGGGGCGTCCTGCCCGGCCTCGTGCAGGGTCGCGCCGATTCCGGCCGTGCACCGGGCGATGCGGCCGATTCGCGACGGCGGCGGGCGATGCGGCCGAATTCGCGACGGCGGCGGGCGATGCGGCCGAATTCGCGACGGCGGCGGGCGACGGCAGGACCACCCGCCGACGCCCGGCCGGGTTCAGTCGCGGACGGGAGTCCGCCGACGGGTCGGCGTGACCGGCCGGTCCTCGGGCTGCTCCCGTGCGGTGGCGCGGCCCGCGAGGACCGAGGCCAGGACGGCGAGTGCGGCCACCGCCGCGCAGACCGTGCTGGCGGCGAGGTAGGCGGAGCGGTGCCCGCCCCCGCCGGCGGTCTCCCGCAGGTACACGCCGGACAGCGCCGAGACCGCGACCGCCGCCGCGATCCGCTGTGCCATCTGCAGGATCGCCCCGCTCACCCCGGCCGCCTCGGCGGGGGCGTGACGCAGCACGTACGCCTGGTTGGTGGACGCCATCAGGCCGATCGACGCACCGCCGAGGAGCTGGAGCAGCGCCAGCAGCCAGGGCAGCACGGCGGCGGACGCCCAGTGCGCGACCAGTCCGGCGGCGAGCATGGTCAGGGCCGACCCGGTCATGCCGACGGTGACGGTGCGCCGGCCGAAGCGCTGGACGACCCGCCAGGCGAGCGCGGAGGCGACGCCCATGGCGACGGCGGACGGCAGCGCGACCAGCGCGGCGCCCATCGGGGAGAGCCCGAGGCCGTCCTGGAGGAACATCGTCAGCACCAGCGAGGCGGCCAGCGACGAGCCGAACTGGGCCATCGCCGTCACCGTGCCGAGCGCGTACGGCGCGGACCGGGTGAGCGCGGGGTGGATCAGCGGGTGGCCGCCGGCCCGGGCGTAGCGGCGCTGCCACCACACGAGCGCGCCGAGCAGCAGGAGCGCGGCGGCCGCGAAGGCCGACCAGCCGGCCCGGCCCGGCGGCCGGACGAAGGGCAGCATCAGGACCAGGGTGAGCGCGCCGACCAGCAGCAGGCCGACCGGGTCGAGGTTCGCCTGCCGGGCACTCGGCCGGGGCCGGGGCAGGTGACGGACCGCCAGGACGAGGGTGGCCAGGCCGAACGGCAGGTTGAGCAGGAAGGTCAGCCGCCAGCCGAGCCCCGGGCCGGCCGCCGCCAGCACCGCACCGCCGATCGGCGGGCCGAGGGCGAAGGCGAGGCCGCCGGTGACGGCGTACATGCCGAGGGCGCGGGCCCGCAACTGGCCGTCGAAGACGTCCTGGAGGGTGCCGATCATCTGGGAGTTGACCAGGCCCGCGCCCGCCCCCTGGACCAGCCGGGCCGCGATCAGCACCCCGGGCTCGGTGGCCGTCGCGGAGACCAGGCCGACCAGGGTGAACAGGGCGAGCCCGGCGACGAAGAACCACTTGCGGCCCTTGACGTCACCGAGCCGCCCACCGGGTATCAGCGCCAGGCCGAAGGCGAGCGAGTACCCGGCGACGATCCACTGCAGGTCGGCGGGCCCGGCGTGCAGGGTGCCGCGCAGGGCGGGTATCGAGGTGTTGAGCACGGACTGGTCGAGCAGCGTCGTGAAGCCGCCCGCGACGCAGACCAGCAGGACGCGGCGCCCGGCCGCGTCGAACCGCTCCTTCGCCGGCGGGCCGTCGGCGGCGCTCACGGCTCGACCACCACCAGGGCGTACCGGGCGTCGCCGGGGCCGAGGCTGCGGAAGCGGCTCGTCCCCGCGACGTAGCGCAGGCAGTCGCCCGGGGTGAGCAGCTGCGCCTCACCGTCCGCCGTCAGCTCCAACGCGCCCTCGAACAGCCAGAGGTGGTGCTCCCGGCCGGGCACGCAGGCGCGGTCGTACGCGATGTCGGCGCCCGCGGGCAGCCGACCCTCGACGATCTCCGCCCGCAGCGAGCCGTGCGGCGGGGACACCGACCGCCGCACGAAGCCGGTGGTCTCGTCCCGCCACACCTGCTGCTCACCGGCCCGCACCAGCCGGGCCGGGCCGGCTGCCTCCACCTCGGCGAGCAGCCGCGACATCGTCCGGCCGTACACGGCGCACAGCCGCCCGAGCAGCGCCGCCGTCGGACTGACCTCCGCCCGCTCCACCCGCGACAGCGTCGACCGGCTGACGTCCGCCAGCCGGGCCAACTCCTCCAAGGTCCACCCGCGTTCGAGCCTCAGCTCGGCGAGCCGCTGCGCCAGGCGCTCGTCGGCGACCGTATCGATTCCCATATTCGCGATGCTATCCCGGATACGGGATCCACTTCCGGGATCTCCTGCGGGCGCCGGGACGGGCGACGTCGCGGGGCGGGTGACGTCGCGGGGCGGGTGACGTCGCGGGGCGGACGACGTCGCGGGGCGGCTGGGTTCGGGGCGGGTGACGGCTGTCTGAGCGGCGCCCTCCCGTACTCCCGCCCGTGAGCCGGGCCCCGGACGGTGCCCAGCTTTGTGGCTTCGACCAGTACGACGCCCCGCGGGCCGTGCGGTTGACTGCCCGCCAGAGGCCGCGACGCGTGCCGAAGGCGCGGCGGCGGGACACGGATCCGACGGAAGGACCACACGGTGGGCGGGCAGCAGTACGACGGGATCGGCGAGGCGTTCGAGGGCTTCAAGTCCCTGCCGCTGATGCGGTACGGCGAGGTGCCGAGCTTCCTGGGCATGGTCGGGGACGTGCGCGGCAGGTCGGTCCTCGACCTGGCGTGCGGCACCGGCTTCTACAGCCGGGAGTTCAAGCGGCGCGGCGCCGCGGAGGTCCTCGGGGTCGACATCTCCGGCGAGATGATCGCCGCCGCCCGGGCGATCGAGCAGCGCGACCCGCTGGGCCTGGCCTACGAGGTCGGGGACGTGGCCGAACTGCGGCCCCTCGACCGGCGCTTCGACATCGCGCTGGGCGTGCAGTGCCTCAACTACGCCGAGTCCGTGGCGGCGATGGAGCGGATGTGCCGCACGGTCCACCGGAGCCTGGTGCCGGGCGGGGAGTTCTTCGTGCTGGCCCAGAACCCGGACTACCGCTTCGACTGTCCGTCCCTGGAGACCTACGGGTTCCGGTGCGAGCCGACCGGCGAGGAGTCCGAGACCGGCCCGCGGGTCCGGGTCACCGCGTTCCTCGACCCGCAGCCGATCAGCATCGTCGCCTCGGCGCCGCGCCGGGAGGTCTTCGAGCAGTCGCTGCGGACCGCCGGGTTCGACGGGCTGGAGTGGGTGCCGTTGCAGGTCTCCGAGGCCGGCGTCCGCGCGTACGGCGAGGCCTTCTGGGCGGACCTCCTCGCGCACCCCCCGCTGGAGATGCTGCGCTGCCGCGCCTCCTGAGGGCCCGCAGCCCCTCCCGCCGACACGGTCGTCCCCGGCCCGGCGTCGCCACCCGGCAGCTTCTCCCTCCGGGGGAACCGGCCGCCCGCCGACGGGCCTCCTGCTGATCGGGGGCCCGTCCCCGGCCGGGTCCTGCTCGACGGGGGTCCGTCGGCGACGGGGATCCCTCCTCGCCCGGGGTCGACCCCTCCGGGGCCGGTCTCCCCCGGAGGCCGTCCTTGGCGGGGGCTCGGCCCAGGCGCGCCGCCGATCATATGATGTGCGGCGAATCGTGGCCGGTCAGCGGCCCGAATGTCGAGGGGGACGATCGTGTTCGGCATCATCAGACCGTGCAGGCACCGGCTGTCCGAACGGCTGCAGACCTCCTGGATGGCCCACCTGTGCGGGCTCTGCCTCGCACTGCGCGACGACCACGGACAGCTCGCCCGGACCGCCACCAACTACGACGGCCTGATCATCTCCGTCCTGGTCGAGGCCCAGGCCGCCCGCGAGGACTCCTCCTGGCGGCGCACCGCCGGACCGTGCCCGCTGCGCGGCATGCGGACCGCCTCCGTCGCCAGGGGCGAGGGCGCCCGGCTCGCCGCCGCCGTCTCGCTCGCGCTCGCCTCGGTGAAGATCCGCGACCACGTCGAGGACCGCGACGGCGTGTTCGCCCGCCGCCCGGTCGCCGCCGGGGCCCGCGCGGTCACCCGGCGCTGGGACCGGCAGAGCGCCGGCAGCGCCTCGACGGTCGGCTTCGACACCGCCGTCCTGCTCGACGCCGCCTCCCGCCAGGGCGAGTTGGAGCGATCGCTGCGGCCCGGCGGATCCGTTCTGCTGGTCACCGAGCCCACCGAGACGGCCACCTCGGCCGCCTTCGCGCACACCGCCGCGATCGCCGGCCGCCCCGGCAACGCCGCCCCGCTCGCCGAGGCCGGGCGCCTGTTCGGCCGGCTCGCCCACCTCCTCGACGCCGCCGAGGACCAGACCGCCGACGCCGCCTCCGGCGCCTGGAACCCGCTGACCGCCACCGGCACCGACCGCGCCGAGGCCGAACGGCTCTGCCGCGACGCCGTCCACGGCATCCGGCTCGCACTGCGCGAGGTCGAGCTGAATGACCGGGCACTGGTCCACCTCCTGCTCGCGCACGAGACGGAGCGCGCCGTCGACCGGGTCTTCGGGTCCGCGCACGCGGCGAGCTGCCGCACCGGGGGCGGCACGGAGCACGGACCGGCCGGCGGCGCCACGGCCGAGCACCCGCACCAGGCACCGCCCCATCAGGCGCCCCCCGGCCAGGAACCGGGCGGGCCGGTCCCGCCGTGGGTGCCGCAGGGCCCCGGCTTCACCCCGCCCGGCTCGAAGCCGCCACGCCCGCGCAACCTGCTCGCCGGCTGCGCGGTGTGGGCGCTGATGGCCTGCACGTGCCAGCTGCTCTGCTGCGAGCACGAGGACCCGTTCAGCCGCGAGCGCCGCAAGGGGTTCTGCGAACGGCACGACTGCTGCGAATGCTGCGACGCCTGCAGCGGGTGTGACGGGTGCGGCGACTGCTGCAGCTGCTGCGACGGATGCGACTGCTGTGACGGCTGCGACTGCGGATGCGACTGCTGATCGCCCGTCAGTCGGTGGCGGCTCCCGGGCCCGCCACCGGCCGCTGATCGACCGCCACCGGGCCGGAGTGCCCCCGCAGCACCCCGGGCCGGTCCGCGCCCGCGTGTTCCACCCGTTCGCCCTCGCCGCGCCGTCACAACGGAACCACCGTCACCGGCCGGCACCCGGCGAGTTCAGGCGTCACGGCCCGCCGCCTCCCGGTCGGCCGCCAGCGAATGCTCCAGCTTCGCCAGCAGCTGCCGGAACCGCTCGGTGTCCTGCTCCGTCATCCGCCCGTCGGGCACTGCCCCCGGCCACTCGGCCGTTCTCTCGTCCATGCGCCCGAGACTAGGCGGCGACGATCAATGGCCGATAAACGCCGCCTGGAGGCGGGGACCGGTCGGACCGATGCGGTCTCCGCCTCCTCAGGCCCCCGCCCTACTCTGCTGCCGCAAGCTCGCGCTCTTCCCCCACGGAGATCGGAGCACCTCCATGCGCGTTTCCCGAACCACCCACCGCCTCGCCGCCGTTGCCGCCGCAGCCGCACTCACCGCGGGCGCGGCGTGGACCGTCGCACCGGCCCAGGCGTCACCCGACCCGGCGGCCGCGGCCGCCGCGCCCGCCGACGCCCGACTGCCGTCCGACGGCGGGCTCACGCCCGACCAGCGACGCCGGGCCGACCAGCTGATCAGCGTCTTCGAGAACAGCACCACCGAGATCCAGTACGGCTACGCCGAGAACATCGGGACGGCCGGGGCGTGACCGCCGGCCGGGCCGGTTTCACCACCGACGACGGCGACGCGCTCAAGGTCGTCCGCGCCCACACCGCCGCCTCCCCCGACAACCCGCTCGCCCGCTTCGTCCCGGAGCCGGAGCGGCTGGCCGCATCCGGCAGCGGGGAGACCGGCGGCCTGCCCGAGGACGAGTACGTCGCGGCCTGGAAGCAGGCCGCCGGGGACCCCGTCTTCCGGCGGGTCCAGGACGACGAGGTCGACCAGCGGTACGTCACCCCGGCGATGGACCAGGCCGACCGGCTCGGCCTCACCACCGCCCTGGCCCGCGCCGAGCTGTACGACGCCTCCATCCGGCACGGCAACGGCGGCGAGTACGACGCCCTGCCCGCACTCCTCGCCCGGACCACCGACAGGGTGGGTCCGCCGGCCACCGCCGGGGAGCACGCCTGGCTGGACGCCTTCTTCGACGTCCGGATCGACGATCCGACCGACCCCGCCAACCCGTCCACCGCCGACGAATGGCGCAGGTCGGTCGACCGGGTCGAGTGCCTGCGCCGGATCGCCGCCGCCGGGAACCGGGACCTCGACGGTCCGTTCACCGTCACGGCCTTCGGCTCCTCCTACACCATCGGCTGACGCCACCGGCCCGGGCCCGGAGCGCAGGCCCCGCTCCGGCGCTCCGGGTCCTGCTCCGGGTCCGGCCGCCGTCACCGGTCGGCGGACGACAGCCGGCGGACGACGACCGCCCGGCCGCCTGACCGCCCGGCCGCCGCTACCGCACGCGTGCGGCGTCCAGCAGCAGCCGGGCGGCCTCCTTGGCATCGGCGGCGGACGTCGGGTCGCCGTGGACGGCGGCGGTGGTGATGGCGCCCTCGGCGAGCAGGGTCAGGTGGACGGCGGTGGCGGGCGGGGCGCCGGCGGCCTCGGCCAGACCGGCGACGTAGCCGCCGAACTCCTCCTTGTGGTGCCGCGCGGCGGCCGCGACGACGGGCGTGGTCGCGCCCAGTTCGCCGAAGGAGTTGACGAACGCGCAGCCGCGGAAGCCGGGTTCGGCGAACCACAGGCCGAGCCAGTCGAAGACCGCGAGCAGCTGGTCCCGGGGCGAGCCGCCGGAGCGGGAGACGTGCACGGCGAGGCTCTCCCGCCAGCGGCCGTCGCGGCGCAGCAGGTAGGCCTCGACCAGGTCGTTCTTGGACGGGAAGTGCTGGTACAGGCGGCGCATCGTCATGCCGGAGGCCGCCCGGACGGCGTCCATCCCGACCGCCTGGATGCCCTGTCCGTAGAACAGCTCCTCGGCCGCGTCGAGGATGCGGGTCCGCGGGTCTTCGTGCTCCATCTGCCGTGCCCCTTGAGCGAGAACGATAGTTCTCCTATCGTAGCCACCAGAGTGAGAACGATCGTTCTCACCGGCGGAATGCCCGCTCCCGAGGAGTTCACCCATGACCGAACAGCGCGACGCACAGCGCCCGCCCCTGCCCCCGTTCACCGCGGCGACCGCCCGGCAGAAGGTCCGGGCCGCCGAGGACGCGTGGAACACCCGCGACCCGCAGCGGGTCGCCCTCGCGTACACGCCCGACAGCCGCTGGCGCAACCGCGCCGAGTTCGTCACCGGCCGCGGGCCGATCGCCGAGTTCCTCACCCGCAAGTGGCACCGCGAGCTCGACTACCGCCTGATCAAGGAGCTCTGGGCGCACGACGGCGACCGCATCGCGGTCCGCTTCGCCTACGAGTGGCACGACGACGCCGGCCGCTGGTACCGCTCCTACGGCAACGAGAACTGGGAGTTCGCCCCGGACGGCCTGATGGCCCGACGGCACGCCTCCATCAACGACCTGCCGATCACCCCCGAGGAACGCCTGTTCCACTGGCCGCTCGGCCGCCGGCCCGACGACCACCCCGGCCTCACCGAGCTCGGTCTCTGAGCACCCACCGGGCGACCCGGCTCCCGGACCGGCCCCGGGGTCGACTCCGGGGCCCCCTGGGCCTCCGGGGCCGACTCCGGGGCCTCCGGGCCGCTACCCCACGGCAGCTGACGGCGTATCGGAGAACCGCAGCTCCGGACGGCACTGTTCCGCACCTGTGACACGCCGCGAACCCGCCCCTGACCTCGCACTGGGACGCTTCGTTCTCGAAAGCGAACAGCACCTGAGGGGGACCTGGACATGTCCGTGCGCAACAGATTCGGCACCGCCGCCGCGATCGCCCTGATGACCACCATCGGCGCGGTCCTGCTCTCCGCCTGCGGTCCGGAGAACTCCGGCTCCGGGTCCACCACGGCTCCGACCGGCGCCGCGCCGGGTTCCGCCGCGCCGGGGACGGCCGCCCCCGGCGCAGCGTCCGGCTCCGGCAGCCCGGCGCCCGGCGGCAAGGAGGTCAACGGCACCTCCGCCGCCAACCACCTGACCATCAGCACCGGCACCCGGACCGTCGCGATGAACGGCACCACCGTCGACTTCGGCACCGTCGTCCGCGACCTCGCCTGGTCCCCCGACGGCAAGAAGGCCGCCTTCGTCAACGGTGACGGCGACCTCGTGCTCGCCAACCCCGACGGCACCGGGAAGGTCACCCTCGCCAAGAACCCCGGCGGGGAGACCTGGTCCCACCCCACCTGGCTGCACGCGACCACGGACCCCGGTGTCACCGACGTCCCCGGCGCCCTCGCCCGCTTCGACGCCATCGTCTTCGCGAGCAGCAAGGGCGGTGCGCTGAAGCTGGAGAAGGTCCCCACCAAGACCCCCGGCGCCACCCCCGAGGTGCTCACCCCGCACAACTCCGAGGGCGGCAGCGACACCATGCCGCAGCCCCCGCAGACCGGGAACACCTGGGCAAACGCCGGCGGCCACCGCGGCGAGATCGCGTACGCCAACACCCCGGCCAACGAGGTGTACATCTACGACGACTACATCCGGCCCGCGACGCGGGACCTGGGCAAGGGCTCCCAGCCGGCCCTCTCCCCCGACGGCGAGCAGCTGGTCTTCGTCCGCTCGGTGAACGGGCACGACCACCTGTTCACCCGGTCCACGCAGTTCGACCGGAAGGCCGAGAAGGACCTCACCCCGTCGGCCACCACCGACTACACCGAGCCCACCTGGTCGCCCGACGGCAGGACCATCGCGGCCCGCACCCCGGACGGCGTCAGCACCCTGCCCGCCGACGGCTCCGCCCCGCCGGCCCAGGTCTCCACCGTCAAGGGCCTGCCCGCGTACCGGCCGTAGGCCTCCGGAGCACCGACCGCGGGGCCCGTTCCCGGGCCCCCTGGTCCACCGCCCCCGGCCTACCGCCCCCGACCCGGCCCGGCCAACTCCGCGCGCAGCTCGGCCAGGTGCTCGTCGGCCGACTCGTGCGGCAGGAACTCGACCAGGTCGAGGAAGCGGAACAGCACCCGGCTCTCGGTGACCGCGTACTCGTAGTCCCCGAACCCGACCACCGCGCCCAGCCCGCCGCGCGCCGCCCCGCGGACGGCGGCCGACGTCAGGACGTCGGCCGCGTCCTCGGCGGTCGCCCGCCGGCGGGCGTTCGGGCGGGCCAGGTACGGGCAGACCATCGACGCGTAGAGCATGCACGCCCGGTGCCCGGGGCCCTCCATGGTCGGCGCGAGATTGCGGTACGGCTGCCCGGCCGCGAGCGCCCCGGCGATCGCGGCGCTCTCGGCGGGCCCCACGACCCGCCACACCGGTCCGCGCTCCATGAATCCGCCGCACACCGAACAGCGGCGCTCCAGCGCGCAGTCGGCGCTGCGCCCGTGGTCGGTCAGCGCGAACTGCGGCTCGCCCCCGTGCCACGGCGTGATCGCCGGCACCGGGTACCCCCGCCCGTCCCGGGGACGCGCCCCCACACCGTCCGGCATCGGCACCAGTTCGAATCGCACGCCCCTATCGATACCAGGGACGGGGGTGGCGGGTCGACCCCGGCGGAGGGTCCGCAGCGCACTACTCGCCCTCCTCCTGGGCGAGCATCACCTTGCGCAGCAGCTCCGACAGCGTGTGCCGCTCCTCCTCGGACAGCACCCCCAGCAGCCGGCGCTCCTCCCGCCCGACCACGTCGAGGGCTTCGTGCCAGGCGGCGCGCCCGGCGTCCGTCAGCACGATGTCGACCTTCCGCCGGTCCTCCGTCGAGGGCGTGCGCCGGACGAAGCCGCGCCGTTCCAGGGTCTCCAGCCGACCGGTGATCGAGGCCGGCGCGAGGTTGAGGTCGGCACGCAGGTCGGAGGGGGCGGCGTGGCCGCCGCGGCCGGCCAGCTCGTGCAGGGTGTCGAACTCGTGTTTCTGCAGCCCGTAGTCGGCGACGCCCTGTTCGCGGACCCGGCGGAAGTGGCGGGTGAGCCTCGACATCCGGGTGACGGCGGCCTCGATGTCCGGGTCCAGGCCGGGCAGCACCGGCTGCCAGCGGTCGACGTGGCCGTCCGTCCAGTCTCGCGGCGGGGTGTCCTGCTGAAGGAGGTGCTCGGCCATGGCAGGAGTCTACAAACCCTGAAGCAGCACCACCAAAATATTCGTTGCCAAAATTTCGACACCGAAATACAGTGCGGCGCGTGAACCGACACCCCTTACACCTGCCCGGTTTCCGCCTGCTCTTCATCGGCCGGACGATCTCCACCCTCGGCGACGCCGTCGTCCCGGCCGCCCTCGCCATCGCCATCACCCGGGCCACCGGCTCCTCCGCCGCACTCGCCCTGGTGCTCGGCTGCGCGATGGTGCCGAAGCTGCTCCTGCTGCCGATCGGCGGGGTGGCCGGGGACCGCTTCGACCCGCGCCTGGTCGCCCTCACCACCGACCTGGTGCGGGCCGTCGCCCAGGTGCTCGTCGGCCTGGAACTGCTCCACGGGCGCCCGAGCCTGCTGCACATCGCCGTCGCGTCGGCGGTCGGCGGCATCGCCTCGGCCTTCGCCATGCCCACCGCCTCCCCGCTCGTCGCGGCGACCGTCCGGGGCGAGCTCCGGCTGCGGGCCAACGCCCTGCTCAGCACCGCGACCGGCGTCGCGCGCCTCGGCGGCCCGGCGCTCGCCGGGCTGCTGGTGTACACGGCGGGGCCGGGCTGGGCCTTCCTGCTGGACGGCCTCTCCTTCGCGCTGAGCGCCGCACTGCTCGCCCGGCTCCTCAGGCTCACCCGGCCCACCGCCGACCGCCCCGCGAGCGCCGACCGCACCCCGGCCGCCGACGGCGCCGACGGCGGGCGGCGTTCGCTGCGCCGGGACCTCGCCGAGGGCTGGAGCGAGGTGCGCGCCCGGGACTGGTACTGGACCAGCCTGATCGCCCACGGCGTGTGGAACGGCGCGAGCGCCGTGCTGCTCACCCTCGGCCCGCTGATCGCCGCCACCCGCCTCGGCGGCGACGGCGCCTGGGTGGCCCTGACCCAGGCCGGGGCGGTGGGCCTGCTGGCCGGCTCGCTGATCGCCGGACGGCTCCACCCCCGCCGCCCGGTGCTCGCCGGGAACCTCGCCCTGGCGCTGTTCGGGCTGCCGCTGCTGGCACTGGCCGTCCCGGCCCCGGCGCCGGTCGCGGTGGCGGCACAGGCGGTGGCGATGGCCGGGCTGGGCTTCCTCAACCCGGTGTGGGCGACGGTGGTGCAGCAGGACGTCCCGGCCGGGAGCCTGGCCCGGGTCAGCTCGTACGACTGGCTGCTCTCGCTGGCCGCCGCCCCGGTCGGGTACGTGCTGGCGCCGCTGGCCGCCGACGCGTGGGGCAGCCGGGTGCCGCTGCTGGCGGCCGCGGTCCTGGTGACGCTGGTCTGCGCGGGCACGGCGGCGGTGCCCGGGGTGCGGGCGTACCGCGCGCGGCCGGCGGCCGCCCCGGGGAGCCTCCCCGGGGCCGACGACGGACCGGACCGCGCGAGCGGGTCCGGGCCGGTGACCGAGCGGCCACCGGCCCGGACCGGGGCTCGGGTCAAGCCCTGATCACCGCGGGTCAGTTCCAGATGCCCGTGATGTCGCTCGCGGTGGCCGCGTTGCCCGCGTGCCCGGAGGTGCCGGCCAGGTCCTCCAGGGTGCGCAGCACGTTGTAGTGGTTGTCCGTGGTGGCGGAGCTGCTGCCGGGGGTGACGTGGGCGCCGTAGAGCAGGGTCGGGATGCGGTTGCCGGACAGCTTGTTGTCCTCGTCGAAGGTGACGACCAGGAGGCTGTTGTGGGTCTGCGCCCAGGCGGCGTACGCGCCGAGGTTGTTCTTGATCCAGGTGTCGCCGGTGCCGACCGAGCAGTCGTGCATGTCGCTGCAGAGGTTCGGCACGACGAAGGAGACGTTCGGCAGGGTGGTGTAGTCGGTCGGGAACTGCGCGAAGGTCTTGGCGCTGCTGACCGGGACGTTGCCGAAGCCGAACCACGGGTTGTGCTTCTGGGCGTAGTTGCCGCTGCTGCACACGGTGCTGCCCTGGCTGGGCAGGGACTCGTTGTAGCTGGCCCAGGTCTTGCCGGCGGCGATCACCTCGGAGGCCAGGTTGGCGCTCTGGAAGCCGCCGACGGTCACGCAGCTGTCGTCGACGCGGCCCTGGGTGGAGCCGGAGAACAGGGCGTAGTAGTTCGGCTCGCTCGGGTGGGTGATGCCGAAGGACTGGGTGAGGTTGGCGCCGCCCGCCTTCAGGGTGTTGTTGAGGTACGGGGCGCTGCTGCTGCCGATGACCTGGGAGTAGGCGTGGTTCTCCATCACCACGACGACGATGTGGTCGGGCGTGGGGAGGGCGGCCGCCTGCGCGGTGGTGGCGGTCGCCGCCCACAGGCCGGCGGAGGCGGCGACCAGGGCGACGGCGGAGCCGATCGCGGTCGCGGTGCGGCGGGAGCGGGGCTTCGTGGACGAAGTCATGACAAATCCTCGGGTACGGAGCGGCCCGACGAGCCGCTCGGACGGGGGGTGAACTCCTGACGGGGGGTGAACTCCTGGGGCCGACAGCCGGTACGGCCGATGCGGCTAGTACGGCGCGCCGTGGGCAAAGTCGCCGGCGAAGGTGGACTCGACGGTGCCGAGCACCCCGGAGTCGGCGGTGATCAGGCCCAGTTCGCGGTTGTGGTTCAGCGAGTTGTCGGAGAAGTTCTCCGAGCCGGCGAACACCTCGGCCGACGCCGTGCCGTAGTCGGCGACGATCGCCTTGGCGTGGACGTACGGCCCGGTGGTCGACGAGTAGGTGACGACCTTGGCGCCCGCCGCCGCGACCTGGTCGAACTCGTCCGCGTACGAGGTCGGGTTCATGCCGACCACCCGCACCGTGATGCCGCGCGAGGCCGCCGCGGCGACGGCGTCCACCAGCGCCGGGTCACCGAACTCCAGCTGCTCCAGGTCGAGGCTGGTCCGCGCGCCGTTGATCAGGGCCAGCAGCCGGGACTGCGCATCGGTGGGCGACCAGACCAGGTTGTCACCGTCGGTCGGGGTGACGGCGGTCCTGGCGTAGTCGGCGGCGAAGACCCGCTCGATCGCGGCGACGTCGTTGGCGTCGGTGTCGACCACGCCGTAGTCGCGGTCGTTCGCGTAGTAGGCGGAGTCCAGGTTGCCGGTCATGATCAGCGACGTGGTGCCGTCCACGGTGACGGTCTTCTGGTGGGTGTAGACGAACGCCGTGGACGAGTAGGTCACGCCGACCCCGGCGGCCTTCAGCGCCGAGTAGGCGGAGCCGTTGACCGAGGGGTGCGCGCCGTCGAGGATCACCCGGACCTTGACGCCGGCGCGCTGACGGGCGATCAGGGCGTCGACGGCGGTGGTGTCGCGCAGCTCGTACATGGTGACGTCGACGGTCCGGGCCGCCGAGCCGATCAGGTCGTAGACGACGGTGTGGTCCTGGTCGGGGAACACGATCGCGGTGAACGTGCCGGGGGCCGCGGCGGCGGCCCCGGCGGTGCCGGACAGCGGTATCAGACCGGCGGCGGCGAGCAGCAGGGCGCCGGCCCGGGATGCCAGGGAGGCCAGGGGCATGGGGAAGCTCCGTGGTCGGTGAGGGGACTGCTGGCGGGGAACGGGTGCGGTGGTTCCGGCGGGGGAGCCGGTGCGGGGAGCGCACCGGCGGCGCATCGGGCGCCCGAACAGCATGGGGCGCGGCCGTCCATGCGGGTAGACGACGGCGGGTGAAACCTTGGCTCCGGAGCGGGAAACGCACGGTGCGGGCGACACGCCGGTGCCCGCAACGGACGATGCGGGCGAATCGGTTCACATTGCCATCGGCCGCCCCGGCCGGTGATAGTGATCTTCGATCGGCGCGGCCCGACGCCGCGTCACTTGATGAGAGAGCCGAGGAACATGGCGACGACCAGCCTTCTCCGTCCCTTCGCGGTGGCCGCCGCCGGTGCCGTCCTGGTGGCGACCGGTGCCACGCACGCCGCGGCCGCCGACTCCGGTACCGCCGGCGCGCCCGCCTCCGACGTGCCCGGCGTGCTCGCCGCCCTGCAGGCCACCACCGTGGCCGGCGCCCCCGGCGCCTTCGCGGTGATCCGCGACCACGGCGGCACGGAGAACACCCGCTCGGTGTCGGTCGGCCGGGCGAACCTGGACGGGACCCCGATGAACTCCTCGTGGAGGTTCCGGGTCGGCAGCAACAGCAAGATGTTCACCGCCGTTCTCGTCATGCAGCTGGTGCAGGAGGGCCGGATCGACCTGGACAAGCCGCTGCGCGACTACCTGCCCGAGGGCACCCTCCCCGAGGGCTGGTCCATGACGGGCCGCCAGGTGATGGAGCACCGGGCCGGCATCTACGACCACACCAACGACCTGCTGGAGCAGGCCGGCGAGGAGACCACCAGCGCGTTCGAGGCGCGCATCCGCACCAAGGCGTACGACCCGCGCGACCTGGTCGCGATGTCGGTCAAGCACGGCGTGCAGTACACCCCCGGCAGCCGCTACTCCTACTCCAACACCGACTTCGTGCTGCTGGGCCTCGCGGTCGAGCACCTCACCGGCCAGCCGTTCGCGGAGGTGCTGAACGAGCGGATCATCCAGCCACTCGGCCTGCGCAAGACCTCCTTCGTGGTGCCCGACCAGGAGATCCGCGGCGCCCACGTCACCGGCTACCTCACCAACGACGACCGCAGCAAGCCGCTGCTCGACTCCACCGAGCAGACCGGCTCCTGGGTGTGGTCCGCCGGCGCCGTCATCTCCGACGCCGAGGACCTCGACCGCTTCCTCACCGCGCTGCTGGCCGGCAACGCGGGCGGGCTGGTCTCCGACGACTCGGTGCGGCAGATGACCGCCGCCCTGCCGACCCCCACCGCGAAGGTCTCCTACGGCCTGGGGCTCCGCCGCATCTCGCTGACCTGCGGGGACGTGTACGGCCACGGCGGCATCGTCCAGGGCTTCCAGACCCAGTCCTTCGTGACCCAGGACGGACGGCGCAGCGTGGTGGTCTTCGCCAACGCCTCCAACAACGGCGCGGTGACGCAGGGTCTGATGAACACGCTGGAGCCGGCCTTCTGCGGCAAGAAGCCCGTGGTCGCGCCGCGGACGTTCTCCGCGCCGAGCGCGGACCTCCCGGGTTCCGGCGCTCCGCGGACCGCCCCGGCGGCGCAGCTGCCGGTGGTGGAGGACACCCGGATCTGATCCTCGGCGCCCGCCCCCCCCGCACCGCCCCCCCCGGGGCGCCCACAGTCGCCCCCCCCCCCCGGGGGGCACCACCCCACACCCGCTGCCCCTTCCCACGCCGGGGTCACGCAGCGGTGCGCACCACCGCACCACCCGCGAATGCACCGCCGGGCACTC
>NZ_JBHWBZ010000065.1:51410-55419 GCF_042735475.1 Kitasatospora sp. NPDC059577 | reverse complement strand
GTGCGGGCGGCGGACCCCCCCCCCGGCCCCCGCCCCCGCCGCGTCCCCCCCCCCCCCGGGGGGGGGGTCCGCCGGGCTCTGCGCCGCTCCGGGCCCGTCCGCGCGGCGGGCGGGCTCAGCCGTTGCGGCGGTAGCGGTCCAGGGAGACCGTGACCGGGCCGTCCGGGCCCGCGGTCTGCAGCACCCGGACGACCGCGAGGTCCCGGCCGTCCGCGGACCGGACGCAGAAGGCGCTGCCCGGCCCGGCGGCGGCGAACGGGATCCGTCCGGCCGGGTGGCTGCCGAGCCCCTTGAGGCACTCGGCCACGCCCAGGCCGGCGTCCCTGCCGATGAAGGAGTCGGCGCTCTCCGGGACGAGGAACTCGCCGTCGCCGCGGCCGACGTACCAGGTCGCCCTGTCGATCGGGACCACCGTGCCGTTGGCGAGATCGAACTCGTAGCCGGAGTCCGCCGAGGTCAGCTCGACGGAGCGGTAGACCGGGGCGAAGTCGGCGGCGGGCCCCGGCGTCGACGCGGGCGGGGTGGCGGACCGGGTGGGCGTCGGCGATCCGGTGGGGGCCACCGGGGCCGTCGGGGTGAGCGGCGCGGCGGAGCCGGACACCGGGGCCTCGGCGGTCGCGGCCTCCACCGGCTCCTGGTCGTCGAGCAGGAACACCGCGGCCGCGGCGCCGACGGTCAGGGCGACGGCGGCGGTCAGCGCGGTGCGCCCGAGGGCACGGCGGCGGCCCCGGCCGCGGGCGTCCTCGCGCCGGGCCGCGCGGGAGCCGGTCGAATGCCCGGCCGGCGCGGGCGGAGCGGGGACGGGGGAGGACACCGGGGCGAACAGGGTGGGCGTCGGCGCGGAGGCCGGCGCGAGGACCGTCCGGGCGGAGTCCGGGCCCGGCTGCGCGGCGGCCTCGGCGGGCACCTGGGGGAGGTCGGCGTGCCGGGTGATCTGGCTGGTCAGCGGGTGCGGGAGCCAGTCGTCGCCGAACCGGAGGTGGCCGCCGACGGCCGGGTGGTTCCGGGCGGCGGCGATCACCTCGGCGGTGGTCGGACGGTCCTCCGGCCGCTTGGCGAGGCAGTGCAGGAGCAGGTCGCGCAGGCTCTCCGGGACCCGGCCGAGGTCGGGGTCCTCGTGGACGGTCCGGTAGAGCGCGGCCGGGTCCGGGCCGTCCCCGAAGGGCGGGCTGCCGCCCGCGACGTGGACGGCCAGCGCGCCCAGCGCGTAGACGTCGGTGGCCGGGGTCGCGGCCCGGCCCATGGCCTGCTCGGGCGCCATGTAGGCGGGCGAGCCGATGCGCAGTCCGGTGCCGGTGAGCGCGCTGGCGTCGGCGGCGCGGGCGATGCCGAAGTCGATCACCCGGGGGCCGTCGGAGGCGATCAGCACGTTGCCGGGCTTGAGGTCGCGGTGGACCACCCCGCTGGTGTGGATCGCCTGCAGCGCCTCGGCGATGCCGGCCATCAGCAACAGGACGGTCCGCTCCGGGAGCGGACCGAAACGCTGCACCACCTGCTGGAGGGAGGGGCCCGGCACGTACGTGGTGGCCAGCCACGGGGTGGCGGCGTCCACGCCGGCGTCGACGACCTGTGCGGTGAACAGTCCGTGGATGCGCCGGGCGCTGGCCACCTCCTGGGCGAAGCGGGCCCGGAACTCCGGGTCCTCGGCCAGTTCGGGCCGGACCACCTTGAGCGCCACCGGCCGCCCGCCGGGCGTGTAGGAGAGGTAGACCCGGCCCATGCCGCCGGCGCCGAGCCGGGCGTACAGCAGGTGGCCGCCGACCTCGCGCGGGTCGTCCGCGGTCAGCTCCTGGAAGACCGGCTGCAGGGCGAAGGGGGATCGGTCAGCGGACATGCGGTGGCCTCTCTCGGCGGACAGGGAGGGGGACGGGAGCCGGAGGGCGCTCCCGGGCGGCCACGGCGCTGGTCGGCGCAGACGGCATCGCGAAGTTTAGAGGTAGGGTCAGGGTAGTCGTGACGGGCGGACCGGAGGTCGGCGCCCGGGGCCGTCAGCGTTGCAGTTCGGTTTCGACGGCGCTGCGCAGCAGCCGGCGTGCGTGGTCGAGCGGCAGCGAGCCGCTCAGCCACCGCACGCTGAGGCCCTCGACGAGGATCGTGAGCCGCTCGGCGGCGGCCGCGTGCGCGGGAGCGGTGCCGGTCGGGTCGGCCCGGGCGAGGAGTTCGGCGATGTCGTGCACCCAGGTGTGGGTGGTCCTCGCCAGGTCCTCGCGCAGGCTCGGTTCGAAGACCGCGCTGGCTCTCAACTCGCCCCAGGCGGTGCTGTTCTCGCGCACGTCGATGCTGTCCTGGAGCTCCCGGAGCAGGACCCGTTCGAGGTCGGCCCGAGGGTCCTCGGTCCGGGGCGCGGGGCCCTCGTCGGCGGTGTAGTGGTCGGCGCGGTCGCTGATGAACTGCAGCGTCTGGCGCAGGATGCCGGCCCGGTCGGTGAAGTGGTAGTAGATCAGCGAGGTGGACACCCCCGCCTCGGTCGCCAGTTCGCCCACGCGCAGTCCGCGTACGCCACGGCGGGCGATCACCCTGGTGGCGGCCTTGAGTATTTCCGTCCGACGGTCCGACATGGTCGCCCACTCTACCGGGCTTCCCGGCTGGTCAGACAGGTTCCTGATGATCGTTTCAGTGAGATGGGCCAGCTTCGAGCCAAAAGCTTGACTGAATTTTCAGTACGGTAGAGGATGCGGGGCAACCCCCACCCCTGCATCACCCAGGGAGTCCCCATGCAATCCCCCACCCCTTCCCGGCGCGCTCTGCTCCGGTTCGGTGCGGCCGCCGCCCCCCTGATCGCCCTCGGCGGCGTCCTGCCGGCCTCGGCCCGGGCCGCGACGGCCTCGCCCGCCGCGGCGGGCGCCACCACGAGGCTGCGGATGCCCGCCGAGAGCGACCGGCACGTCCGCACCTTCATGGCCTGGCCGGCGCTGTCGTCGATCTGGCGGACCCAGCTCTCCGCGGTCCGTGACGACATCGCGCGGGTCGCCTACCAGATCTCCCGCTACGAACCGGTGGTCGTGGTCGCCCGCCCGGGCCAGGCCGCCGACGCGCGGTACTACTGCGGCCCCGGCGCCTACTACGGCATCACCGTCGTCGAGATCTCCAACGACGACCTGTGGATCCGGGACTTCGGTCCGACCTTCGTGGTCGCGCCGGGCGCCATCGCCGGTGTCGACACCAACTTCAACGGCTGGGGCAAGAGCGGCACCCCCTACTACCAGCGCTTCACCGAGGACGCCGCGGTCGCGGCCACCCTGCTCGTCGAGTACGGAATCGACCGCGTCCAGGCCCCCTTCGTCGGCGAGGGCGGCGCCCTGGAGACGGACGGCCAGGGCACCCTGCTGGCCACCGTCAGCTCGCTGGTGAACCCCAACCGCAACCCCGGGATGTCCCAGGACCAGGTCGAACAGGCCCTGAAGACCACGCTCGGGATGGACAAGGTGATCTGGCTGGCCGGCCTGGCGGGCCAGGACATCACGGACGACCACATCGACTGCCTGGCGCGCTTCACCTCGCCCGGCCGGGTCGTCCTCGACCAGCCCGGCCCCGGCACCGACCAGACCTGGATCGACGTCTACCAGCAGGCCAAACAGGTCCTGCGGACCGCGACCGACGCCCAGGGCCGGCCGCTGACCGTCGTGGAGCTCCCCGGCCCCGACCGGGCGAGGATCCGCGGGCGCGGCAAGGACTTCCTGTCCAGCTACACCAACTTCTACGTCGCCAACGGCGCCGTCTTCGTTCCGCAGTTCGGCGACACCTCCGCCGACGCGCAGGCCTACGCGATCCTGCAGGCCGAGTTCCCCGGGCGCGACGTCGTCCAGCTGAACATCGACAACATCGCCTCCGGCGGTGGCGGCATCCACTGCGCCACCCAGTCCCAGCCGGCCGTACCGCCGGCCCTCTGAGACCCCTCGGCGGCCCGTCCGGAACCCCACGGAGGCGGGCCGCCGAGGACCTCCGCTCACACCACCCTCCCTCCCGGCGGGGGGGGGGCCCCCAGGCGGCCGCCCCCCCGGGCCCCCGA
>NZ_JBHWBZ010000065.1:23506-51400 GCF_042735475.1 Kitasatospora sp. NPDC059577 | reverse complement strand
TGGCGCCCCCCGCCGGGGGCCGAGCGCCCCCCCCCGGGGGGGGGGCGGGCCCGGCCCCCCCCCCCCCCCCCCCCCCCCGCGGGGGGCGGGGCCCCCCGCCGCCCCCGCCCCGGCCGGACCCGAACAGAAGAGGTTTCCCGTGACGTACCGAATGCCCGCGGAGTGGACCGAGCACGAGGGCTGCCTGATGGCCTGGCCCGTCCGGCCGGAGCTGTGGGGCGACACCCTCGACGAGGTGCAGGGCGAGTACGCGGCGGTCGCCCGCGCCATCGCCGAGTTCGAGCCGGTCACCATGGTGGCGCCGCCCGGTCACGGCGAGGACGCGCGCTCCCGGTGCGGCGAGGGCATCACCGTCGTGGAGCTGCCGACCGACGACTCCTGGTTCCGCGACTCCGCGCCGATCTTCGTCCTGGACGGGGACGGCCGCCGGGCCGGCGTGGACTTCCGCTTCAACGCCTGGGGCCGCAAGCACCACCCGTGGGACGCCGACGACCGGATCAGCGGCCTGCTGCTGGACCACCTCGGCACCCCGGCGATCCGCTCCGAAATGATCCTCGAAGGCGGCGCGATCACCGTCGACGGCGAGGGCACGCTGATCACCACCGAGCAGTGCCTGCTGCACCCCAACCGCAACCCGGACATGAGCCGCGAGGAGATCGAGGCCGAGCTGAAGGCCCGCCTCGGCGTCACCAAGGTGATCTGGCTGCCCTACGGCGGCGCGCTGGACACCGAGACCGACGGGCACGTCGACGGCGTCTGCGCCTTCGTCGCCCCCGGCAAGGTCGTGGTGCAGCTGCCGTCCGACCCGGAGCACCCGGACCACGTGCGGATGCGGGCCAACCGCACCGTGCTGGAGCACTCCACCGACGCCCAGGGCCGGCCCTTCGAGATCGTCGACCTGACGCAGGCCGCCTTCGTCGAGGTCGACGGGCGTGAGGTCGAGGTAGGGTACCTGAACTTCTACCTGGCCAACGGCGGTGTCGTCGTGCCGGTCGCCGACCACCCCGAGGACGCGGGTGCGCTCGCCGTGCTCGCCGCCGCCTACCCGGACCGGAAGGTCGTCGGCGTGCGGGCCAGGGTCATCGCCTACGGCGGCGGTGGTGTCCACTGCATCACGCAGCAGATCCCGGCCGCCCACGCCTGACCCCCTCGCCAGCGAACGGAGAACACCCCCTCATGACTCCCACCGCGCCCGCGAGACGCGCCACCGCCCCCGGCCGGCTCGCCCTCGCCACCGCCCTGCTCTCGGCCGCGGCCCTGGTCGCCGCCTGCTCCGGTCCGCCGCGCGGCGGCTCCGACCAGGCGGCGGTCCAGCTGTCCGCCGACACCCCGGCGGCCAAGGGCGAACTCGACTCCTTCACCTGGGCCACCTACGCGGAGCCGCCCACCCTCGACTACATCCAGGCCTTCGACTACCCGCAGAACACCGTCCTGTCGAACGTCTGCGAGAGCCTGATGCGCTGGACCCCCCAGCTCACCCTGGCTCCCGGCCTGGCCGAGAAGGCCTCCAACCCCGACGCCACCACCTGGGTCTACGACCTGCGCTCCGGTGTGCACTTCCACGACGGCTCGGTGATGACCGCCGACGACGTCGTCTACAGCCTCGGCCGGCAGACGAACCCCGACAACGCCTCGGCCTGGGCCCAGGTGTTCCAGAACGTCGACTCCGTCGCCAAGACCGGCCCGCTCCAGGTCACCGTCAAGCTCAAGCAGCCGGACTCCCAGTTCCCGCAGTACATGGCCACCGCGGCCGGCGTGGTCGCGGCCAAGGCCGGGGTGGAGGCGGCCGGCAAGGACTACGGCACCGGCGGCAGCCTCGACTGCACCGGGCCCTTCAAGCTCGGGGCCTGGGCCAAGGGGCAGTCGATCGAGCTGCAGCGCTTCGACGACTACTGGGGCACCAAGGCCAAGTCCAAGAAGGTCGTCTTCAGCTTCCTCACCGACCCGTCGGCCCGCACCAACGCGATGCTCACCGGCGACGTCGACGGCGGCTACCTGATCCCGACCGAGAGCTACGACCGGCTGCGCAAGAGCGGCGCCGGCACGCTGTACTTCGGCGAGGGCCTGAGCACCGTCAACCTCAACGTCACCAGCATGCAGGGCCCGCTCGGCGACCTCCGGGTCCGCCAGGCGCTGTCCCTGGCGCTCGACCGCTCCGGCTTCGTCAGGACCGGCCTCGCCGGCGCCGGCACCGTCACGGGCTCGCTCACCACCCGTGCGGCCTGGGCCGGCGCCCCCGACGACGTCCGGAAGTCGGCCTTCGAGCACCTCACCCCGACCGCGCAGGACGTCGAGCGGGCCAAGGCCCTGGTCAAGGAGGCCGGCGCCGAGGGCAAGACGCTCACCGTCGCCACCAGCACCATCGGCCAGGACGTCTCCCTGCTCGCCACCGCCGTCCAGGCCGCCGGCGCGAAGATCGGCCTGAACGTCCAGCTGAGGACGATCGCCCCGAACGCCTTCACCGCGCTGTTCACCGACCCCAAGGCCCGCGAGGGCCTGGACATGTTCCCCGAGACCTACTACGACTCGGTCACCGACCCGCTCGACCTGCTCGCCAACTTCAAGACCGGCGCCTACCAGAACTTCGCCGGCTACAGCGAACCGGCGTACGACGGCCTCGTCGACCAGGCGACCGCCGAGTACGACCCGGCCAAGCGCGCGGCGATCGAGGCGAAGCTCCAGCAGACCGCCTCCGAGCAGCTGCTGTGGATACCGGTCGCCGAGTGGCCCACCGCCGTCTTCCTCAACAAGCGCATCACCGGCGCCCCCACCACCATCTCGTACATGTACTACCCGTGGGCCGCCGACGTGGGGGCCGCGCGGTGAACTTCCTGAGATTCGCCGTACGGCGGCTGGTCGAGATGGCCGCCACCCTGCTCGGCGCGTCCTTCGTGGTGTTCGGCGCGATGTACCTCGCGCCGGGCAACCCGGCGAGCTTCCTGCTGTCCGGCCGGTCGGCCTCGCCGGCCGCCCTGCAGGCGATCAACGACCAGTACCACCTCGACGACCCCTTCCTGGTCCGGTACTTCCGCTGGCTCGGCCAGGTGCTGCAGGGTGACTTCGGGCGCTCGATCACCTACCGCACCGACGTGTCCACGCTGCTCGCCGACCGGCTGCCCGCCACCCTGACGCTGGTGGCCATGGCCCTGGTCGTGGTCGTCCTCATCGGCCTGGCCCTGGGCTGGATCGGCGCGGTGCGCGGCGGCGCGACCGACTCGGCGATCCTGCTCTCCACCACGCTCGCGGTCGGCACCCCCTCCTTCGTCGCGGCGGTCCTGCTGCAGGGCCTGTTCGCGGTCAAGCTGGGCTGGTTCCCGACCAGCGGCACCGGCGACGGCTTCGGCGACCTGCTGTGGCACCTCACCCTGCCGGCGATCGCCCTCGCGCTGTACCTGATCGGGATGCTCGCCCGGGTCACCCGCTCGGCGATGCTGGAGGCCCTGGAGGGCGAGCACATCGCCGTCGCCCGCAGCCGCGGCGTGCCCGAGCACGAGGTGATCCGCCGCCACGTGTTCCGCAACTCGCTGGGCACCGTCCTGACCACCGGCGGCCTGATCGTCTCCACCCTGCTCGTCTGCACGATCCTGGTGGAGTCCGCGTTCAGCATCGGCGGCATCGGCCAGCTCCTCGAACTGTCCACCACCACCAAGGACTTCCCGACCGTCCAGGCCATCTCCCTGCTCATCGTGGCCCTGTTCATGATCGTGAACCTGGTCGTCGACCTGCTGCACCCGCTGGTCGACCCCCGGGTCACCCTCGGCACGAGGAGGTCCGACGCATGAGTGTCGCCCTCACCCGACGGCCCGGCCTCGGCCGCCTCAAGGCCGCCCGCGCCCCGCTCCACCTGGCCTGCCTCGGCATCGTCGCCCTGGTGGTCCTCGCCGCCCTGCTCGCACCCTGGGTGGCGCCGGCCGACCCGAACGCCGTCGACCTCGGCAACGCCCTCGCCGGTCCCTCGCCGGACCACCTGCTCGGCGTCGACGCGGCCGGCCGCGACACCCTCTCCCGGCTGCTGCTCGGCGCCCGCACCTCCCTGCTCGGCCCGCTCGGCGTCGTCGCCTTCTCCACCGTCGCCGGCGTCGTGGTCGGCCTGGTCGCCGGCTGGCGCGGCGGCTGGATCGACTCCGTGCTGTCCCGCAGCACCGAGCTGGTCTTCGCCTTCCCCGGCATGCTGCTCGCCATCCTGATCGTCTCGGTGTACGGCGAGGGCCTGATCGCCCCCGTCCTCGCCCTCGCGATCGCCTACCTGCCGTACGTCTCGCGCCTGACCCGCTCCCTGGTGCTGGCCGAACGGATGCGGCCCTACGTCAGCGCCTACCGGGTCCAGGGCCACTCCGCGGCGCAGATCTGCCTGCGGCACGTCCTGCCCAACATCGCCCCGATCGTCCTCGCCCAGTCCACCATCAACTTCGGATACGCCCTCATGGACCTGGCCGGCCTGTCCTTCCTCGGACTCGGCGTCCCCGCGCTCACCCCCGACTGGGGGCGGATGGTCTTCGACGGCCAGACCGCGATCCAGCACGGCTACCCGCTGTCCGCGATCCTGCCGTGCGTCCTCATCGTGCTCACCGTCGTCGCCTTCAACGTCGTCGGCGAGCGCTGGGCCGACCGCGTCGCCCGGAGGACCCCATGAACCCGGGGAAGCACATGAATCCCGAGGACCCCGTGAATCCCGGCGAACGGGTGCACGCCCTCGACGTCAGGGGCCTGCGGCTCCACCTGCCCGGCGCCGCCCGGCCCGTCCTCGACGGGGTCGACCTGACCGTCGCCCCCGGCGAGACCGTGGCCCTGGTCGGCGAGTCCGGCTCCGGCAAGACCCTCACCTCGCGCACCGCCCTCGGCCTGCTGCCGACCGGCGCCACCGCCGAGGGCAGCGTCCTGGTCGACGGCGAGGACGTCCTGACCATGGGCCCCGACCGGCTGCGCGCCCTGCGCACCGGCCGGGCCGCGATGATCTTCCAGGACCCGCGGGCCGCCATCAACCCGCTGCGCCGCGTCGGCGACTTCCTCACCGAGGGCGTGCGCCGCACCGGCGTCATGACCGCGGCCGACGCCGACCGGCGCGCGGCCGAACTGCTCGACGCCGTCGGCCTCGGCCCGGAACTGCTGCGCAGCTACCCCGGTCGGCTGTCCGGCGGGATGCTCCAGCGCGTCATGATCGCCGCCGCGCTGATGGGCGACCCGGTGCTGCTGCTCGCCGACGAGCCGACCACCGCGCTCGACGTCACCAGCCAGGCCGAGGTCGTCGCGCTCCTCGACCAGCTGCGCGAACGCTTCGGCACCGGTCTGCTGTTCGTCACCCACGACCTCGGTCTCGCAGCCGCCATCAGCGACCGGGTCCACGTCATGTACGCCGGGCGGATCGTCGAGCACGGGCCCGCCGAGGTGCTGTTCGAGCGGCCCCGCCACCCGTACACCGCCGCGCTGCTCGCCGCCACCCCGCGGCTGGACAGCGGGCCCGGCCGGCTCTCCGCCATCGACGGCCAACCGCCGGACCTGCGGCAGGAGTTGACCGGATGCGCGTTCGCCGCCCGCTGCCGGTACGCGACCGACCTGTGCCGTGAGGCAGCCCCCGCGCCGGGCCCGGTCGCCTGTCACCACCCGCTCGAAGGGAGCCGCGCCGATGACTGAGGCCGTCCTGCAGGTCAACGGGCTGTGCCGCACCTTCGGCAGCGTGCGGGCCGTGGACGAGGTCTCGTTCACCCTCCCGGCCGGCGGCTCGCTCGGCATCGTCGGCGAGTCCGGGTCCGGCAAGACCACCACCGCCCGCATCATCGTCGGCCTCGAACAGGCCGACGCGGGCGAGGTGTCGGTCCGCGGCCGGGCCCGGACCGGGCGGGCCCGGGGGAGGGCCGAACGACTGGCCCGCGCCCGCGAGGTGCAGATGGTCTTCCAGGATCCGTTCCTCTCCCTGGACCCGCGCACCAGCGTCGAGGCCGTCCTGCGGGAGACCCTGCGGCTGCACTTCCCCGGCACCGACCACGCGGCCAGGATCCGGGAGCTCCTCGACCAGGTCGGCCTCGGCACCCGGGCGTCGGAGGCGCTGCCCCGGCAGCTCTCCGGCGGCCAGCGCCAACGCGTCGCCATCGCACGGGCGTTGGCCGTCCAGCCGGACGTACTGGTACTGGACGAGGCGGTCGCCGCACTGGACGTCTCGGTCCAGGCGCAGGTCCTCAACCTGCTCGCCGACATCCGCGAACGGACCGGCGTCGGCTACCTGTTCATCACCCACGACCTCGGCGTGGTCCGCTGCGTGACCGACGACGTCATCGTGATGCGGCACGGCCGGATCGTCGAGTCCGGCCCCACGTCCGACGTCCTCGACTCCCCGCAACACGCCTACACCAGGCTCCTGTTGGAGTCCGTTCCCCGGCCCGGCTGGGATCCCGACCGGATCGCCGCCGCGCGCCGCGCACTGTAAGACGGCCCCGGCCCGGCAGGCGGTGGGACCTGCCGGGCCGGGGCGACCGAGCAACACCGGCGGCGGCGCCGGGTCGGCAGCGAACCTGCCCACCGGCCCGCCGCCGGCGGTTCGCCCGTAACCGCCTCCCCGGCCTGCACCGCCTGGTTCGGCATCCGTACCGAACACCGGCTGCGCCGCGAACGGGAGGAGGGCGCCGAAGCCCCGTGACCGGTTTCCCCCGAACGGCGGATGCGTGCCGCGCCGGGTCCTGACCGCCCTGTCAGTAGCCTGCGGAGCCGAACCCGACACTTACCCGGATCGAGGCCCCATGGCTCACCCCCGGCCGTCCCGCCGCTCGCTCCTGCAGTCCGGGGCCGCGCTCGCCGCACTGGCCCTGGCCGGTGGCTGTTCCTCCGACAGCGGTGCGCAGGAGCAACCCGGCCCCGGTGCCACGGCCTCGGGCACGGCCCCGTCCGGCAGCCCGGCGGCCGCCGGGCGGGCCATGCCCGCCGAGTCCGCGCCGCACACCCGCACCTTCATGGCCTGGCCCGCGCTGGAGGAGGTGTGGGGCGACCAACTGCCCGGCGTCCGCCAGGACATCGCGGGCCTGGCCCGGGTCGTCGCCGGCTTCGAGCCGGTCGTCCTGCTGGCCCGCCCCGACCAGGCCGACGAGGCCCGGCAGGCCTGCGGCTCCTCGGTCGAGGTGCTCGACCTGATGGTCGACGACCTGTGGGCCCGGGACACCGGGCCCACCTTCGTCACCGGCCCGCAGGGGCTCGCCGGGGTCGACTTCGACTTCAACGGCTGGGGCAACAAGCAGACCCACGCCAACGACAGCCAGGTCGCCCGCAACGTCCTCGCCCACTACGGCATCACCCGCATCCAGGCGCCGGTCACCGGCGAGGGCGGCGGCATCGAGGTGGACGGCGAGGGCACCCTGATGGCCACCGAGAGCTCCTGGGTCAACGACAACCGCAACCCCGGGAAGAGCCGCGACCGGATCGAGGCGAGCTTCAAGGAACTGCTGGGCGTCGAGAAGGTGATCTGGTTCCGGGGCGTCGCCGGGCAGGACATCACCGACTGCCACGTCGACGCCCTCGCCCGCTTCGCCGAACCCGGCACCGTCGTCCTGCACCGCCCCGCCGCCGACACCCCGCCGGACGTCTGGACCACCGCCTCCGCGCAGGCGCTGCAGGTGCTCGGGTCCGCGACCGACGCCAAAGGCCGCACGCTCAAGGTGGTCGACCTCCCCGAGCCCGATTTCGACCTGATCCAGGGGGCCGGCAAGAACTTCCTCGCCACCTACATCAACTACTACGTCTGCAACGGCGGCGTCATCGTCCCGCGCTTCGGCGACCAGGCCGCCGACGACCGCGCGGCCGGCATCATCGGCGACCTCCACCCGGGCCGCAAGGTCACCCAGGTCGACATCAACCACATCGCCTCGGGCGGCGGCGGCATCCACTGCGCCACCCAGCAGCAGCCGGGCACCGGGGCGTGAGCGCGTCGCGGTGGCGCGGGAACCGCTTCCTCGTCGCGCTGCTGACGGTGGCGATGCTGTGCTCGGCCGGCGTCGCGCTGTACCTGAACGAGCGCAACACCCGGCAGCAGCCCCACGAACTGGCCCTGCCCAGCGCCGGTGACTGGATCGAACTGGACGTCACCGCCCAGGACATCGACCCCGGGACGGGCGAACTCACGATCTTCGTCGTGCCGGTGCCGCACGGCGGCCTCGCCGCGGGCCCGGACTCCACCGCGTTCAGCCGACAGGTCGTGATCACCGTCCAGGCGGCGACCCGCACCGAACTGCGGGCGGCGCCGGGGGAGGCCGCGACGCCCCAGGCCGTGTCGGCCGACTTCTACAACGGCACCCTGACCGACTACCCCTTCGACCGCCACCACTTCGCGGTGTCGTTCGCGGCGTCGGACACCAGCGGCGGCGTGCCCGTCGGCCTGGTCGTCGCGAACGCCGATCCGTTCTTCGTGGTCCACCCGACCAGCACCCCGAGCGCCTCCGGGGCGACCGTCCTGGAGGGCGCGGTCACCCGGGCGCGCAGCACCTTCATCCTGGCCTGGTTCATGATCGCGGCCATGTGGGCGCTCGCCCTGGCGGTGATGGCCGGCGCCGAGGTGCTCTACCGGGGGCGGCAGGGGATGGTGTGGCCCTCGCTCGGGTGGATGGCGGCGACCCTGTTCGCGCTCATCGGCATGCGCAACGCCGCGCCCGGCTCGCCGCCGATCGGTTCGCTCATCGACTACGTGTCCTTCTTCTGGGCCGAGGGCATCATCGCGGCGTGCCTGACGTTCACCGTCGTGGCTTCCAGCCGCGTCGAGCGCCGCAAACGCGCGGAGGCCGCGGCCGGTCCCGGAGCGTGACGGGGGTTGTCCCGGCCGGTCAGACGGCCTCGGCGACGACGGCGGAGGTCAGCGAGTCCAGCAGGGTCCGCAGCACCCGTTCGTCGTCCACCGTTCCGTCGAGCGACCCGATGGCGGCGAGGCCGTCCACGGCGGCGGCGAAGGCCTCGCCGAGCGGAACCGGGTCGGCGTCCCCGCCGCGCTCCTCGACCAGGCAGCGGAACAGGCGCACGAAGGAGGCGCGCCACCGCGCGTACTCGGCCTCCAGGCCGGCCCGGACGCGTTCGTCGTTGAGGGCGAGCCAGTGCAGGGCCGCGTGCAGCCGGGCCAGGTCGGGGCTCTCGGGCCGGGTGAGCAGTGCCAGGACCCGCTCGGCGCGCTCGGCGTAGCCGCCCGGGCCGGCGACGGCCTCCTCCAGCGGGGTGATCCACTCGGGCCGGATGTCCGCCACGACCGCGACGATCAGGTCGGTGCGGTCCGCGAAGTGGTAGTGGCACATCCCGTGCGAGACCCCGCAGAGCGCGGCCACGTTGCGGGTGGTGAACCGCCCGGCGCCGTCGCCGGCGAGCAGGGTGCGGGCGGCGGCGATGAGCCGGGCCCTGGTCTGCTCGCCCTTGGCGGAAGCGCGTGCCCGGCCGGTGCCGCCGGGGCCGGTGGCCGTTCGCGGGGCTGCGCCCGTCGCCTGTGTCGCCATGGCCGCCACTGTAACGACTGCGGGAGCCCGGCAGGGGCGCATCGGCACCGATACTTGCGCAATGTATTGACCGAGCGCTTGGCCAGTTTTACCTTTTCGGTCAACTGCTGCACCGGCAGCGGACTTTGATGTGGAGGCAGTGATGGAGGACAGCTCCAGACCCCAGCCGACCCGCGACGGCGGGCTCGACCGACGCCGGTTCCTGGCGGCCGCCGGGCTCACCGTGGCCGGAACCGCGCTGACCGCCGCCGGCGGTCGGGCGCAGGCACAGGCGGCGCAACCCCGCAACGGCACCGCAGGCCCGGCCGTGGCCGCCGGCTACCGCGTGCCGCTGGACACCGCCCGGCACACCCGGACCTGGATGGCCTGGCCGGACAGCACCACCATCTGGCGGAACAAGCTCGGCGGCGTCCAGTCGAACATCGCGCTCATCGCGAAGACCATCGCCAAGTACGAGCCGGTGACCATGTGCGCCAACCCGGCGAGCGTGGCCAAGGCGCGGTCGATGTGCGGCTCGGCCGTCACCGTCATCGGGGACATCCCGGTCGACGACTGCTGGATGCGCGACACCGGCCCGGTCTTCCGCACCGACGGCGCCGGCGGCCTCGACACCTTCGGCCTCAACTTCAACGGCTGGGGCAACCACCAGAACCCGCACGGCAACGACGCCCTGGTCGCCCAACGGGTCGCCGGCTACCTCGGCCTGCCGTTCACCGCCGCCGGGCTGGTCGCCGAGGGCGGCGCCGTCGAGACCGACGCCGCGGGAACGCTGATGGCCACCCGCAGCAGCATCATCAACGCCAACCGCAACCCCGGTATGTCCCAGGCCGCGATCGAGAGCGCCCTGTGCGCGGCCTTCGGCGCCACCAAGGTGATCTGGTTCACCGGCATCACGGGCCAGGACATCACCGACGACCACGTGGACGCCACCTCGCGCTTCGTCGGCGCCGGCACGGCCGTGGTCCAGATGCCGCTCGCGAGCGACACCGACGTCTGGGCCCAGGACGAGCGCCAGCAGTACCGAACCCTGACGACCTCCACCAGCGCCCAGGGCACCCCGTTCGCGGTCGGCCGGATCCAGGGGCCCGACTACAACCTCATCCGCTCGACCGACCCCAACTTCGTCGGCTCCTACGCCAACTACTACCTGTGCAACAACGCGGTGATCTCCGCGCAGTTCGGGGACACCCGGGCTGACAGCGCCGCCAGGACCGCCCTCGCCCGGCTGTTCCCCGGCCGCACCGTCGAGCAACTGAACATCGACTACCTCGGGGCCGGCGGCGGCGGCATCCACTGCGTCACCCAGCAGCAGCCCGCCGGGTGAGTCCGGCGGGGCCGGGGGCCGGGCCCCCCCCCCCCCCCGCCCCCCCCCCCCGCCCCGGCCCCCGGCCCGCCCCCCCCCCCCCCCCCCCCCCCCCCCCCCCCCCCCCCCCCCCCGGGGCGGGCGGGGGCGGAACCCCAGCGTACCCCCCGCCCCCGCCCGCGGGGTGGGTCGGGGGGGGCGGGGTCCGGCCCCCCCCCCGCCCCCGGCCCCCCACGGCGGCCGGCCCCGGGAGCGACTCCGGGACCGGCCCGTCCGGTCAGCCCAGGGCGGGGATGTCGTGCGTGGCGCAGTGGATGCCGCCGCCGCCCGCCGCGATCGCGTCGATCTTCACCGGGACGATCTCGCGGCCCGGGAAGTACTGCTTCATGATCTGCTGGGCCCGCTCGTCGGCGCGGGCGTCGCCGAACTTCGGCAGGTAGACGCCCTTCGTGCCGATGTAGAAGTTCATGTACGAGGAGACGAAGGCGTCGCCGCGCCCGGTGATCCTGTCAGGGTCGGGCTGCTGCAGCTCCACTACCTGCAGCTTCTTGCCCGTCGCGTCGGTGGCGTCCTTGAGGACGGAGCGGGCCTGGTCGGCCGAGCGGGACCAGACGTCCGGCGGGGTGCCCGGGAAGGCCTGGTCCAGCAGGACCACGCCGGGGGCGACGAAGCGGGTCAGGCAGTCGACGTGGGCGTCGGTGATGTCCTTGCCCTTGACGCCCGCCAGCCAGATCACCTTGGTCACGCCGAGGACCTTCTTCAGCTCGGCCTCGACCTGGTCCCGGCTCATGCCCGGGTTGCGGTTGTCGTTGACGACGGAGCTCTCGGTCACCATCAGGGTGCCCTGGCCGTCGGTCTCGAACGAGCCGCCCTCGGCGACCAGCCGGGTCTCGATCCGCTCGACGCCGTACTTCGCCAGCACCGTCCGGGCGACCTTGGAGTCGTTGCCGCGCTGCTGCTTGCCGCCCCAGCCGTTGAAGTTGAAGTCGACGCCCTTGACCCTGCCGCCCTCCTCGACGAACACCGGCAGGGTGTCGCGGGCCCACAGGTCGTCGACGGCGATCGGCACGACCTCGACGGCCGAGCCGCAGGCCTTCTGCGCGGCGTCCTTCTGCTCGGGGCGGGCCATCAGCACGACCGGCTCGCGGGCGGCGATGGCCTGGGCCAGGCCGGCCACGTCCCGGCGGACGTCCGCGAGCTGGTCGCCCCAGACGTTCTCGGACGCCGGCCAGGACATCACCGTGCGCAGATGCTTGTCCCACTCGGCGCCGAAGCGGCGCGGGCCCGGGGTGCCGCCGGGCTGCGGCGGCACGGGGTTGTCGATGTCCTCGACGCCCGTGGGGTCGCAGGCCGTGAGGCCGAGGGTGAGGGCGCCGACACCGAGGCCGACACCGGCCAGGGAGCGCATCAGGGTACGGCGGGACGGGGCGTTGGTCATGCGGGAACTCCGGCTGCTGGTCTGGGCGGTGGACGGCGTGGACGGCGTGGGCGGTGTGGGCGGTGTGGGCGGTGCGGGCGGTACGTGCGCGGGCGCCGGCTAGGGCAGCGGCTCGTGCATGGTCGAGCAGTGGATGCCGCCGCCACCGGTCATCAGGCGGTCGACGTCGATCTGCACCACCCGGCGGCCGGGGAAGGCCGAGGCGAGCGCGTCCCGGGCGGCGGCGTCCTTGTACGCGTCGCCGAACTGGGCGGTGATCACACCGCCGTTGACGACGTGGAAGTTGAGGTAGGAGTCCACGAACTTGGAGCTGCGGGAGCGGACGGTGTCCGGGCCGTGCACGGGAATGACCTGCAGGCGGCGGCCCCGGGCGTCGGTCGCGGCGGACAGGATCGCGAACTGTTCGCGGGCGTCCCGCGCCCAGGCGTCGTTGCGGTCCGCCGGCGGCAGCTGCACCATCACCACGCCGGGGCGGACGAACCGGGAGGTGACGTCCACGTGGTCGTCGGTGATGTCCTGGCCCTTGATCCCGGGCAGCCAGATCATGGTGTCCGCGCCGTAGGCCTTCAGGACGGCCTCCTCGATCTCGTCGCGGCTCATGCCGCGGTTGCGGTTCTTGTTGACCAGGCTGCTCTCGGTGGCCATCACGGTGCCGTCGCCGTCGGTCTCGATCGCGCCGCCCTCGCCGACGAAGTCCGCGTAGGTGTGGCGCAGGCCGCGGCGGGTGGCGATGAGCTCGGCCGCCCGGGCGTCGTCGTGGTGGACCTGCTTGTTGCCCCAGCCGTTGAAGTTGAGGACCACGGCGTCCAGGCCGCCGTACCCGTCCCGGCGGAACACCGGCGCGATGTCGCGCATCCACAGGTCGTCGGTGGGGATCGCGGTGATCACCTCGACCCCGGCGCCGCACCAGGACCGGGCCTTGTTCGCGGTCCAGTCGTCGGGGGCGCACATGACCACCGGCTCGAACTCGGCGATCGTGCGGGCGATCAGGGCGATGTCCTCCTGGACACCGCCCAGGCGCAGGCCCCACACGCCCCGGCGGGAGGGCCAGGACATCCAGGTCCGCGCGTGCGGGACGTCGTCCGCCGGCACCCAGGGGTAGGCCTCGGTGGAGCGGTCATCGCGGTAGTGGGTCATGAGGGTCTCCAGATCGTGCGACGGTGCCAGGACGGGCGCGGGGTCGCCGACTCCACTCTTCGCGCCGACCTGCGGTGGCGCACCACGGGAGCGGGGCGGACGGAGGTGCCCTGCCTGCACATGCAGGCTCGCACTGACTGAAAAATCAGTCAAACTTGCGGGCGAGTCATGACGCATCCTTGACGGCGGTTGTGCGCGACGTGAAGCTTCCGTGCGGATCCGGGCGGATCCGGGCGGATCCGCACGGATCAGGAACCGAGCCGGACCACTTCGGCGTCGATGGCGTCGGCCAGCAGTGTCCGGGCGTGCGCCAGCGGCAGGCTGCCACTGAGCCAGCGCATGCTCAGGCCCTCCAGCAGCGCCGTCAGCCGCTCCGCCGCGCCGGCCAGCGCGACCGCCGAGGCCATCGGCCGGACGTCGCCGAGCAGCTCGGCGATCTCCTGCACCCAGGTCCGGGTGGCCCGCGCCAGGTCCTCGCGCAGGGTCTCGTCGAACACCGCGCTCGCCCGCAGCTCGCCCCAGGCGGTGCTGTTCTCCCGCACCTCGACGGTGTCCTGGAGCTCCAGCAGCAGGGTCTGCTCCAGCTCCTCGCGGGGCGTCAGCGGCGGGGCGTCCGGGGCGCGGTCGGTCGTGTAGCGCTCCGCCCGGTCGTTGATGAACTCCAGCGTCTGCCGGAGGATCCCGGTGCGGTCCTTGAAGTGGTAGTAGATGAGCGCGGTCGACACGCCCGCCTCGGCCGCGAGTTCCTCAACCCGCAGCCCGCGCACCCCGCGTCGGGCGATCACCCGTGCCGCGGCTTCCAGGATCGACGTTTTACGACTGGCCACGGTCCACCACCTTACCGGTGCGTACCGGCGAGATCCGACCCGCCGTCTGAGAATCGGGTCAGCCGCCCGGCCGGTGTGTCGGCGGTGCGCCGGGCGGGAAGGTCCCGGCTGCTCGTACGTCGACACCCCGGACCCCGGCCGATCGGACACCCGACCTTGGACTCCCTGCTGCTCTCCCGCCGTGACCTCGACTTCCTGCTGCACGACTGGCTGGACGTCTCCGCCCTGACCCGTCGCGCCCGCTACGCCGACCACGACCGGGACACCTTCGACGCCGTACTGGACCTCAGCGAGGCCATCGCCACCCGGCACTTCGCCCCGCACAACAAGAAGAGCGACGCCGAGGAACCCCGCTTCGACGGCGAGCGGGTCCACCTCATCCCCGAGATCGGCCGGGCCCTGCGGGCCTACGCCGAAGCCGGACTGGTCGGCGCCTCCATGGACCACGACATCGGCGGCCAGCAACTGCCCGTCGTGGTCGCCAACGCCTGCCGGGCCTGGTTCCAGGCCGCCAACATCGCCACCGCCTCCTACCCGCTGCTCACCGTCGGCAACGCCAACCTGCTGCTGGCGCACGGCAGCCGGGAGCAGATCGACACCTACGTGCGGCCCATGGTCGAGGGCCGCTTCTTCGGCACCATGTGCCTCTCCGAGCCCCAGGCCGGGTCCTCGCTCGCCGACATCACCACCCGGGCGGTGCCGGCGGCCGACGGCACGTACCGGATCACCGGCACCAAGACGTGGATCTCCGGCGGGGACCACGAGCTCAGCGAGAACATCGTCCACCTGGTGCTGGCCAAGATCCCCGGCGGTCCGCCCGGCGTGAAGGGCATCTCGCTGTTCGTCGTGCCCAAGTTCCTGGTCGGGCCGGACGGCGCGCCCGGGGAACGCAACGACGTGGTGCTCGCCGGCCTCAACCACAAGATGGGCTACCGCGGCACCACCAACACCCTGCTCAACTTCGGCGAGGGCCGGTACACCCCCGGCGGCGCCCCGGGCGCGGTGGGCCACCTGGTGGGCGAGGCCCACCACGGGCTCGCGTACATGTTCCACATGATGAACGAGGCCCGGATCGGCGTCGGCCAGGGCGCCACCGCGCTCGGCTACACCGGCTACCTGCACGCCCTCGACTACGCCCGCACCCGCCCGCAGGGCCGCCCGCTCGGCGCCAAGGACCCGGACGCCCCGCAGGTGCCGATCATCGAGCACGCGGACGTGCGCCGGATGCTGCTGGCGCAGAAGAGCTACGTCGAGGGCGCACTCGCCCTCGGCCTGTACTGCAGCCGGCTGCTCGACGAGGAGGCCACCGCCGAGCAGGAGGCCGACCGGTCCCGCGCCGAGCTGCTCCTCGACGTGCTGACGCCCATCGCCAAGAGCTGGCCGTCGCAGTGGTGCCTGGCCGCCAACGACCTCGCCATCCAGGTGCACGGCGGTTACGGCTACACCCGCGAGTACGACGTCGAGCAGTTCTACCGCGACAACCGGCTCAACGCGATCCACGAGGGCACCCACGGCATCCACGGCCTGGACCTGCTCGGCCGCAAGGTCGTGATGAACGGCGGGGCGGGGCTGCGGCTGCTCCTCGACACCCTCGCGGCGACCTCCGCGCGGGCCGCGGCGGCCGGCGGCGAGGCGGCCGGGTTCGCGGCCCGGCTGGACGCCGCCGCGGCCCGGATCGGGCGGACCACCGCCGCGCTGTGGGCGACCGGCGACCCGGCGGTCGCGCTGGCCAACGCCACCGTCTACCTGGAGGCGGTCGGCCACGTGGTGCTGGCCTGGATCTGGCTGGAGCAGTTCCTCGCGCTCGGCGCGGGCACCGACGCCTTCCGGGAGGGGAAGCGGCAGGCCGCCCGGTACTTCTTCCGGGTCGAACTGCCGCGCACCGGGCCGCAGTTCGACCTGCTCGACAGCCTCGACCGGACGGCCGAGGAGTGCCGGCCCGAGTGGTTCTGACGGCCCGGACAGGGGCGTCCGGAGCACCGCACCCGCCGTCCGGAGGGAGGGTCGGGCGCCCTCGTACCGGACGCCCTGTCGGTCGGGCCCGCCCGGGCGGTCGGCTGACGCCGACCCGTCGGGCCGATCCCGTCGGGCCGGCACCGGCCCCCGGGTCAGCCCGCCGTGGCGTGGGGGCGGCCCGCCGGGCGGGGCCAGGTGTGGTGGTGGCGGTCGATGACGTAGTGGTGGTCGTGCCGCCAGGCGCCGCCCGCGGTCGCGTGCGCGTCGGCGAGGTGCGGGTGGCCGGCGGGCAGGTCGGTGTGCAGGTGCTCCAGCTCCTCGGGGTCGCGGGCCGGCCACAGGGCGGCGGCGCCCGTCGCGGCGGCCAGGGCGACCCCGCCGAGGACGACCGCGGTGACGGGCAGTCCGGCGCCGGCGGCGAGCCATCCGGCGAGGGGGTAGGTGAGCAGCCAGCAGGCGTGCGACAGGGAGAACTGGGCGGCGAACGCGGCGGGCAGGTCGGCGTCGGCGGCCGAGCGGCGGATGAGGCGCCCGCCGGGGGTCAGCACGGCGGAGCTGCCGGCGCCGACGAGCGCCCAGGCGGCGAGCAGGGCCACCCACGTCCCGGTGCCGGTCGGGGCGGCGGAGATCGCGGTGACGGCCGCCAGGACGGCCGGCAGGGCGAAGGCGGCGGGCAGCATGACGGCGCGGTCGCCGACCCGGGCCAGCACGCGGGGCAGCAGGAGCGCGGTGAGCATCGAGCCGACGCCGTAGGCGCCGAGCGCGAGCGAGACGGCCCCGGCCGGGCGGTGGAAGTGGTCGCGGACGACGTTGACGGTGTCGACGAAGACGATCGCGCCGGCGGCCGCGACCGCGAGGTCCAGGGCGAGCAGGGCGCGCAGCCGGGGAGTGGCCCGGAACAGGCGGGCGCCCAGGGCGGCCCGGGCGTGGCCGCCGCCGGTGCGTTCGACCGGGGCGGGTTTGGGCAGGACGGCGGAGACGACCAGGGCGGCGGAGGCCAGGAACCCGACCGCAGTCCCGGCGAACAGCCAGTCGTACGAGACCGCCGACAGCAGCAGCGCGGCGAGCGCGGGACTGAACAGGGACTCCAGGTCGTAGGCCAGCCGGGACATCGACAGCGCGTCGGTGTAGTCACGCTCGGCGGGCAGCACGTCCGGGATGGTGGCCTGGAACGTCGGGGTGAAGGCGGCGGAGGCGGCCTGGAGCAGGAGGATCAGCACGTAGACCTGCCAGACCCGGTCGACGAACGGCAGGGCGAGCGCGACGCAGGCCCGGGTGAGGTCCATCGCGACCATCAGGGTCCGCCGGGGCAGCCGGCCGGCGAGCGCGCCGGCGACCGGGGCCACGGCGACGTAGGCGACCATCTTGATCGCCAGCGCGGTGCCGAGGACGGCGGAGGCGTCGTTGCCGGCGATCCGGTAGGCCAGCAGGGACAGCGCCACGGTGGCCAGGCCGGTGCCGACCAGGGCCACGGCCTGCGCGGTGAAGAGGTGGCGGTAGGTGCGGTTGCGCAGCACGGAGAGCATGGGCGTCGTCCCGGTGGGCCGTGGGGTGGTCAGCCCATCATAAAAACAAGTGCGTACCTGTGCACCTATTCGTCGAAACTCGGCCCCGGCCGTGCGGTGCGGTCGGCGCGTGCGCCGCCCGGGCGTGTGCCTGCCGGCGCGTGCGCCCCGCCGACGCGGGTCAGTCGTGCGGCGGCAGGTGGCCGATCTGGTGGTCGGCGACGTTCAGCGCCTCGTCGACGAGCCGGCGCAGGTGGCCGTGGCGCAGCGAGTAGACCACGCGCCGGCCCTCCTTGCGGGTGGCGACGAGGCCGGCCAGCCGGAGCTTGGCCAGGTGCTGGCTGACGGACGGCCGGGCGGCGCCGGTGGCCCCGGTCAGCGTGGTGACGTCCGCCTCGCCGCGGCCGAGTCGCTCCAGCAGGGCGAGCCGGGTCCGGTCGGCCAGCAGGGTCAGCACGGACGCGGCGACGTCCAGGCGCTCCTCGGCCCGCTGCTGCGAGCGATGCGCATCTGCTCGATCGGTGCCGGTGCTCATCCGCCCATCGTAGGGCGTTCCCGTGCGCACCTGCGCGCACATCCGCCCGTGGAGCCGCCGGGGCCGCTCCCGTCCGGCGGCGCCGCTCGCCCGGGTCCCGGACGGCGGCGGGGCGCACGCGCGGACCGGCCGCCGCGGCGATCGACGTGAGAGGCTCGTCCCATGGAACAGCGCGTACTCGGCCGCACCGGCCGGCCCGTCTCGATCGTCGGACTCGGAACCTGGCAGCTCGGCGCGGACTGGGGGGACGTCCGTGAGGAGGACGCCCTGGCCGTGCTGGAGGCCTCCGTGGAGTCGGGCGTCACGCTCTTCGACACCGCCGACGTCTACGGCGACGGGCGCAGCGAGCGGCTGATCGGCCGCTTCCTGAAGGACCGCCCGGACGCCGAGGTCTTCGTCGCCACCAAGTTCGGCCGCCGGGTCGAGCAGCGGCCCGAGCACTACCACCTCGCGAACTTCCGTGCCTGGGCGGACCGTTCACGGTCCAACCTGGGCGTGGAGCGGCTCGACCTGGTGCAGCTGCACTGCCCGCCGACGCCCGTCTACTCCTCGGACGAGGTCTTCGACGCGCTGGACACCCTGGTCGCGGAGGAGCGGATCGCCGCGTACGGGGTGAGCGTGGAGACCTGCGCGGAGGCGCTGACCGCGATCGCGCGCCCGGGCGTGGCGAGCGTGCAGATCATCCTCAACGCGTTCCGGCTCAAGCCGCTGGAGCGGGTGCTGCCCGCCGCCGAGGCGGCCGGCGTGGGGATCCTGGCCCGGGTGCCGCTGGCCTCGGGGCTGCTCTCGGGCCGCTACAGCGAACGCACCGTCTTCCCGGCGGACGACCACCGCACCTACAACCGCCACGGCGAGGCCTTCGACCAGGGCGAGACCTTCTCCGGGGTGGACTTCGCCACCGGCGTCGAGGCGGCCGCCGAGTTCGCCGCGCTCGCGCCGGAGGGCGCCACCGCCGCCCAGACGGCGCTGCGCTGGATCGTCCAGCAGCCGGGCGTGACGACGGTGATCCCCGGCGCCCGCAACGTGGCGCAGGCGCGGGCCAACGCGGCCGCCGCCGGCCTCGCGCCGCTGCCGCCGGCCACCCTGGCGGCGGTGCGGGAGCTGTACGACCGCCGGATCCGGCCGCAGGTGCACGACCGCTGGTGACGGCGGGGCGGGCGGTGCCCGGACGGCCGTGATCCCGGGGGCGGGGGGGGGGGGGTGGGCGCCCCCCCCCCCCCCCCCGCGTCCGTGCGCCCTGCGGAGGCCGTCCGCGTGCCTGGGCAGCCGCCCCCCGCTCTGGCACCGTGGCGCGGACGATTCCGGATCCGCGGAGGAGGCACCCCATGGCACGGCGCTGGCTGGTGACGGGCTGTTCGTCCGGACTGGGGCAGGCCCTGGCCGCCGCGGCGGCCGAGGCGGGGGACGAGGTGGTGGCCACCGCCCGCAAGCCCGCCGCCCTGGAGGACCTGCGACGGCGCCACGGCGGGCGGATCCTGCCGCTGGCACTGGACGTACGGGACGCCGAGCAGTGCCGCAACGCCGTCGCCGCCGCGGTGGACCGGCTCGGCGGCCTGGACGTCCTGGTCAACAACGCCGGCAACGGCGTGTTCGGCACCGTGGAGGAGGTCGGCGACGAGGAACTGCGCGACCAGCTGGAGACCCTGGTGGTCGGCCCCTGGCGGCTGGCCCGGCTCGTGCTGCCGGTGCTGCGCGCCCAGGGCAGCGGGCACGTCCTCAACGTCTCCTCGCTGGCCGGCCGGATGTCCTTCCCCGGCCTGGCCGCGTACGTCACCGGCAAGCACGCGCTGGAAGGCATGACGCAGGCCCTGGCCGCCGAGGCCGCGCCGTTCGGCATCCGGGTCGCCGCCCTGGAGCCCGCCGGCTACGCCACCCGCTACGGCACCTCGCTCACCGATGCCGCCGACCGCTCCGCGCTCTACCGGGACGCCACCGAGCCGATGCGCGAACAGCTGCGCGGGATGGCGCAGTTGCCGACGGTCAGCCGACCCGAGGACTTCGCCCGGGACGTCCTGCGGATCGTCGCCGCCGACACCCCGCTGCCGGTGCGCATCCCGGTCGGCGCCGGGAGCCTGGACTCCATCGCGGCCGCCGTGCACGCGGGTGCGGAGGAACTCGCCGCCGTCCGGGGCCTGTTGGACGGGTGACGCCGACCGCGGGCGTCGGGCGCCGCCGGAGCGGACGTGGACCCTAGCCCCGCTCGGCCGCGGGCGGGTCGAAGGCGCGGAAGAGCGAGAGGTCCGGTGCCTGCTCGCGGATCGCGGTCCACCGCTCCTGGAAGGCGTGCCGCAGGCGGGCGGGCGGCCAGGGGGAGGGCCGCAACTCCGGGGGGAGGAGCGGGTCGTGCTCCAGCGCGTGGCCGAACGCGTCGGCCAGGCGCAGTGCGGTGGCGACGAGTCCGGTGGAGCCGTGCGGGGTGCCGGTCGGGCCGCCGGCGGGGGCGTCCTCGACGGGGTGTCCGAGGGCGTCGGCGAGCGGGCCGTACGCGGCGAGGGTGTCGGCCGCGGGCCACAGGCGTTCCGCGGTGGTGGCCGGGTCGGAGAATCCCGGGCCGGTGAGGCGGGTGGCCTCCGCGGTGATGAGGTAGGTGTCGACGGTGGACCGCGAGGTCTCGTCGGTCAGTTCCCGTACGAGGTCGTGCGGGCTGACGTAGGTCCCGGGCGCGAGCGGGACGCCGCCGAGCCGGGTCAGCGCGGTGCGGAGCGCGTCGCGTTCGGCCCGGCGCTGCTCGGGGACGGAGAAGGCGTAGAGGCGCCAGAGTCCGTCCCAGGGGGCGAGTCCGGTGTCCTGCGCGTAGGCGAGGGCGACGAACCGGGCATCCGCGTCGGTGCGCAGCCGGCCCGCGTCGGTCAGGTGGAGGCGGCCCTTGCGGCCCCGCCCTTCCTGGCGCAGCACGCCCGCCGCCTCCAGCCGGCGGACGGCGAGCCGCACCGGCTGGTCCGCGAGGCCGGCCGCCGCGGCGACGTCGTAGACGTAGTCGAGCGAGGCGGTGCCCCGGGGGTCGAAGCAGGCTTCGACGACCGTGCGCGGCGCGGGCTTGTATTCGGGCACGGGAGTCCTCGGTTCGTGACGGCGCGTCCCCGGGCGGGGCGTGCGGCCACTGTGCCACACCGGGGCGGGCGCTCCCGCGGACCGCGGGCGGGGCGGCCGCCCCGGGTGCGGCGGCCGGTCCGACCGGCCCGGCGCCCCCGCCGACGCGGGGTCAGGCGCCCTCCCAGGGGTAGCCGTGGCGCCGGAAGGCGGAGGCGATCGCGGCCTTGCCGCCCTCGACGTCGTCGTCGAAGAGGACGCGCCCGACCGGCGACTCGATCCGCACCTTGCCGCCGTGGCGGAAGACCCCGCCGACCTGGTCACGGGTGATGACGCGGGTGTCGTCGCCCTCGGTGATCGTGATGTCCTCGTCCGAGATGCGCAGCGTGGCGCTGTGGTACGTGAGGAGGAGCCCGGCGACCAGGCCGGCGACGGCCAGCAGTACCGGCCGTCCGACGACCATCGCCGGGGAGTCGAAGGAGCCGAGGAACCGCACGGTGTCCGCGTACGGGATCGGGTGCCGGGCGGCGAACCCGAGGAGCCAGGGGACGGCGAAGCCGAGACCGGCTCCGGCCGCACCGCAGAAGGCCCAGACGACCAGCTTGGTGTCCAGCGGCATCCGGAGCTCGGTCGGGGTGGCCGGAGAGCCGGGATCGTTCTTCATGAATACGACCGTAGCAGATCCGATAGATATCGGCGGCCGATGGCCGGCACCGGCCGGGGGGCGGGTGCGCGCCACGGCGGGCGGCGCCCGGCGGTGCGGCGTGCCCGTCTCCCGTGCGCGGTGGGGGGAGGTTTGGCGAGCGGCCCGGGGAATCTTGTATGGTTCCTGGCGAATCATCCAGAGGGGTGGAGGGACCGGCCCTACGAAGCCCCGGCAGCTCCCCGGTCGACCCGGCGTCCGAAGTACGCGCCGTGCCGTCCGGGATCAGTGCCAACTCCGGCCTGCCGCCACTGTGGCGCGGGAAAGATGAGGAGACACGGTGCTCTCTGTGCTGTCCTTCGCCCGGGCGCTTCCCGCCCCGGCCCTTTCGCGTACCCGTCTCGTGCCCGGCGCAGGCAATCGGCCGACTTCTCCGGCCCGTCCTCGCTGACCACCCCCCCGCTCCCCGCGGGGAGCCTCCGTGAGCACGGCCCGCCCGCCGCTCACGGGATCTGAGACGGAGTACCCATCCATGCAGAACGCGAGCGGTGTCGGCGTGCTCGACAAGATCACCTCGATCCTCGGCACCCTGGAGGCCGGTCCCACCACCCTGGCCGGACTCGTCGCCGCCACCGGACTGGCGCGGCCCACCGCCCACCGGCTGGCCGTGGCACTCGAACACCACCGCCTGGTCACCAGGGACATGCAGGGCCGGTTCGTCCTCGGCCCCCGGCTCGGCGAGCTGTCGTCCGCGGCGGGGGAGGACCGCCTGCTGGCCGCCGCCGGCTCGGTCCTCACCCACCTGCGGGACATCACCGGCGAGAGCGCCCAGCTCTACCGCCGGCAGGGCGAGATCCGGATCTGCGTGGCCGCCGCCGAACGCCTCTCCGGCCTGCGCGACACCGTTCCGGTGGGCATCACCTTCCCCATGAAGGTCGGCTCCGCCGCACAGGTCCTGCTCGCCTGGGAGGAACCCGAGCGGCTCCACCGCGGCCTGCAGGGTGCCCGGTTCACCGCCACCGCGCTCAGCGGCGTACGGCGCCGCGGCTGGGCGCAGTCCATCGGCGAGCGCGAACTCGGCGTCGCCTCCGTCTCCGCGCCCGTCCGCGGACCGTCCAACCGGGTCGTGGCCGCCGTCTCCGTGTCCGGCCCGATCGAACGGCTCACCCGGCACCCGGGTGCGCAGCTCTCCCGGGCCGTCGTCGAGGCGGCCGACCGCCTCACCGAGGCCCTGTGCCATGCCTGACCGGGGCTCCCGGCCCCTTTTCGCGCCGGTCACGCCCGGCCGAACCGGGCCGCGCCGCGCCCCGCTTCGGCCGGTTCGGCCCGGTCGGGCCGCGGTCCGGGGCCCGGGCGCGGCCCCGGTTCGGCCCCGTTTCAGCCCCGGGGTTGCAGCACGGCGAGGGAGGGGCGGGGGATGCGGCCGATGACCGAGCCGATCAGGGTGCCGATCGACACCCCGAACAGCGCCGACACGGCCGCCAGCACGGCCTGCGCCCCGTTGCCGACCTCGATCTGGGCGGTGTTCAGCAGGCCGAAGGAGCCCGGCACCACGATCCAGAACGCCGGGAGGTAGAGCACCTGCCAGAGCGGACCGCCCGGCAGCCAGTGCACCAGGGTGGCCGCGCACGCGGCGGAGACCGCCCCGGCCAGGCCGCCGATCGCCGCGCCGTGCGCCATCCCCACCGTCACCTGGACGGTGGCGCTCACCGCGATCACCACGACGATCCACGGGACGGCCGAGGGCGGGGTGTGGACGTTGACCACCAGCCCGGCCACCGCGATCGCCAGCCCCAGCCCGATCACCCACCAACTCGGCTTCGCCACCTGGACGTTGGCCAGCGCCGAGGCCGGCATGCCGGTCGCGGTCGCGGCCGCGACCAGCCCCGCGAGGAACAGCGTCAGCTGCACCGCGCCGGACACCAGCCGGGCCGAACCCGCACTGGCCGCACCCGCGGCGATCTCCGACAGTCCGGTGACCAGCAGCCCGCCCGGCAGCAGGATCGCCAGCGTGGCCACGATCGTCCGCAGCGGGCCGTCCAGCAGCGAGGCCCGCGCGAGCGTCAGGACCAGCAGGGAGACCAGGAACCCGGCGGTGACGGGCAGCAGCGGCCGCAGGTACGGCATCCGCCGGGCGAGCACGGTCAGCCCCACCACGATCAGCGAGCCGAGCCCGGCCGCCAGCACGTTCGCCGCCGCCGGCTGCAGGAAGAGGCAGACGCCCACCCCGACCGGCAGCGCCCCGAGGTCCGCCACCCAGGTGGGCCAGTGGGCCGGCGCCCGCCGGATCCGGTCCAGTTCGGCCAGGGCCCGCGGCCCGTCGAGCTCACCGGCGCGCAGCCGGTGCACCAGGTGGAGGACGTCCGCCGTCTGCTCGAACCGCAGGGCGGCGCCCACCGGCTGGAACCTGGCGCCCTCGTCGGGGCCCAGGGCGACGAACAGCCCGTTGGTCAGGGCCGCGACCCGCACCTCCGGAGCGCCCGACGCCCGCCCCAGGCCGCGGAGTTCCTCCTCGACCTCGTGGACGGGAAGGCCGCCGCCCAGCAGGGCCTCGCCGAGGTCGAGCAGCAGGCGGCAGAGCGGGTCGGGCGGGGCGCCGTCGCCCCGGACCGATGGAGACTTGGTGGACATGGCAGGTATCGTCCCATCCCGCCCGCTTCGGTCCGCGTGTGCCCCGGTCTGATCGGTTCCCGCCGGGTCGGTCCCTGTCGCCGAACCCCGGCCCCGCCCTGCTGCCGCCCCGCCCGTGCCCGGCCGCCCGTACCCGCTGCCGTCGCCCCGCCTCGGGCGTCCCCGGCCGGGCCGCTGGTCGGTCGGACCCGCTCACGGGCGGTACCGGCGGTACTTCCGGCGGTCCGCCGAACGTGATGTGAGGCCCGCGTGAAGGTCGCGGGTGGGGCCGGTGATCGGCCGTTGATCGGACGTAGACGCCGAGCCTGGAGCATCGGGAACCGGAGGGAACCGGTTCGGAGGCCACAGCCTGACCACCGGGGCCAGTACGGCCGGACCACGGGCCGCGCGGGCACCCAGTGCTGCGGCCGCCGGACCGGACCTCCAGCGAGAGTCCGAACCACGGAAGGGCAGACGAGGCATGGACAGCGGGCAGTCGGTGCAAGCGGTGAGGACGGCGGCGGGCTTCGGCGAGCAGCTGCGGGTACGGCGCGAGCGGATCGGGCTGACCCAGCAGTGCCTGGCCGATCACGCCACCCTGAGCGTGCGGGCCATCCGGGACATGGAGAGCGGCCGGGTGCGCCGGCCCCGCAACGAGACCGTCCGGCTGCTGGCGGACGCGCTGCGGCTGGAGGGCCGCAGCCGCACGGACTTCGAGGAGGCCGCCCGCCGGCACCCGCTCGCCGACGAACCGGCGACGGTGCCGGCACCGGCCGCGCCGCCGGTGGCGCGCGGGGCGATCGTCGGCCGCGAGATGGAGACCGAGGTCCTGGTCGACGCCTTCGCCGTGCACGGGGACCGGCTGGTCTCGCTGGTCGGCCTCGGCGGGGTGGGCAAGACCCGGCTCGCCCTGGAGGTCGCCCGCCGGGTGCACCTGGCCGCCCGCTGGTCGGTGCGCTGGGTGGACTGCGGCGGCGGCCCGCACCCCTGGCGCGGCCTGCCGGACGGCCTCGCCCGGGACATCGGCGACCGGCCAACCCTGCTGGTGCTGGACGGCGCCGACAACGGGGTGGACGCCGGACAGCTGGACGCCCTGTTCCAGCACTGCCCCGGGCTGCGGGTGCTGATCACCGCCCGGGAGGCCCGGCCGCTGCCCGGCGGCCAAGTCATCCCGCTCGCTCCGCTGCCCGTCCCGGCCCCCGAACTCGACGCCGAACCGGAGGCGTTGGCGCAGGTCGGAGCCGTCCGGCTGCTGCTCTCGCACCTGAGCCGGCTGCGCCCCGGCTACACCCTGGAGCGCTCCGAGGCACCCGCCGTCGCCGAGCTCTGCCGCCACCTGGACGGCCTGCCGGGCGCCTTGGAGCGCGCGGCGGGCTGGGCGCTGGTGCAGTCCACCGGCCAGCTGGTCGCCCGGCTGGCGGCCGTCCCGTTCACCCTGGCCGCACCGCCGCTGGTGTTCGGCGCGCGCGGCGACGTCCGTGACGAGGTGGAGCCGGCGATCCGACGGCTGACGGACCGTCAGCGGCAGCTGCTGGAGGTCCTCGTGGACGAACCGGGGGACTGGTCCGGGGAGGACGCGGTGGTCCGCACCGGCTGGGCGCTGCAGACCTGCCTGGCGACGGTGCACGAGTTGCTGTCGCGCGGGCTGATCCGCAGCGTGCCCGCCCGGGACGGCGTGCGGTTCACGGTGCTCAACCTGTGCCGGCGCCTCGTCCGGGAGGAGCCGGGGCTCCGGCTGGCCCCGGCCGGGGACGTGCCGCTGCTCGCCGTCGCGGGCTGACGGCGCGGGCCGACGGACGCCCGGGCGTGGACGTGGGGGCGTGGGCGTGGGGGCGGTGGCGCGGCGCCGTGAGCCGACGGCAGGCCCCGGCGGGCCGTCGATTCTGCCGCATTGTGCCGCAGGAGCTGCCGCTTGCCCGGCCCGATCGTTCCTAACGTTCTCCGTGGGCCGGGCCGCCGCGGAACACGCGCCGGAATCCCCGGTCCGCCGGCCCGGGCGTCGGCGGAAATCCATCGACGATCTCTACCGATGAGGGCTGAGTTGTGCAGCACGGAAATGCCGAACCCGGCGGGCTGGACGTCGTCGTGACGACGATGGCCTCGGACTCGCACACCTGGAACCTGGTGTTCCTGCAACTCCTGCTGGAGGAGATGGGCCACCGGGTGACGAACCTGGGCGCCTGCGTCCCGGATGCGCTGCTGCTCGCCGAATGCCGGCGGATCGTGCCGGACCTGATCGTGATCAGCAGCGTCAACGGGCACGGCCACCAGGAGGGCCTGCGGGTGATCCCGTCCCTGCGCGCCTGCCCGGAACTACGGCGCACGCCGACCGTCATCGGCGGCAAGCTCGGCATCGCCGGGGCCGACGACCCCGACCGTGAGCGGACGCTGCTGGCGGCCGGCTTCGACGCCGTCTTCGAGGAGGGCGCCTCGGTGGACCCGTTCCGCGAATTCGTCGACGGGCTGCGCTCCCGGGTCCTGCTGTGACCGGCTTCGGCGCGTTCGTGGCGCAGGCCGCGGAGGCCGGTGCCCTGGTGGTGCAGCCCCGGATGGGGATGGCGGAGGCGGCCCGGATGCGGGACGGCCTGCTCGCCACCCGGGGGGCGGCCGCCGTCACCGTCGGCACCATCACCCTGGACAGCTACACCCGCACCGGAGACCTCGGCGCGGCGCGGCGAGCCCTGGCCGTCGGGGCCGGCCTCAACGGCTACCCGATCGCCACCCACCCGGTCGAGGTCACCCGGGCGGTCCTGGACGGGGTGGCGGACGCCGGCTTCCCGGTACAGGTCCGGCACGGTTCGGCCGCACCGGAACGGATCTTCGAGGCGCTGCTGGCGGCCGGACTCGACGCCACCGAGGGCGGGCCGGTCTCCTACTGCCTGCCGTACGGCCGCACCCCGCTCCACGAGGCGGTGGCCTGCTGGCGGCGCAGCTGCGAACTCCTCGCCTCCATCCGCGCGTTCGGGGCGGAACCGCACCTGGAGACGTTCGGCGGCTGCATGATGGGCCAGCTCTGCCCGCCCTCGCTGCTGATCGCCATCAGCGTGCTGGAGGCGATGTTCTTCCGTCAGCACGGGCTGCGCAGCATCTCGCTCAGCTACGCCCAGCAGACCAGCGCCCACCAGGACGAGGAGGCCCTGGCCGCGCTCGGCCGGATCGCGGACGAGCTGCTCGCGGACATCGACCGGCACCTGGTGGTGTACGCGTACATGGGCGTCTACCCGCGCTCGCCCGCCGGTGCGCGGCTGCTGCTGGAGGACGCGGCGCGGCTCGCCGTGCGCGGCGGTGCCGCCCGGCTGATCGTCAAGACCACGGCCGAGGCGCACCGCATCCCGACGGTCGCCGAGAACGTCCGGGCCCTGGAGGCGGGGCCCCGCGCCCCCCCCCCCCCCCCCCCCCCCCCCCCCCCCCCCCGCCCCCCCCCCCCCCCCGGCCCCCCCCCCCCCCCCCCCCCCCAC
>NZ_JBHWBZ010000065.1:0-23498 GCF_042735475.1 Kitasatospora sp. NPDC059577 | reverse complement strand
GCCCCGGCTGAACGACATCACCCGCCGCGGCGGGCTCCGCATCCCGACGGTCGCCGAGATCGTCCGGGCCCTGGAGGCCGCCGCCGCGGCCGCCACGGCCGAGCGCACCCGCCCGCGGCCGGCCGCGCCGCCGGACACCGGGATCGAGACCGAGGCCAGGGCCCTGATCGGCGCCGTGCTCGACCTGGACGCCGACCTCGGGCGGGCCCTGGTGAAGGCGTTCGCGGCCGGCTACCTGGACGTGCCGTACTGCCTCCACCCCGACAACGCCGGGCGGACGCGCAGCTCGCTGGGCCCGGACGGCCGGCTGTACTGGTCCGCCGTCGGCTCGATGCCGATCGCCGGGCTGGTCGAGGGCGGCCGCCCGCCGATCCTCGGCTCGGCCGGACTGCTCGCCGCCCTCTCCCACGTCCAGCGCCGCTACGACGGCCAGGACGTGCGCTCGGCCGCGACGCCCGTCCCCCGGGGCCTGCCGGCCTCGCGCTGAGGCGCCCGGGGCCGCACCCGGCCGGGCGGTCCCCGGACACCCCTGCCCGCGAGCCGCGCCCGCCCGGCGAGAACCGCCCCGTTTCCCTGAACCGCTCCCTCCCCGAGATCAGACCCTCCCCGAGACCAGACCCTTCCCGAGAGACGAGGACCCCGACCATGCCCGAATCCGCTCCCCTGCCCCCGACCGACCCGGGTCGCCACCTGACCACGCCGGCCACCCGCAGCGCGCTCCGGATCCAGCAGCAGCTGCTGACCGCGGCGCGCGAGTTCCTGCGTGGCCGCGGCTTCACCGAGCTGCTGCCGCCGATCATCGGTCCGGTCACCGACCCCGGCGCGCGCGGCTCCAAGCAGGTGGACATCGACTTCTACGGCCACCGCTACAAGCTGATGACCAGCGCGATCCTGTACAAGCAGGCCTCGCTGCTGGCCTTCGACAAGATCTTCTGCATCGCCCCGAACGTCCGCCTGGAACCCCTGGAGACCGCGGGGACCAGCCGGCACCTGGCCGAGTTCCACCAGCTGGACGTGGAGTTCGCCGGCGCGAGCCGGGACGACGTCGTCCAGCTGGCCGAGGACCTGGTGGTGCACATGGTCGACAGCACGGTCCGCGAGCTGCCCAAGGAGTTCGCCGAACTCGGCCGGGACCCGCAGGCGTTCGCCGAACTCCTGAAGGGCTCCTTCGGACGCGTCCGGCACGCCGAGGCGGTCGCCGAACTCCGGGGCATCGGCCACCCGCAGAGCTCCGACGCCGAACTCGACTGGGAGGGAGAGGCGTTGCTGTCGGCCCGGCGCGACCGGCCGTTCTTCGTCACCGACTACCCGAAGGGCTCGCGCGGCTTCTACGACCGCGAGCACCCCGACGACCCGGGCCTGCTGCGCAACTTCGACCTGCTCGCGCCCGAGGGCTACGGCGAGCTGTGCAGCGGCAGCCAGCGCACCAACGACTACGCGGAGATCATCACCCGCATGCGGGAGACCGGCGAGAACCCGCAGAAGTACCGCTGGTACCTGGACCTGGTGCGCGAGGGCGTGCCCGCCAGCGCCGGCTTCGGCATCGGCGTCGAGCGGCTCACTCGCTACGTCGCCGGACTGGACGCCGTCTGGCAGGCCAGCGCCTTCCCGAAGCTCGCGGGGGTGGTGTCGCCGTGAGCGACCTCAGCGCACCCGGCTTCCCGGAGGAGGAGGTCCGGCGGCGGGCCCGCGCCGGAGCGGCCGCCGCGTTCCCGCCCGCCGAGGAGTACGGACACGTGCTGTTCGGCGCAGCCGGGACCGACGGGACTGGCGGATCGGCCCGGCCGGACGCCCTGGACGAGCTGCGGATCGTCCCGCCGCTGTTCCTGCCGCAGCGGCTCGCCAAGCTGATCGACCTCGGCCGCGAGCCCGACTACCGGGACGTCGAACTCGCCACCACCATCGGCGGGTTCGCCTCCGCACTGCCGGTGTACGTGTCCGCGACCGGCTCCACCCGGGCCGCCGGCGGCGACCTGGGCCTGGCCCTCAGCCGGCAGGCCGGGGCGCTCGGGATCCCGATGGTGATCGGCGAGAACGTGGTGCCGGTCAACGGCTACGGGCGGCTCGGCGAGGCGGCCGACCGCACCCTGCTCGGGCGGCTGCGCGCCTACGGCGAGGAACTCCCGGACGGGCTGGGCGGCGTGGCCGTCCAGCAGAGCACGGAGGACGCCGACGCCGAGGTGTGGAACCTCGTCCACAGCGATCCGGCCGCCCGGCCGCTGCTCGAATCGGGGCGTCTGGCCTTCGAGTTGAAGGTCGGCCAGGGTGCCAAGCCGGGTCTGGGCGGGATGACCGTACTGGAGGCCGAGGCCGCCGCCGCACTCGGCGACCGCTTCGGGCTGGACCCGTTGTTCGGCGACGGCCGGGTGCTGCGCGCCGCGACCCCGGGCACCTTCACGGCGGAGATCCTGCGCCAGCAGATCCGGCTGATGCGCAACAACTACCCGCGGGTGCGGATCTGGGTGAAGCTCTACCCGGGCCGCGACGTGGCCGAGGCCGCCCGGGTCGCGCACGAGGCCGGCGCGGACGCCGTCGTGGTGGACGGCGCCGAGGGCGGCACCGGTTGGGCGCCCGGGGTGTTCCTGCCGCACGTCGGACTGCCGCTGGCGGAGTGCCTGCGCCGCCTGGCGGCCGACCCGCCGCCGAGCCTGCTGGTCTCCGGGCGGATCTGGGAGGGTGCCAGGGCGGTCAAGAGCCTGGCGCTGGGCGCCCGCGCGGTGGGCCTCGGACGGGCCGCGCTGCTGGCCGTCGCGGAGGACCGGGAATCCGGGCTCCGCCGTTTCACGGAATGCCTGGCACTGGAACTCGGATTGCTGATCAGTGCGCTCGGAAAATACGCGCCGCAGGCCCTCGACCGGGAGGACGTCTGGTCCTCCGAGGGATTCTGAATCACCCCCGGCCGGTAGCTCTGGCCTGCCCGGAAAGCGGCATGATGAAACTGCCGATTTCCTTCCGCTCTTTCTGCCGATAGGGCCGTCGAATTCCCCCTATCGTCGCTTTCGTCGCCGGTTTCTCTCACGATCTGGGGTTGGATGATGTCCTCTCGCGGTTTCCCCCTCGAATTCACGGCACCCGAATTCGAGCCGTTCGCCTCCGCCGTCCGCCGCTTCCCGGAGCGGCCGGCCGTCCGGGCCGGCAGCCGGACCGTCAGCTACCGGGAGCTGGACGGCCTGACCGCCGCCCTGGCCGCCCGGCTCGCCCCCGGGCGGACGGTCGCCGTCACCGGCCGCGACCGGCTGGACCACGTGGTCGCGCTGCTGGCGGTGCTGCGGGCGGGCGCCACCTATCTGCCGCTGGACCGGGAGGCCCCCGAGGAGCGCAACCGCTGGATCACCGAGGACGCCGGAGCCTCCCTCGCCCTCGACGGCGACGCGCTCACCGAAGGCGCGGGGCTCACCGAAGGCGCGGGGCTCACCGGGCTCGCCGGGGCCGCTGGCACGGCGGACGCGGCCGCCGGCTACGTCATCTACACCTCCGGCACCACCGGCCGCCCCAAGGGCGTGCACGTGCCGCTCGCGGCGCTCACCGGCCACCTGGCCGCCGTGGTCGGGACCTTCGGCCTCACCGAGCAGGACGTGGTGCTGCAGTTCGCCCGCCCGACCGTCGACGTGGCGGTGGAGCAGGTGCTCGGCGCCCTGTCCGCCGGGGCCTGCCTGGTCCTCCCGGAGCAGCAACTCCTGGCCCCGGCCGAGCTGCTGGACCTGCTGGACGCCGAGGGCGTCACCGTCGCCAACCTGGCCGCCGGCTACTTCCAGGACGTGGTGGCGGCCCTGGGCGGCCGGGTGCCGAGCACCCTGCGGCTGATGATCTCGGGCAGCGACAAGCTGGAGCCCGCCACCGCCGCCGCCTGGTGGGCGGCGACCGGGGTGCCGCTGCTGAACGCGTACGGGCCCACCGAGACCGTGGTCACCGCCACCACCCACCGGCTGGCCGGTGAGCAGGTGGCCTCCCGGGTGCCGATCGGCACCGCGCTCGGCGCCCGGCGGCTCCACGTCCTGGACGAGCGGCTGCGGCCGGTGCCGCCCGGCGAGGCCGGCGAACTGTACGTCGGCGGGCCGTTGCTGGCCTCGGGCTACCTCGGTCGCCCCGGCCTGACCGCCGACCGCTTCGTCGCGGACCCGTTCGCGGACCGGTCCGACGGGCAACAGGAACAGCCCGGCGGAGCGCGGATGTACCGCACCGGCGACGTGGTGCGCCGCGCCGTCGAGGACGGCCCGCTGGAGTTCCTCGGCCGCAGCGACCACCAGGTGAAGATCCGGGGCTTCCGGGTCGAGCCGGGGGAGGTCGAGCAGGTGCTGGCGGGTCACCCCGGTGTCACCGGCTGCGTCGTGGTGGCGCACGAGGGCCGGTTGGCCGCGTACGTGACCGGCGCCGCGCCGGAGTACGCCGTGGTCCGGCCCTGGCTGGCCGAGCGGCTGCCCGAGCACCTGGTCCCGGCGACGCTGACCGCCCTGGCGGCCTTCCCGCTGACCGCCGGCGGCAAGGTGGACCGCGCGGCGCTGCCCGCGCCGCAGGCCGCGGCCGAGGCCAAGCCGGCCGGCCGGCCGCCCCGCACTCCCGCCGAGCAGCTGATCGCGGCGGTGTGGGCGGACGTGCTCGGGGTGCCGGAGGTCGGCGCCGACGACAACTTCTTCCACCTGGGCGGCGATTCGCTGACCGCGGTGCGGGTGGTGGGCCGGGTCTTCGACGTCTTCGGCATGGTGTCGCCGTACACCATCTTCGACGCGCCGACGCTGGCCGAGTTCGCCGCCGCGGTGAGCTCCGCGACCGGCGGCGAGCGCCCCGAGCTGGTCCGTACGGGCGGCACCGAGGCCCCGCTGTCCAAGTTCCAGCGCGGCCTCTGGTTCCTCGACCAGTGGAACCCGGACGCGCCGACCTACGTGGTGCCCTGGGTGTTCCGCTTCGCCGGGCCGGTCGACCCGGAGCTGCTGCGGCGCGCGCTGGCGGGGGTGGTGGCGCGGCACGAGAGCCTGCGGACGACCTTCGAGCTCGCCGAGGACGGCCCGCGCCAGGTCGTCCACCCGGCGGTGGAGCTGCCGTTCACGCTCACCGAGACCACCGCCGACCGGGTGGACGACCTGGTCGCCGAGGCGGCGCTGGAGCCCTTCGACCTGGAGCGGGGGCCGCTGGTACGGGCCCGGGTCTTCCGGGCCGGCGGGGCGACCACACTGCTGTTGCTGCTCCACCACATCGTCTGGGACGAGGGCTCGCTGGCCGTGCTGGAGGCCGAACTCCAGGAGCTGTACGCGGCGGCGGCCGAGGGCCGTCCGGCCGAGCTGCCGGAACTCGCCGTCCAGTACGGCGACTACGCCGCCTGGCAGTACCGGGACGACACCACCGATCGCCAACTCGACTACTGGCGCGAGCAGTTGCGAGACGCGCCGACGGAGCCGGTGCTGGCCTCCGACCACCCCCGGCCGGAGGAGCAGGCCTTCCGCGGGGCCTTCCACCGCTTCACGATGCCGGGCCCGGTCGCCGAGGCCGTCCGGGCGCTCGCCCGCAGCGAGGACGCCACCCCGTTCATGGTGCTGCTTGCCGGGCTGGCGCTCACCCTGCACCGCCGGTCCGGGCAGCGGGACCTGGTGCTCGGCTCCCCGGTCAACGTCCGCGGCCGGGCCGAACTCGACGACCTGATCGGCTACTTCGTCAACCTGCTGCCGCTGCGGCTGAAGCTGGAGGAGGGCGCCTCCTTCCGCGAGCTGGTCCGGCACGTGCGTGAGGTGTCGATCGCCGGGTACCGGCACCAGGAGGTGCCCTTCGACGACATCGCGAGCGCCGTCCTCGACGAGCGCCCCGAGGACCGCAACCCGCTCTGCCAGGTGCTGCTGGAGCTGCACCCGCTGGACACCCGGCCGTTCACGGTCGGCGGCCACCAGGTCACCCGGGCCCTGCACTCCAACCCGGTCTCCCGCTTCGACCTGTCGGTCTCCGTGGACGACCTCGGCACCGGCTTCACCGGCCGCTTCGAGTACGACAGCGACCTGTTCGGGCCCGCCACCATGGCCGGCCTGTGCGAGGAGTGGCTGGGCACCCTGGCCTCCGCCGTCGAGGTGCCGGTGCACGCCCTGTTCGAGGCGCAGGCCGCCCGCGCCCCGCACGCCACCGCCCTGATCGCAGGCGAACGCACCGTCGGATACGGCGAGTTGAACGCCGCCGCGAACCGGCTCGCCCGCCACCTGACGGGCCTCGGCATCGGCCGCGGTGACACCGTCGCGGTGCTGGCCGACCGCGGGCCCGAGATGGTCACCGCCCTGCTGGCGGCACTCAAGACCGGCGCCGCCTACACCCTGCTGGACCCGGACTTCCCGGCCGAGCGGCTGGCCGGCGCGGTCGCCGACACCGGCGCCGCCACGGTGGTCACCCACCGGCGCGCCACCGTGCCGTTCGACGTCCCGAACCAGGTCGACCTGGACTCCTCGGCCGCCGAACTCGCCCGGTACGCGGCGCACGACCCGGGCCTGCCGGTCGACGGCGCCGACCTCGCCTGCGTGATGTTCACCTCCGGCTCCACCGGCCGCCCCAAGGGCGTGGCCGTCCCGCACCGGGCGCTCACCACCACCTACCTCGGCCAGGACTACGCCCGCTTCGGCCCGCAGGAGGTCTGGCTGCAGTGCTCGCCGGTCTCCTGGGACGCCTTCGCCCTGGAGCTCTACGGTGCCCTCTGCTTCGGCGGCAGCTGCGTCCTGCAGCCCGGCCAGCGGCCCGACCCGCAGACCATCGCCGAGCTGACCCGCCGCCACGGCGTCACCCAGCTCCAGCTCTCCGCCAGCCTGTTCAACTTCCTGCTGGAGGAGTTCCCGGAGACCTACGACGGGCTGAAGCTCGCCTTCACGGCCGGCGAGCGGGCCTCCGTCACCCACGTCGCGAAGGCCCTGGAGAACCACCCGGGCCTCGGGGTCGCCAACGGCTACGGCCCGGTCGAGAGCCTCGGCCTGACCACCTGCCACCGGGTCACCCCCGCCGACCTGACCGGCGGCTCGGTGCCGATCGGCGCCGCGCTGAACGGCAAGGGCGTCCACGTCCTGGACGAGCTGCTGCGCCCCGTCGAGCCCGGTGTCACGGGCGAGCTGTACGCCTCCGGCGGCGGCCTCGCCCACGGCTACCTCGGCCGGTCCGGGCTGACCGCCGAACGCTTCGTCGCCTCCCCGTTCGGCGCCCCCGGCGAGCGCCTCTACCGCACCGGCGACCTCGGTTTCGTCAGCGCGGAGGGCCTGCTGGAGGTCACCGGCCGGATCGACGACCAGATCAAGATCCGCGGGTTCCGGGTCGAGCCCGGCGAGGTCGAGGACGCGCTCACCCGCCACCCGGCCGTCCAGGAGGCCGTCGTCACCGTGCACGAGCCCGCCCCGGGCGACCGCCGGCTCGCCGCCTACGTCACCGCCGGTGCCGACGCCCCCGACCCCGACGCGCTGCTCGACCACCTGGCGGCCCTGCTGCCCGAGCACATGGTGCCCGCCACCCTCGACGTCCTGGACGCCCTGCCGCTGAGCCACAACGGCAAGGTGGACCGCAAGGCGCTGCCCGCCCCCGCCGGGCGCCGCGCCGCCGCACCCGACCCGCTGACCGGGGCCGAGCGGCTGGTCGCCGACGCCGTGCGCGAGGTGCTCGACCTCGCCGAGGTCGGCCGGGACGACAACTTCTTCCGGATCGGCGGCAACTCGCTCGCCGCCGTCCGGGTCGCGATGCGGCTGTCCCGGGAGACCGGCACCCGCGTCCCCCCGCAACTGGTGTTCCGGGCCAGGACCGTGAGCGCCATCGCCGAACGGCTGGCCGCCCGATGACGGGCCGCACCGCACACGAAGGGAACGAGGCCGTGAGCCCGTCCGACCACCCGGCCCGCACCGCGCCCGTCTCCGGGCTGCAGCGCGGCCTCTGGTTCCTCGACCGCCTCGACCCGCAGGCCGTCACCTACTGCACCCCGTGGACCGTCGACGTCACCGGTCCGCTCGACCTCGACCTGCTCGGCGGCGCGCTGGACGCCGTGGTGGCCCGGCACGAGACGCTGCGCACCACCTTCGCCCTGCACCCCGACGGCCCCCGCCAGCAGGTGCACCACGCCCTGCCGGTGCCGCTCGCGGTGACCGACCTGCGCCCGTCGGCCGAGCCGGAGCAGGCCGGGCCCGGGCAGGCCGGCCGGTTGGAGGAACTGCTCGCCGCCCGCTGCGCCGAGCCCTTCGACCTGGCCGCCGGTCCGCTGCTGCGGGCCGAGGCGTTCCGGCTCGCGGACGAGCGCACCACGGTGCTGTTCACCGTCCACCACATCGTCTGGGACGGCTGGTCCGCCGAGGTCTTCGCCCGTGAACTCGCCGAGCTGTACGGCGCCGCCGTGGCGGGCCGGGAGGCCGTGCTGCCGGAGCTGACCGTGCAGTACGCCGACCACGCCGAGGAGCGGCTCGGCACCTCCTACGAGGAGCACCTGACCTACTGGAAGGAGCAGCTGGACGGCGCACCCGGCCTGCTGGAACTGCCCACCGACCGGCCCCGGCCGGCCGAGCGCTCCGCCGCCGGGCGGACCGAGGAGTTCGGCTCCGCCCCCGGCACGGCGGCCCGGGTCCGCGCCCTGGCCGAGGCGGAGGGCGTCACCCCGTTCACCGTCCAGCTGGCGGCCTTCGCCCTGCTGCTGAACCGCTGGACCGGCGCCGACGACCTGGTGATCGGCACCCCCGTCACCACCCGCGACCGCCCCGAACTGGAGCACCTGCTCGGCTACTTCGTCAACCTGCTGCCACTGCGCCTGCGGCTCTCGCCCACCCTGTCCTTCCGGGACCTGCTGGAGCACGTCCAGGACGTCGCCTTCGACGCCTACGGCTACCTCGACGTGCCGTTCGACCAGCTGGTCGACCACCTCGGTGCCGCCCGCACCGCGCAGCACCCGCCGCTGGTCCAGGTGGTGTTCGGCGCCCACGGCGAGGACCGCACCCCGTTCGCGCTCGGCCCGGCCACCGCGCAGAGCCGGGTCCGCTCCAACGGCACCAGCAAGTTCGACCTCACCTGGTCCGTCTTCGACGGCGGCGACACCTCCCCCCGCGCCGACGGGGAGGACTCCGGCGGCGGCCTGCGCGGCGAGGCCGAGTACCGCAGTGAGCTGTTCGACCCGGAGACCGTCCGGCGCCTGGCGGCCGACTGGAACACCGTGCTCACCGCGGCCCTGGACGACCCCGACGCCACCGTGCTGCGGCTGACCACGCGCGGCGAGGACGCCCCCCGCGCCACCGACACCCCCGGCCACTGCCTGCACCACCTGTTCGAGCGGGCCGCCGACGCCCACCCCGACCGGCCCGCCGTCAGCGACCAGGACCGCACCCTGAGCTACGCCGAGCTCGACCGCCGGGCCAACCGCCTCGCGCACGCCCTGCGGGCCCGCGGCGCCGGCCCCGGCGACCGGATCGGCATGCTGCTGGACCGCACGGCCGACGTCCTGGTCACCGTCCTCGGCGTGCTCAAGACCGGCGCCGCGTACGTGCCCGTCGACCTGGCCGCCCCCGCCGACCGCGCCGCACTCGTCTTCGGGGACACCGAGGTCGCCCTGGTGGTCACCGACCGTGCGGACCGGGTGCCCGAAGGCCCCTGGCAGGCCTACGACCTGACCGCCGAGGCCGCCGACCTGGCCGCCCGGCCGGACACCCGCCCGCCCGCCGCCGGCCGCCCCGGCGACGTCGCCTACGTCATCTTCACCTCCGGTTCCACCGGCCGCCCCAAGGGCGTCGCCGTCGCCCACGAGCACGTCAGCCGGCTGATGGCGGACGGCGCGGAGCACTTCGGCTTCGGCCCGGAGGAGACCTGGACGCTGTTCCACAGCTACGCCTTCGACTGGACGGTCTGGGAGATGTGGGGCGCCCTGCTGCACGGCGCCCGCCTGGTCGTCGTCCCGTACGTGACGAGCCGTTCGCCGGAGGAGTTCGCCCAGCTCCTGGAGGAGGAGCGGGTTTCCTTCCTCTGCCTCACCCCGTCGGCGCTGCGCCAGCTGGAGCCGGTGCTGCGCCACAGCCCGCGCGCCCTGCCCGCGCTGAAGTGGATCATGCTCGGCGGGGAGGCGCTGGACCCGGCCGTCGTCCAGCGCTGGTTCGAGCTCGACGTGCCGCCCCCGGCCCGGCTCTGCAACCTGTACGGCATCACCGAGACCACCGTCCACGTCACCACCCACGACCTCGCCGACAGCACCGGCTTCGAACGCAGCCTGATCGGCGCACCCATGCCGCACCTGACCGCGCAGGTCCTGGACGACTGGCTGCGGCCCTGCCCGCCCGGCGCGGCCGGCGAGCTGTACATCGGCGGCGGCAGCCTCGCCCACGGCTACTGGGGCCGCCCCGGCCTCACCGCCGGCCGCTTCGTCGCCGACCCCTACGGCCCGCCCGGAGCCCGGCTCTACCGCACCGGCGACGTCGCCCGCCGACTGCCCGACGGCGGCCTGGAGTACATCGGCCGCGCCGACTTCCAGGTCAAGCTGCGCGGCTTCCGGATCGAACTCGGCGAGATCGAGAACGCCCTCGCCGCCCACCCGGACGTCGACGCCTGCGTGGTCACCGTGCACGAGGACCGCCTCGCGGCGTACGTCACCGGGCGCGAACCCGCCGACGTCCGCGCCTTCCTCGGCCGCTCGCTCCCGCCGTACATGGTCCCGGCGAGCTACACCGTGCTGGAGTCCCTGCCGCTCACCGTCAACGGCAAGGTCGACCGCGGGGCGCTGCCCGCCCCCGGCCAGCGCAGCACGGCCACCGGAGGCCGCCACGTCGAGCCGCGCACCCCGGAGGAGGAGGCCTTCGCCGCCGTCTGGACGGAGGTCCTCGGGGTCGACGGCATCGGCGTCCACGACGACTTCTTCCACCTCGGCGGGGACTCCATCCGGGCCGTCCAACTGGCCGGCGCGCTGCACGAACGCGGCTGGGGGGTGAGCCTGCGGGACGTCTTCGACGCCCCCACCGTCGCCGCCCTGCTGCCGCGGGCCGAGCCCGTCACCGGCGGCGCCGAGGCCCGCGAACCCTTCGCCCTGATCACCCCCGAGGACCGCGCCGACCTGCCGCCCGGCCTCGCCGACGCCTACCCCATGGTGTCCATGCAGCTCTCCATGGTCTTCCACATGGAGATCGCCGGCGGCACCGACAGCTACCACAACGTCAACTCCTACCGGATCTCCGGCGACCTCGACGAACAGGCCTTCCGCCGCTCCGTCGCCGAGGCGATGGACCGGCACGCCGTCCTGCGCACCGGCCTCGACCTGTCCGGCTACGGCGAACCGCTGCAGCTCGTCCACGGCCGGCTGCCCGCCCCCGTCGAATTCGCCGACCTGCGCGGCGAACCCGACCAGGACACGGCCGTCCGGGAGGTCTTCGACGCCCACCGCCTGACCCCCTTCGACCTCACCGCGCCGCCGCTGTTCCGGATCACCGTGCAGCGCCTCGCCGAGGACGCCTTCCAGCTCACCGTCTCGGAGCACCACGCGATCCTGGACGGCTGGAGCTTCACCTCGCTGCTCACCGAGATCCTGGAGCGCCACACCGCCCTCGCCGCCGACCCGCTCGGCGCCCCCACCCCGCCGCCGCGCACCGCCTTCCGCGACTTCGTGGTCGTCGAACGGGAAGCGGCCCGGGACGAACGGTCGCTGGCGTACTGGCGCGAGCGGCTGTCCGGCGCCAGCGGCCAGCTGTTCCCCGGCAGCGAGGACGTGCACGAGCTGTCGCGCACCGTCGAACGGGTGCTGCCCGAAGCGCCCGGACAGCTGCGGCTGGTCGCCGAGACGCTCGCCGTGCCGGTCAAGTCGGTCGCGCTCGCCGCCCACCTGCACGCCCTCGCCGCCATCACCGGGCGCCCGCGCGTCACCACCGGCCTGGCCGTCAACGGCCGGCTGGAACGGCTCGGCGGCACCGAGGTGTACGGACTGTTCCTCAACACCGTCCCGCTGAGCTGCGAGCCCACCGACGACCTGCTCGCCCTGGCCCGCGAGGTCCACCGGGAGGAGCTCGACATGATGCCGCACCGCCGGGTGCCCTTCGCCCGCCTCGCCCGGCTGATGACCGACACCGCGCTGGACACCCAGTTCGGCTTCCTGCGCTTCCACGCCCTGGGCCGGCTCAGCTCGGCCCGCATCGTGGACGGCCGGATCGGCTGCGAGCCGACCCTGCGCCACGAACCCAACAGCTTCGCCTTCGGCGCCTCGCTGATCCAGGACCCGGTCTCCCAGCGCGTGCTGCTCGCCGTGGACCACCAGCGCTCCCTGGTCGACGACAGCACCGCCGAGCAGTTCATCGACACCTACACGGCCGCCCTGCACGCCATGGCCGCCGCCGCCCGAGACCTCTGAGGACCCGCCATGACCGACCTGCTGCAGCGCCTGCGCGACACCGTCGCCGCCCACCCCGAGCGCACCGCCGTCCTCGCCGGCGCGGACCGCCTCGACTACGCCGCCCTCGACCGCCGCACCGCCGGACTGGCCCGCGCCCTGCGCGCCCTCGGCGTCGGCCGCGGCGACCGGGTCGGCGTCCACCTCGGCCGCACCGCCGACCTGCCGGTCGCCCTGCTCGCCGTCTGGCGGGCCGGCGCCGCCTACGTCCCGCTCGACCCGGCCTACCCCGCCGAGCGGCTCGCCTTCATGGCCTCCGACGCCCGCCTCGCCGCCCTGATCAGCGTCGACGGCCTCCCCGCCGCCGAGGGCGTGCCGGTGCTGCGCCCGGACGCCGCCGTCGACGGGCCCGAACTGCCGGAGCAGGCACACCCGCTCGACCCGGCCTACGTCATCCACACCTCCGGCTCCACCGGCCGCCCCAAGGGCGTCGAGGTGCCGCGCGGCGCCGTCGCCGGACTGATCGAGGGGCTGGAGGCCACCGGAGCCCTCCGCGCCGAGCCCGGCGTGGTCGGCTGGAACGCCAGCATCTCCTTCGACGCCTCCGTCCCGCAGTGGACCAGGATCTGCCGGGGCGACACCGTCCTGGTCATCGGCGACGAGCAGCGCGCCGACCCGGCCCGGCTGGCCGCCCTGCTGGCCGAGCACGCCGTCACCGACTTCGACCTGACGCCGTCGCACTGGGAGCTGCTGCGCGAGCCGCTCGCCGGCGCCCGGGTGCCGCGGCTGTTCATGGGCGGCGAAGCCGTCCCCGAGCGCACCTGGCGCGAACTGGCCGACGGCGGCATCGACGCCCTCAACCTGTACGGGCCCACCGAATGCACCGTCGAGGCCGTCACCGCGCCGATCAGCGGCCCCGGCCCGCACCTGGGCGAGCCGATGCCCGGCGTGCGCCTCCACCTGCTGGACGAGAAGCTCGCCCCGGTCGCCGACGGCGTGGTCGGCGAGCTGTACCTGGCCGGGCCCGGGCTCGCCCACGGCTACGTCGGCCGGCCCGGACTGACCGCCGAGCGCTTCGTCGCCGACCCGACCGCCGGGCCCGGAGGGAGGATGTACCGCACCGGCGACCAGGCCCGGCGCGGCGCGGGCGGCCTGCTGGAGTACGTCGGCCGGGTCGACCGGCAGGTCAAGGTGCGCGGCTTCCGGATCGAGCTCGGCGAGGTCGAGCACGCCCTGGCCCGGCTGGAGGGCGTCCGGGCCGCCGCCGTCACCGTGTACGAGCCGGCCCCCGGCGACCGCAGGCTGGCCGGCTACGTCACCGGCGCCGTCACCCCCGCCGTACTGACCGAGCGGCTGCGGGCCACCGTGCCCGCCCACCTGGTGCCGTCGGTGATCACCGTGCTGGACGCCATGCCGCTCACCCCGAACGGCAAGGTCGACCTGGCGGCGCTGCCCGTCCCCGCCGCCGGGGCCGAGCCCGCGCCGGCGCCGGACGGCTCCGCGGCCTCCGGCTCGTCCGAGGGCACCGGGGGACTGGCCGACCAGGTCACCGAGGTCTGGAGCACCGTCCTCGGCGTGACCGGCCTGGTGCCCACCGACGACTTCTTCTCGCTCGGCGGCCACTCGCTCGCCGCGCTGCGGGTCGTCCACCTGCTGCGCCGCCGCCTCGGCATCGAGCTCCAGCTGCGCCACCTGCTGGACTCGGCCGACCTGGCCGCCTTCACCGCCACCGTCGAGCGGGCCACACAGGCCGGCACCGCCGCCCCCCGGCCCGCGCTGACCGCCCGGGCCCGGTGAGCCGCGCATGACCACCGCCACCCGGGTCCGGCCCCGCGTCGAGGGGGACTGGCTGTTCGTCCCCGTACCCCAACCGCACCGCCCGTTCCGGCTGTTCTGCTTCCCGCACGCCGGGGGCGACGCCACCGCCTACACCCCGCTCGCCCGCGCCCTCGCCCCGACCGCCGAGGTCTGGGCGGTGCGCCCGCCGGCCCGCGGCGGCCGGCTCGGCCACCCGATGCCCGCGAGCTTCGACCTGCTGGTCGACGCCGTCGTGGAGGCCCTCACCCCGCACCTCACCGGACGGTTCGGCTTCTACGGGCAGAGCTTCGGCGCCCTGCTCGGCTACGAGGTCGCCCGGGCCCTGCCCGCCGAACGGCGGCCCGAACTGGTCGTCGCCGCCTCCGCCTCGCCGCCGGCCGCCTGGGCCGGCCGGGACCGCCCCCGGCACACCGCCGACGACCTGCTCCGCCTCGCCGGCATGGGCGAACTCGTCGAGGGCGAAGCGGACCTGAAGGAACACGCGCTGCGCGGCATCCGGACCGACCTGGACGTGGTCGCCACCTACCGGCCGCGCCCGCACCCGCCGATCGGCTCCCACCTGCACACCGTCGTCGGCGTCGAGGACCCCCTCCTCACCGCCGGCGGCCTCGACGGCTGGTCCGTCCACACCCGCGGCAACTCCGGCCACCACGTCGTCCCCGGCGGCCACCTGCTCGCCACCGTCGACGGGCCCGGCCCGGTCGACGTCCTGACCTCGCTCATCGCGCGGCCCGGCGCCGCCGCCCAGCCCACGACGGAGTTCTCATGCTGACCACCACCGCGGTCGACCTCACCGACCCCGACCTCTGGGCCCGCCCCGACACCCCCGGCCTGATCGCCGAGCTGCGCCGGGAGGCCTCCGTCCACCGCACCGACACCGTCGACGACGGGCCGGTCTGGTCGGTGCTCTCCTACCGCCACTCCGCGCAGGTGCTGCGCGACGCCGCCCTCTACAGCTCCGAGCAGGGCTCCCTGCTCGGAGCCGGCGAGGGTAACGTCCCGGTCGGCTCCGGCCGGATGATGGCCCTCACCGACCCGCCCCGGCACCGCGAACTCCGCGCCCCCGCCAACCCGTTCTTCGCCCCCGGCCCGGTGCGCGGCGCCGTCCGCGGCATCACCGACCTCGCCTCCTCGATCGTCGAGAAGGCCGTCGAGCTCGGCGAGGTGGACCTCGTCGACGCCGTCTCCGCCCTCCCGCTGTCCGTCATGTGCGACCTCCTGGACGTCCCCGAGAAGGACCGCGAGATGGTCGAACGGGTCTGCGACGTCGCGTTCCTCGGCAACACCCCCGAGGAACGCCGGGCCGGCCACCAGCAGCTCATCCCGTACCTGCTGCACCAGGTGATGCTGCGCCGCACCGACCCGCGGGACGACCTGATCAGCAAGATGGCGACCTACCGGGTCGGCGGCAAGCTGCTGCCGGTCGAGGACGTCGTCCTCAACCTGGACAACATCGTCGTCGGCGGCGTCCAGACCGTCCGCCACACCGCCGCCATGGGCCTCCACACCCTCGTCCGGCACCCCGACCTGTGGCGGAAGCTGCAACGGGGCGAGGTCGGCATGGACTCCGCCCTGGACGAGATCCTGCGCTGGACCTCGGTCGGACTGCACACCCTGCGCACCGCCAGCCGGGACACCGAACTCGACGGCCACACCATCCGGCGCGGCGACCGGGTCGCCGTCTGGGTGTGGTCCGCCAACCGCGACCCGGAGGCCTTCGACCGCCCCGAGGAGATCCTGCTCGACCGCAGCCCCAACAAGCACCTCGCCCTCGGCCTCGGCGCCCACTACTGCATCGGCGCACCGCTGGCCAAGGCCGAACTCGGCGCCCTGTTCACGGCGATGCTGGAGCGCGTCGACACCATCGAGCCGACCGGCCCGGTCACCCACAACCGCTCGATCATCAACTTCGGCCTGGACCACTTCCCGGTCCGCCTCATCCCGCGCTGACCGGCGCCCGACGGCGGCAGTCGCGCGAACCGAACTGCCGCGTTCCTGCCTCGCCTCCTGCCCTTCCGGGCCCGGGCCCGCCCGTACCTTCGAATCAACCCAAGGAGGACACCATGAGCAACCCGTTCGAGGACGACAACGCCGGCTACCTGGTGCTGGCCAACCACGAGAACCAGCACTCGCTGTGGCCGGTCTGGATCGACGTGCCGGCCGGCTGGACCACCGTCCACGGCGAGGACACCCGCCAGGGCTGCCTCGACTACATCGAGGCCAACTGGACCGACATCAGGCCCGCCAGCCTGGTCGCCTCCCTCGCCCAGCAGTGAGCGCCACCATGCCGACCTGGGAACTGAACCCCGGCCGCCCGGCCCTCGCCCACGCCCCGCGCACCGCCGACATCGGCGAGGCCTGCGAGTGGCTGCGCGAGAACGAGGCCGAACTCACCGCCGGCCTGCACCGCCACGGCACGATCTTCCTGCGCGGCCTGCCGGTCGCGAGCACCGAGGACGTCGCGGCCGTGCGCGACGTGCTCATCCCCGAGCGCACCCCCTACCGCGAGAAGGCCACCCCGCGCAGCGACTACGGCAACGGGGTCTTCTCCTCCACCGACCTGCCGCCGGCCCAGTCGATCCGGATGCACAACGAGAACAGCTACACCCTCACCTTCCCCGGCCGGCTGCTGTTCGCCTGCCTGACCGCCCCCGAGGAGGGCGGCGCCACCCCGACCGCCGACTGCCGCCAGGTGCTGGACCACCTGCCGGCACACCTGGTCGAGCGCGGCCGGACCACCGGCTGGACGCTCACCCGCAACTACTCCGACTACGTCTCCCTCGGCTGGCGCACCGCCTTCGCCACCGAGGACCGGGCCGAGGTCGAGGCCTACTGCCGGGAGAACGGCATCACCTGCGAGTGGCGGCCGGACGGCAACCTGCGCACCAGCCAGCTGCGCCCCGCCACCATCCACCACCCGGGCACCGGTGAGGAGGTCTGGTTCAACCACCTCGCGTTCTGGAACGAGTGGTCGCTCGACCCGGACATCCGCGAGGCGATGACCGACGAGTTCGGCCCGGACGGCCTGCCGTTCAACACCGGATTCGGCGACGCGGAGCCGCTCGGACGCGCCGACGTCGACGCCCTCAACGAGGCGTACCACGCCGCCACCGTGCGCGAGCGCTGGCAGGTCGGCGACGTGATGCTGGTCGACAACGTGCTCTGCGCACACGGCCGGGACCCGTACCGCGGCGACCGCAGGATCGCCGTCTCGATGGGACAGCCGGTCGAGGTCCTGGACTGCCGGCCCAGCGTCCGGCCGGACCTGGCCGCCGTCTGACCGCCGTCCGACCGTCGCCGGACGCCGTCCGGCCACTGCCGGACCGCCGTCCGACCGCCCCGCCCCGAACACCCCGTGCCGTGCCGTGTCGTGAGTAGAGGAAGCACCGTGATCCCGGTTTCGTACGCCCAACAGCGTCTCTGGCTGATCGACCAGATCGAGGGGCCGACCGCGCTGTACAACCTGCCGTTCGCCCTGCGCCTGCGCGGCGAGCTCGACACCGCCGCGCTGCGCGCAGCGACGGCGGACGTGGTCGCCCGGCACGAGGCCCTCCGCACGGTGTTCCCGGTGGCCGGGGGAGTCCCGGTGCAACGGATCCTGCCCGCCGAGGAGGCGCAGCCGCGCTTCCGGGTGGTGGACCTCGCACCGGCCGACTACCCCGCCCACCGGGACGCGGCCGCCGCCGAAACCTTCGACCTGAGCAGCGAACCGCCCATCCGGGTCACGGTGTTCACCCTCTCCCCGACCGAGCACGTGCTGCTCGTCGTCCTGCACCACATCGCCGGTGACGGCTGGTCGCTCGGCCCGCTGCTGCGCGACCTCGCCACCGCCTACCGGGCCCGGCTCACCGGCCGCGGCCCCGACTGGGAGCCGCTGCCCATCCAGTACGCCGACTACGCGCTCTGGCAGCGCGACCTGCTCGGTGACGAACACGACCCCGAGAGCCTGCTCGCCCGTCAACTCGACCACTGGCGCGCGGCCCTGGCCGGCCTGCCGGAAGAACTGGAGCTGCCCACCGACCGGCCCCGACCGCCCACCCCCACCGGCGCCGCCGACTCCGTGGACCTCGCCTGGGGCGCGGACCTGCACACCGCCCTGCTCGACCTCGCCCGCACCCACCGCACCACCCTGTTCACCGTCCTCCAGGCCGGCCTGGCCGCGCTGTTCACCCGGCTCGGCGCCGGCACCGACATCCCGATCGGCACCGGCGTCGCCGGCCGCTCCGACGAGGCCCTGGACGACCTGGTCGGCTTCTTCGTGAACTCGCTGGTGCTGCGGGCCGACACATCCGGCGACCCGAGCTTCGCCGAACTGCTCGGCCGGGTCCGGGAGGCCCAGCTCGACGCCTTCGCCCACCAGGACGTCCCCTTCGAACGTCTGGTGGAGGAACTCAACCCGCCCCGCGCGCTCGGCCGCCACCCGCTGTTCCAGACCCTGCTGGTGCTCCAGAACCACGGACAGGACGCCGGACTCGACCTGCCCGGACTGCGGTCGGCCCCCGAGCCGATCGGCCTGCGGGTCGCCAAGTTCGACCTCAACATCGGCATCGCCGAACACCACCACGCCGACGGCACCCCCGCCGGCCTCACCGGCTCCGTCGAGTACGCCGCCGACCTCTACGACCACACCACCGTCACCGCCCTGGCCGACCGGCTGGGCCGGCTGCTGGCCGGCGCCGCCGCCGACCCGCACGCCCCCATCGGCACCCTCGACGTCCTCGCCCCCGAGGAGCGCACCCGCATCCTCGTCGAGTGGAACGCCACCGACGCCCCCCGCCCGACCGGCACCCTCGCCGAGTCCTTCGAGCGCCAGGCCGACCGCACCCCGGACGCCGTCGCCCTCGCCCACGACGGCGGCACCCTCGACTACGCCGAACTCGACACCAGGGCCAACCGCCTCGCCCACCACCTGACCACCCTCGGCGTCGGCACCGAGACCCCCGTCGCGATGCTGATGGAACGCTCCGTCGACGTCGTCGTCGCCACCCTCGCGGTCCTCAAGGCCGGCGGCTGCTACGTCCCCATGCACCCCGGCCTGCCGCCCGAGCGGATGGCCGACGTGCTCGCCGACACCGGCGCCCCCGTGTTGCTCACCGACCGCGCCGACCCGGGCTTCCCGCACACGGCCGTCGTGGTCCGCCCCGGCGACGACGCCGGCGCCCCCGCCCACCGCCCCGAGGTGCCCGTCCACCCGGACCAGCTCGCCTACGCGATGTACACCTCCGGCTCCACCGGGCGCCCCAAGGGCGTCGCCGTGCGCCACCGCGACGTCCTCGACCTCGCCGCCGACCGCCGCTGGCAGGACGGCAGCCACCGGCGGGTCCTGCTGCACTCCCCGCACGCCTTCGACGCCGCCACCCACGAGATCTGGACGCCCCTGCTGGCCGGCGGCACCGTCGTGGTCGCCCCGCCCGGGGCCCTCGACGCCGCCGCCCTGCACGCCGTCACCACCCGGCACGACGTCACCGCGGTCTTCCTCACCAAGGCCCTGTTCGACCTCGTCGCCGAACAGGCCCCGGAGACCTTCGCCGCCCTGCGCGTCGTCCTCACCGGCGGCGAGGCCGCCTCCGGCGTGCTGATGCGCCGCGTCCTGGACGCCTGCCCCGACCTGCTGCTCGCCCACGTCTACGGCCCCACCGAGACCACCACCTTCGCCACCCACCACCCGCTCACCGCCGCCGACCTGGAAGGCCCGCGCGTCCCGATCGGCGGCCCCCTCGACGCCATGCGCAGCTACGTCCTCGACGCCCGGCTGCAGCCCGTCCCGCCCGGCGTCCCCGGCGAGTTGTACATCGCCGGCGCCGGCCTGGCCCGCGGCTACCTCAACCGGCCCGGCCTGACCGCCGAACGCTTCGTCGCCTGCCCGTTCGCCCCCGGCGGCGAGCAGGGGCTCAGGATGTACCGCACCGGGGACCTCGTGCGGCTGCGCGCCGACGGCGCGGTGGAGTTCCTCGGCCGGATCGACGGCCAGGTCAAGCTGCGCGGCTTCCGGATCGAACTCGGCGAGATCGAGGCGGCGCTCTCCCGCCACCCCGCCGTCCGCCAGGTCATCGTGATCGCCCGCGAGGACCGCCCCGGGGACACCCGGCTGGTCGCCTACTGCACCGCCGACGCCGCGCTCACCGCCGACGAGCTGCGCTCCTTCGCCGGCGCCACCCTGCCCGGCTACATGGTCCCCGCCGCCGTCGTCCTCCTCGACGCCCTGCCGCTCAACAACAACGGCAAGGTCGACCGCAGGGCCCTGCCCGCTCCCGACCTCGCCGCCGACGACAGCGGCCGCGCCCCGCGCGACGACCGCGAACGGGCCCTGTGCGACCTCTTCGGCGACCTGCTCGGCATCGACGACATCACCATCGACGACGACTTCTTCGCGCTCGGCGGCCACTCGCTGCTGGCCACCCGCCTCGCCGGCCGGGCCCGCGCCGACCACGGCATCGAGCTCTCCATCGGCGACCTCTTCCAGGCCCCGACCGTCGCCGGCCTGGTCGAACGGCTCGCCGACCGCACCCCCGGGGCCGGCGCCCCGGCCCGCCCGGCGCTGCGCCCCGTCGCCCGGCCCGAGCGGGTGCCGCTCTCCTTCGCCCAGCGCCGCCTCTGGTTCCTCGCGCAGGCCGACGGCCCGTCCGCCACCTACAACGTCACCCTCGCCCTGCGGCTGCGCGGACCGCTCGACGTCACCGCCCTGGAGGCCGCGCTCGGTGACGTCGTGCACCGGCACGAGGCGCTGCGCACCGTGTTCGGCGAGCAGGACGGCACCCCGTACCAGCGCGTCCTGCCCGCTCCCACCGGCGGCCTGCTCACCGCCACCGACCGCCCGACGGACGAACTCGCCGGTCACACCTTCGACCTCGCCGCGGACCTCCCGGTCCACGCCTACCTGCGGAGCGAGGGCGCCGAGGAGCACGTGCTGGTCCTGGTCGTCCACCACATCGCCGGTGACGGCGCCTCGCTCGGCCCGCTCTACCGCGACCTCGCCGAGGCGTACGCCGCCCGCCGCGACGGCACGGCCCCGTCGTGGGAGCCGCTGCCCGTCCAGTACGCCGACTACGCGCTCTGGCAGCGCGAGCTGCTCGGCGACGAGGACGACCCGGAGAGCCTGCTCGCCCGCCAACTCGCCCACTGGCGCGAGGCCCTGGCCGGCGCCCCCGAAGAGCTGCCGCTGCCGGCGGACCGCCCCCGCCCGCCGGTCGCCGGCCACGGCGGCGCGGTCGTCCCGCTGGAGTTCGACGCGGCCCTGCACACCCGGCTCACCGCGCTCGCCGCCGACCACGGCGTGACCCTCTTCATGGTCCTGCGCGCCGCGTACGCCACCCTTCTGCACCGCTTCGGCGCGGGCACCGACCTGCCCATCGGCACCCCGCTGGCCGGGCGGTCCGACGAGGCCCTGGACGACCTGGTCGGCTTCTTCGCCAACACCCTGGTGCTGCGCACCGACCTCTCCGGCCGCCCCGCCTTCGCCGAACTGCTGGGCCGCATCCGGGAGACCGACCCGGCCGCCCACGCCCACCAGGACGTGCCCTTCGAGCGCCTGGTGGAGGAGCTCAACCCGACCCGGTCGACCGCCTGCACCCCGCTGTTCCAGGTGATGATCGCCTTCGCGGGCGCCGCCGAGGACGGCCCCGACCTCGCCGGGGTGACGGTGACGGAGGAGCCGGTCGACTTCGGCACCGCCACCTTCGACCTCACCCTGCGGCTGGTCGAGCGGCAGGGCGCCGACGGCGCCGCCGCGGGCCTGGCCGGCGTCCTGGAGTACGCCACCGACCTCTTCGACCGCGAGAGCGCCGAACGGCTGGCCGCCGCCCTGGGGGCGATCCTGCGTCAGGTCGCGGACGACCCCGGCCGCCCGGTCGCCGAGCTGGACGTGCTGCCCGCCGACGAGCGGGTCGAGGTCGGCGGCCGCCCGCCGCTGCCCGAGCAGGTGCCGCTGCTGCCGGCCGCCTTCGAGGCGCAGGCGGCCGGGACCCCGGAGGCCGTGGCCCTGGTGTGCGGTGACACCGCGCTGACCTTCGCCGAGCTGAACGCCCGGGCCAACCGGCTCGCGCACCGGCTGATCGCGGCGGGCGTCGGCCCCGAGTCCGTGGTCGCCCTCGCGCTGCCGAGGTCGGTCGAGAGCGTGGTGTCGATCCTGGCCGTGCTCAAGGCCGGCGGCGCCCACCTGCCGCTGGACGCCGACCACCCGGCCGACCGCACCGCCCACACCCTGGCCGAGGCCCGACCGGCACTCGTGCTGACCGACGACCGCTGGCCGCTGCCGGCGGCGCTCGACGGGCACCGGGTGCTCGACCTCACCGGGGACGTGACCGGCCTCGCCGGGGACCCGGCCGCCCCGCAGCCGAACCCCGCCCCGCGGGCCACGGCGGCCGACGCCGCCTACCTCATCTTCACCTCCGGCTCCACCGGCCGGCCCAAGGGCGTCGTCGTCCCGCACGGCAGCATCGCCGCCCTGCTCGCCGCGCACCGCACGGGAGTACAGGCGGGCGTCGCCCGGCAGCGGGTCGCGCTCACCGCCTCGCTCTGCTTCGACGCCTCCTGGGACGGCCTGCTGTGGCTGGTCGCCGGCCACGAACTGCACCTGATCGGCGGCGACGTGCGCCGCGACGCCCGGGCCCTGGTCCGCCACGTGCGGGAGCACCGGATCGGCGTGCTGGAGGTCACCCCCTCCTACGCCGAGCAGCTGATCGAGGAGGGCCTGCTGGAGGAGCCCGCGCCCGCGCTGGTGCTGCTGGGCGGCGAGGCCGTCGGCCAGGCGCTCTGGACCAGGCTGCGCGAGGCCCCGCACACCGCCACCCACAACCTGTACGGCCCGACCGAGTGCACGGTCGACGCCCTGACCCACCCGCTGGACGCCACCGAACGGCCCGTCCTCGGCCGCACCGTCGCGGGCACCCGCGGCTACGTCCTGGACGAGCACCTCAACCCCGTCCCGGTCGGGGTGCCGGGGGAGCTGTACCTGGCCGGCGCCGGCCTGGCCCGGGGCTACCTGGCGCGGCCGGGCCTGACGGCGGAGCGCTTCGTCGCCTGCCCCTTCGAGCCCGGGGACGGGCCCCTCGCCCCCAGCCTGGCGGCCGGGAGGTACCCCCAGCCCGGCGGCGGGCAAGGAGGGAGGATGTACCGCACCGGCGACCTGGTCCGCCGCACCCGCGACGGCGGCTTGGAGTTCCTGGGCCGCACCGACCACCAGGTCAAGATCCGCGGCTTCCGGATCGAACTCGGCGAGATCGAAAGCGCCCTGACCGCCCACCCGGCGGTCCTGCAGGCCGCCGTCCTGCCGGACGAGGACGGACTGCGCCTGGTCGCCTACGTGGTCACCGACGGCCCGCTCGACCCGGCGGACGTCCGGGCCGGCGCGGCCCGGACGCTGCCCGGCTACATGCTGCCGGCCGCGATCGTGCCGCTGGTAGCC
>NZ_JBHWBZ010000064.1:57313-57892 GCF_042735475.1 Kitasatospora sp. NPDC059577 | reverse complement strand
TGTCGGACGGGGCAAGGCAGAGACTCCGGACCGATCAGGAATCCCCTTCAAGGAGGAACACATGGCCACGGAAGCCTGGAAGCTGGCGCACCTCAACGGTCACAACGGCTACGACAGCGGCATCATCACGCGGTTCGTGACCGGCAAGTACGACAAGGGCGGGGAGTACGCGTTCATCGTGGTCGAGGTCGTCACTCAGGAGGTGGACGGCAACGGGCTGCCGACCGGCAAGGTGCACGAGAGCGAGTACACGGTGAACCTGACCCGCGCCATGCGGGACAAGGTCGCGGAAGCGGTCCCGGCCAACGTCAGGCTGGACGGCTCCGCCCTGCCCAGTGACAAGCGCCGCGTCTCCTTCACGGCTCTCGCCCGCATCCCCACCTTCAACAAGGGTTTCAAGGGCATCAAGGTCATCCCCGGTGACCTGATCATGGGCCCGCCGATGGAGCACTACGTCAAGCAGCCTGGTGCCGATCAGGAGTGACCCGCCGGGGGGTGGGGGGGGGGGCACGGCCCCCCCACCCCCCCCCCCCCCCCCCCCCCAAACAGAGCCCGAGGCCCCCGCACCCCCACCCCACA
>NZ_JBHWBZ010000064.1:49940-57303 GCF_042735475.1 Kitasatospora sp. NPDC059577 | reverse complement strand
GGGGGGGGGGGCACCGAAAGGAGCCCCCACCCCCAACCGCCCGGAGCGCCAGCGACGGGCCAGGGCCCGCCCGGAGCGCCAGCGACGGGCCAGGGCCCGCCCGGAGCGCCAGCGACGGGCAGGGCCCGCCCGGAGCGCCAGCGACGGGCCAGGGCCCGCCCGGAGCGCCAGCGACGGGCAGGGCCCGCCCGGAGCGCCAGCGACGGGCAGGGCCCGCCCTATGAGTGTTCTGCCGTCTCCGGCCTGGCAGGTTCCCCATCGAGGGCGCCCCGCAGCTCGTTCCAGCTCAGGTCCTTGGCGACCTTGGAGGCCGCCACCCAGATCTGCGTGCCCACCGCGTCCAGCCATCCTGTGACGCTGAAGGAGTAGCCGCGCATCTCGCCGGCGGGGGTGATGTGGGCTCTCCAGAGGACTCCGGCCTTCCCCAGCGCCTGCTCGAATGCGGGCCGACCGCCGGCCCCCGCAGTGTCGCGGGCAACCCTGACCAGGTACCGAACCTGCTCGCGCTCCGGATGCGTGCTGCCGCGCCGTTCGCTGGCGGTGCGTTCCTGCATGGTGATCTGCGGGGCGATCCGGTCGCTCCGCAGCTCCGCGTTGACGAGTCGGTGGCGGCGTTCGATGCCGCGGACGATCGGCCGGGACTTCCTGAAGTCGAAGCCGTCCGGCACGAGGGTGCCGTCCCAGCCGAGCCGGCTGATCGTCAGGTGGATGTGGTCCTCGCCGTGACGCACCGCCACCCATGGGCAGCGGCCGTAGCCCATGGCCTGGACGTAGTGCTCGGCGATCTTCCCCCACTCGGCGTCGTCCATGATCCGGTCCTCGGGGGCCGTCCGAAGGGCGCATCGCCAGATGGGCCTGGACAGGCCTTGGCGGTAGGCGGTGTGGCGGTCGATCATGTCCGCCACCTGGCTCGAAGTGCCGACCACATTTCCCGCCACCAGACGTGGGTCGACGTGTTCCTCACGCCGGCCCGGGCCGAAGTCGTAGCGCAGGGCCGACGATGCCCGGCGCCCTTTCGTGATCTTCGCGATCATATGGACCCCTGACGGGGCTTCCGCTCGACAGGCGCCATTCCGCGTACCGCCATCGCGGCCTCCCCTATACCGGCGATCGCCTGCTCGATGTCCGCGCCGGCCTGGCCGCTGCCGCGCAGCAGCCGCACGAGCTCGTTGAGCTGGGCCGCCGCCTGCACCAGCTGCGCGTACGCCGCCTCATTGACCTCCGGAACCCTGGGCACGTCGCCCGGAACCCCCGGATGGCCCTGTAGAGCCTCCTCCACGACCGCACGCGTCCACGCCCCCAGCTCCTTCCGCTCGGTCGCGTCCCGGGCCGCCTCCCAGCGCCCCAGCTCCTCCTCGTTGAGACGCACACTGACGCAGTGCTTGCGGGCACGACCAGGTGTCCCCCGAACCACTTCAGCTCCTTCCTCTCAGTCGAGACGGCCCACCCCCGCACACCGGTCGGCAGCGCGGCTCGGCCCTGCCGCAGACGCGGCCCGGCGACAAGCGTACGGACACGCGCATACACGGCCCGGCCCGGAATGACGACCCCTCAAAACGCCATAAGCGAAGCGCATTGCCATAGCTCGCTCTCTTTTGGTCGTACAGGGGGTGGGGCCAGGGGAGGACCGAGGTGGCTTCGCGCTGGGGGCGTCAGAGGTCACCGTGCGCGGGCCGGGTCACATCCCTCGCCTGCCCTGGATTCCGCGCTCCCGGCATGACCGGGCGGTTGCTGCCGGCCGACAGGCTGTCGGCATGGGTTCGGCGCCGCGGTTGCGAGGCCGTCGGCCCCTGGGGCCGGCGGGCTGTCCGTGGAGCGCCGACAGCAGGCGCCACCGGACCTCCGCCGCAAGCGCCCTGGCGAAGACCGCTGGGTCACACGGCGAGACCGCCACTACCCGCCGTCGGCACGGCCGGATGGCGGGAGTAGCCCCGGGACCCGGCTGTCGCCAGCGGCAGCGGCTCCCGGCCGGACGGCCCGGGGCGCGATGCGCGACGTGCTCCGGTGGCCCACGAGCAAGGGCGACGCCTGCCACATCAGGCTGCACCTCGGGGACGGCTGGCGCCCGGCGGGCCTGGGGTGCGGATGGGCCGCCAGGCCCCGGCTCCCGGCCCGACCTCATCCGGGCGGCGTGGAATCCGAGCGGTCCGGTACCGCTTCGGGCGATGCCGCGAATCCGGTTCGGGACACCGCAGCCGCTCGAGGTGATGGCCGCCCGGAAATGGCTGGGGTCGATCGCGCGACCAGGGCCGTCAATGCACGCCTGGCTTCCAGGGCTCGGAATGGCCCTTTGGCCGCCTCGGGCTCCCGGCCCTGGCTGCCCCTCCAAGGTGCGGACCAGCTGCCCGGACACCATGTGGAACCTCGGGAGCGACCGGGCGGCCGCCTGAGCAAGGCATCCGCCCCTGAGACCACCAGGGACGTCTCGGTGCGCCTCCAGCGATGTGCGTTCCAGAAGTGACTTTCAGACTAGGGTGTGCGGTGGAGGTGTGGTCGTGGGTGATGACCTGTTCGCGTCGATCGACGCGCTGCTGGAGCGTCCGCGCCTGGTGGAGGACCTGCCGATGCCTGCGGAGCGGGAGCGGCTGCGCAAGCTCGGCGAGTACACGCAGGAGGAGCTGGCGGCCGCGCTGAAGACCCGCCGGGAGACGATCGTGCGGTGGGAGGCCGGGACGACGCAGCCCCGGCCGCCCAAGCGCGAGGTCTACATCCGGTTCCTCGCGACGCTGGCGCTGCGGCACGGCACCGTGGAGCCCACCGAATGGCTGCACCGGGCGCAGGCCACCGGCCTCGTCCTTTCTCCGCCCTCGAGCCCTGCGGATACGGCCGGTGCGGCTGAGCCCGCGCAGCCCGCCGCCACGGCGGAGCCTGCTGAGGCCCGGGTTTCCGTCTCCCCCGCTCCCGCCCCGGCCCCGGTGGTCCCGGCGGCGTTCGGCGGGCAGCAGGACCAGGCCGTGGAGCTCGACCGCTCCCCGTCCGGGGAGCTCGTCACCGAGCCGCCCGCGCCGTGCGTACGGTGCGGGCGCCCGACTCCGTACCGCTCCGGCGGCCGCCCGGTGCACATGAGCGGCCGGTGCACGGCCGTGCCGGCCTCAGCCCCACCGGCCGCCGACACGACCGTCCACCGGCCCGCTCCGCAGATCCCGGCACCCCCGGCCGGAGCGCCCCACCGGAGCGCGCCGGTGGCTGCGCCGCGCCCCACCGGCACGTCGCGGCCGGCCGCTCCCTCACAGCCCTCACGCGCCCGCAAGACCCCGGCGAAGACCGCCACGGCTGCGGGAGCGACCGACTGGGAAGCGGCGGCTGCCGCGCGCTTCCCGTCCGGGCCGCTCGCGGTCGTGGACACCGCCCAGGACGGGCGGGGCCTGGCGGCCTACCTGGCCGACGGCACCCCCGCACCGGCCGCGCCGGGTGGGCGGACACTCGCCGACGTGGTCGAGTGGGCGCTGGAGACGAAGCTCGGTCAGGGCCGGCTGCACCGGCACGGCAAGGACGGCGACGCCCTGGTGGTGCTGACCGACGCCGCCCTCGCCGAGCTCGGCCTGCCGCCGATGGGCCGGGACGAGAAGACCGAGTTCGTGCCGCGCCTGGGCCGCCTGCCCGACTCCCACAAGCAGGTGAAGGCCCTGACCAAGGCCGGCTGGCTGCTCACCCAGCGCGGCCTCGGCCCCTGGGCCCGCGTCTACCGCACCCCCGAGGACGGCAAGCGCGTATGCGTCCAGCTGTGCGTCCCCGCCTGGGGCGCCCTCGCCTCCGGCGGCTGGCAGATCCCCGACGGCCTGGACGCCCCGGCCCTGGCCCGCCTGCTCGGCACCTACGCCACCCGCGTCCTCACCCCCCGCGGCTCCACCGCCGTCTGCGGCCTCGAACTCGTCACCGCGCTGCGCCCGCCGACTCGGGCGGTACGCACCGAGGCGGGCTGGGCCTCCGGCCCGGTGGAGGGCTCCCGGCCCAAGGAGGCGTTCGACCCCGCTCCGCCGGAGGTCCCAGATGTGCACCCGCTCGCCGAGGACCGCGAAGCGGACGGCGAGCTGGTCACGGAGGCCTGGGACTGGCACCGCCCCTTCGGCGAGAACGAGCAGGCCGCGCCGTACGCGGTCGGCCTCGATGTGAACATGGCCTTCCTCGCGGCCGCGGGCAGGCTGACGCTTCCTCTCAGCAAGCCGGTGCACGAGCTCAGCCCGGCCTTCGACAAGAAGATCCCCGGCAGCTGGCTGGTCGACCTCTCACACGTGGAGACCGACCCGCTGCTCCCGAGCCCGTTCACGCCGGACGGCTCCCGCCCGACCGGACCGGCCTGGTATTCGACGGTGAAGGTCGCCTACGCCGTCGAGCTCGGCGCCGAGGTGCGGCCGGCCGAGGGCTGGCTGCGCCACGAGTCCGGCCCGTACCTCGATCCGTGGCACAAGCGCCTGCGCCAGGCCTACCTGGACACGATGGCAGCCCTGGGTGTCCCGCTCGATCTCGCCGGCCACGACCCGTTCGCGTTCCTGGACGCCATGGCCGGCCTGCGTCAGGGCGACGCGGCGGAACTGGCGGTCCTGACCGCGATCAAGCAGACCGCGAAGGGCACCGTCGGCAAGTTCCGCGAGCGCCCCCGAGGACACGGCTACCGGCCCGGCCAGCGCTGGGCCGCCCTGGAACGCCCGACCTGGGACCCGCTGATGCGGGCCCTGGTCATCGACACCGCCACCGTCGACTTCCACCGCAAGCTGCGCAAGATGGCCGTCGAGACCGGCCTGCACGCCTTCGCCGTCCTCTCCGACTGCGCCGTCTTCGCCTCCCCCGGCCCGGACGCCCCGGACGTCCTCGCCCGCCCCGACGGCACCCTCACCACCGCGCTGCGCCTGGGTGTGTCGCCCGGGCACGTGAAGTTCGAGGGCTCCCGGCCGATGCCGGAAGTCCTGGAGCTGCTCGCGGACGGAGTCAATCCCGGTCGGCACATCAAGAGCGGTGGCCGGGTCTCCCACGACGAGTAGCCGGACCGGGGAACGGGCCCGCACCATGACCATCAGCCAGCAGTAGCCGCCGCTTCGGCGGCCGGGAAGGAAGCAGCGTGAGCCGGGAGATCGACGAGGGTCTGGAGCGCGCCGAGCGGACTCGTCCGATCCCGCAGTCCGTCCAGGCCCGGATGCGGTTCCTCCTCAGAGGGGCCAAGGGCTCGACCAAGCGGCTCGCGACCGACCTGGGTGTCTCCCAGCGCACCGTGCAGCGCTGGCTCAAAGGGCAGGCGGTCCCGAAGCCGGCTGCCGCCGAGGCCATCGAGAGAAAGGTCCGGGCGGCTTGGCAGCCGCGAGTGAGGCAGCGTGTGCGGCGTGCGGCCGAGCAGCGGGGGTTCATGCTGCACATCTCCGCGACGTTCGGTTTCAGCGCGGCCGGGGGCTCCACGGACGACCCCCGTCCCCGGGTGATCACGCAGCAGATGCCCGGTGAGGTGGCACGCCGTCTCTACGCGGCGCGGGATGCCGGGGCTCCGCAGGCGGAGCAGGAGGCGTTGCTCGCGGACGCCTTGCGGGAGCACTACTTCGGGGACGGCGGGCGTCGCGCCGCCGGGCTCGACGTCGAGCTGAACGACGTCGCCTGGATGGACGTGGAGCTGTAGGGCTGCGGGGTCGTGTCGCGGAGCCCCGGCCGAGCGGTTCCGTCGGACGTTGGGCGGTCGGGCGGCGGACGGTGTGGGAACTGGGAGACTGGCCGTCATGAGTTCTGGCCGGCGCCCGTTGTGGCTGCCTTCCTCCGAGCAAACCGACGCCACGACCGTTCCGGCGGACGGCCAGGCCCGTCGGCTCGCCGTCGAACGTGCCCCGGTCATGGAGCGGCCCGTCGTCGAGCGGCCCGCCGTACCCGCTTCGCGCCGTCGCCTCGGTCCCGGCGGTCTGGCCGCCTCGGCAGTACCGGATGACCGGGACTGACCCGTCGCACCCGTACCCGGGAATCCGCGGGTTCGGGCTCGGTCTGTCTCCGTGCGTGCTGGGTGCGCGTCTCTTCGCGGCCGTGCCGTCCTGACCCGCCGCCGGGCGAACCGCGGTCTCCGGACGGGCCGACGGCGTGTCAGGGCGCGGTCGTCAAACCGGTCGTGGCCTGTCGGGGCAGACGGCTACGATCCCGGACCATGGAACAGAGTTTCGACTCGCGCGGAATCGGCTCCATCGGGGGAATCGACGCACGGGGCTCCGGCCCCTCGGACGCAATCGACGCACGGGGCTCCGGCCTCTCACGCGGAATCGACGCGCGCGGAATCGACACCTCCGAGGAAAAGGACGCGCGGGCAATCGCCCCCGCCGGCCCCGGGCCGTCGTGCCCGGAGTGCGGCACCCCGTTGCGGGCCACAGGCCCCGGCCGCCGGCCCGTCTACTGCGGCCGCTCCTGCTCCTCGAAGGCCTACCGCCGACGCCGCGCCGAAGAGCAGCGCAACGCCGTCGCGGAAGCCCTCATTTCGTCGCGCGTCGAAATTCCGGACCCGGCGGAGGATGGTGACCAGGAGCTGCTGGGCCTGGCCGACGGCATACGGCGCAGCGCGGCCCGCTATCTGGAGCGGCTCGGCGAGGCCGGCCGGGGTGGGCCGGACGCGAGTGGCGACCGGGCGCTGGGCCTGTTGGAGAGCAGTGTCATCAGCGCGGCGCAGGCCCTGGTGCGCAGGGCTCACGTACTGCGCCACGAGATGGTGGCCGCCCGCGTGGAGGGCGCCGCCGGGGAGGACTCCGCGGGCCCCTCGGCTGGCGGTGAGGGCGCTCCGGTGGAATCGACGCGCGTCGGATTGCCCGGTGCCGCGGCCCGCGGCGACGGCCTCCTCGAATCGACGCGCGGCGATTCGAGCCGCGCTCCGGCCACGGCCGTCCCGTCCCCCACGCCCGCCGGCGCCGACGGACCGGCTCCAGCGGAGGCCGGCCCCGTCTCCGCCCTGGACCTCGCCGCCGCGACCAGCGTCGACGAGGTCTCACCGGAATCGACGCGCGTCGTTTCCGGTGGCCCCGCGGCCCCGACTTCCCCCACCCCCGCGCAGGCGGCGGGCGACGCACCGACACCACCGGCCTCCACTGCCCGGACCGTGCCGGCCAGTGCGTCCGATGGGATCGCGGCAGCCCCGGGCGGCTCCGCCCCGGAATCGACGCGCGTCGAATCGGGGGCCGGTTCAGGAGACACCTCGACCGCTCCCGACACCCCTTCCGATTGGTCGGGGGGGGGCATGGGGGGGGCGGGTGGGGCGGATGCGGGGAACGCCGGGGTACCCGGTGGGGGGGGCGGGCGGCGCGCCCCCGGGAGGGCGGGGGGCCGGGCGGGCGGGTGGTGTATCCCCGCGGCCGGGGCCCGGGGGCCCGGGTGTCGGCGGGGGGCGGCTCCCCCACCCGGGCCCCCGCCCGGA
>NZ_JBHWBZ010000064.1:14455-49930 GCF_042735475.1 Kitasatospora sp. NPDC059577 | reverse complement strand
CGCCCGGCAACCTCGCCGGGGCCCTCGCCGCCCGGTGCGGCCTTTGGCACCGCGGCCCCCCGGGCCGCCTCCCCCCCGAAACCGCCGCGCGTCGAATCGGGTGGAGCGTCTGTCGCGAAGCCGGACACCGCCGGTTCACCGGAGCGGCTGCGCCTCGCGCTCGCCACCGAGAGGACGTCGACCGCGCCGGTCCTGCGCGGCCTGGGTGCCCCGACCGCCACCTGGAGTGCGCAGAACGGCGCGTTCCTGATCGAGGGCTGGGACGACCGCACCGTGTTCGCCGTGCGCAGGCGGGACCGGCAGCTGGCCGGATGGGTCGAGACGTCCGGCGCCGGCTGGGCGTCGTTCATCGACGGCCGGGCGGTCATCGACTCCGACGACGGCCTGCCCTGGCTCGCCGAGGACGAGACGTACGCGGTCTCCTTGCTGGCGATGGCACTCGACCAGCACGGGGACCGGCCGGCTTGAGCGGAACAGGCCGTACCCGCTGATGCGGCGGCGCCCCGGAGCGGGACGCTGATTCGCCGTCACCATACGCTGGCCAGTGAGGATCACCGGAAGGAACCGCTGTGACAGATGCCAGGATCGAACCCCCGATAGACCGGCCCGGTACCGACGGGTCCGTCGCCGCCGAGGTACCGGAGGCGGTGTCCGCACCGGAGGCGGCGGACGAGCCGGAGGCCACGGACGAGCCGACCTCCGCCTTCGGCGACCTCGTCTACGACGACCTGCACAGCTCCTTCGGCGCGTTCCGGCTGTACCTCTCCGAACGCCTGTCACCCGACGCCGCCGACCTCGTGGCCCGGGAGTTCGACGCCCACATGACTGCCCTCGCGAAGACCCGGGCCGCCCTGGGCCTCGACGACGACGTCCCGGCCCCGTCCGAGCCGTCCCAGCCGCCGGTGCCCGAGCGGACGGACCTCGCGCGGGCGGACAAGGTGTTCCCCGAACTGGCCCGCCGGTACAAGGGCGCGTTCAAGCAGGCCCAGCAGCAGATGGCGCAGCACTACGCCAGGTCCGAGCCCGGGCGGGCCTGGCAGGACCTGAAGAAGGCCGTGGAGGGACCCGACCGGATCCAGGCGGTCGTCAAGGAGGTCGCCGGGGACCACTACCCGGAGATCTCCAAGGACGGGCGCTGGCGGGAGTTCTTCGGATCCGTGCTCCGGGACACCGCCGACGTGGCCTCCAAGGCGACGGCTCGACTGGCGCGGACCTTCGAGACCGACCGGGTGACCCAGCGGCTGCTGACCAGGTTCGCGACCGCGGCCGGCGAGTTCGCCGCCGGGCGTCAGGGCGAGGCGGCGGCGCAGCCCGCTCCGGCCGCGGCGGCCGAGAAGGCCGCGGGCCGTGCCCAGGTCGACCTCGCCTCCCTGGGGATGAAGCCGGTGGCCGGTGTGGCCGCGCCCGCGGCGGCGCCGCCCGATCCGGCCCGGCCCGCGCCGACGGCGGCCGCGCCCGCCCGGGGTAGTGGTGCGGAGATCTGATGGCGGCGCGCGGACGGGACGCCGTGGCGCGCCACGGCGACGAGGGAGGGGATTGACGTGATCGACCCGTACGAGCGGGTACACAGCGGTGAGGTCGAGATGGCCGTCGCCAACAGCGCCGACGCGATGGTCAAGCTGGCCCTGACGCTGGCCACCATGGCCGCCGAGAACGCCGCCCGGGCGCGCCACGAGCGGTGGGAGCGCGAACGGGAGGCGGCGGCCGAGAAGCACTGGCGCGAGCGCGCCGCCGCGGAGCCGTGGCTGCGGGCGCCCTACGACCAACGGTTCTGGGACGACCTGGAACCGACTCCCGAGGGGATGCGCCCGCTCGGCCAGGCCTGGCAGACGGCCTACGAGTGGGGCGGCTCCGATCCGCAGGCCGCCGCCGCGCTGCACCACATGCGGGCCAAGATCCACGAGAAGTACGGACTGCTCGTCCCGGACGAGATGCTGCCGGTGCAGGACCTGTCGCGGGCCATCGCCCTGTCCGACCCGAACCTGCACGAGAGGGCGCGGGCCGGCCGGGAGGCGGCCGCCGAGAGCGGTCAGAGCAGCTACCTGTACGTCATCGAGGACCCGGCATCGGACACCCAGCTGGCCACCGGCGAGGTCCGCGGGCACGACTGGGAAGCCCCCGACCTCGTCGCCGCCCACGCCCACGAGCAGTGGGCCGCCGGATCGGACGCGCCGCTCGGCGACAACCTGGTGATCCGCGTCTACGAGAACACGGGCGGCCCCGTCGGCGGCCGGGATCCGCTCGCCGTGGTGGAGGCGCGGCGGGTCCCGGAGATCCTCGACGCCGCGGAGGAGCGCCAGCGCCGGGTGGTGTCCGGCGCGGAGGAGGCCGGCGCCGGGGAGGTCCTGCACGCGGTCGGCGCCGAGCACCGGCGGGCCGGTGAGCGCGCGGAGAAGTGGCAGGAGGCACGGGACCGCCTGGCGGACACGGATCCGGCCGAGTTGCCGGAGGGGGAGCACACCCGGCAGGTCGACGCCCTCCAGCGGGAGATCGTGCGCGAGCGTCTGCACCAGGCGCGGCTGAGCCTGCACGGGCAGGCCGTGGAGGCCGAGCAGCGTGGTGAGGACCCGGACCTGGTGTACGCCGGAGCGTCACTGCGTGCCCGGCTGGACCAGGGCTGGATGGCCGAGGCGAGCCCGGCCGAGGCCGCCGGGGTGTGGAGCGAGGTCAACGGCTGGCAGCACGGGGCGGCCCGGGACCAGGCGCTCGACGCGGTGAACGAACAGCTCGTCAACCACTACGGCATGGAGCTGCACGGGGACGTCGACCGGGCCGAGGCGGCGCGCGCGTTGGAGAGCATGGCCGACGTCGGGGAGAAGAGCGAACCGGACCACGTGCGCCGGCAGGCGCTGGAACTCCAACGTCGGGCGCTGGAGAAGAACGACCGGGCTCTGCGGAACGAGGACAGGATCGCGCAGATCAAGTCGGGACCGCAGCCCGTGACGCCGAAGGCCGCAGCCCGGCAGGAGGCGAGGATCGACGGCCTGGCCAAGGGCGCGGACCAGCTGCGGGCTTCGGCGGACATCGACAGTCGCGCCGCGGTCGTCGTCGAGGCCCAGGCCGACCGCCTGGCGGCGAGCGATTCGAGCGACCCGAGTGCCCTGCCCCCGGGCATGACCAGGGAACAGGTGACCGAGGCGCACCAGAGCGACTGGGGCGACGACCCGCAGTGGGCCGGGTACTCCACCACCCCACCGGCCGCGGGCACCGCCGCCGGTGCCGGGACCGCGCCGCCCGTCCCGGAGGGGCCGGCCGCCCCGGCCGCCCCCGCCCCCGCCCCCGCCCCCACGCCGGCCCCGGCGCGCCCGGCCCAGGGCCGGGCCGCATCGGCGTCCGGGCGCCGCAAGGGTTCCCAGAGGGCCCTCGACGCCAAAGCCGCCAGGGGCAAGCAGCGGCTGTCCCAGGGGGCGCGGACGGCGCTCGGCCCGACGGAAAAGGAAGCCGGCAAGCGCATCGACCGGACCCTCGGACGGACGTCGGCGACGCCCCCGGCCGCCCCGGGCACCGCGGCTCCCGGGGCGCACCGCGGCACGGCCAGGGGGAAGGGCAACGGCCTCGGGGGGTAGACGGAGGACGGCGGTGGGTTCCGGGACCTCGTGGTCCCGGAACCCACCGCCGTCAGCGGTGCGCCGTCAGTCCTCGGGGATCCGCTCGGCGGCCGCCGTGGTGCTGAAGGCCGTACCGAGCCACATCCGCGGGTCCGCCGGGTTGGTCGGCAGCGGCTGCGGCGGGTGCTCGGAGTGGCCCTCGACCGGGGAGCACGCGCTGAACGGGCCGCTGTCCGGGTCCAGCAGGACGTGCAGTTGCGGGTCCGCGTGGTGGATCCACCAGGTGGACATCCCGAGCGCCGGGTCCAGGCGCAGGCTCTCCCACGCGCGCCACATCGCGTTCAGCCGGGAGATCGCCTCCGCGTGCAGCCACCAGTCCGGGCACCAGGTGAGCGTCACCCCGTTGAGGCGCCGGGCCACCATCGGGGCGAGGTAGTCGACGACGAACTCCTCGACGGTTCCGAACACCGGCTCCGGCGGCGCCTCCTCGTCCTCGTCCTCGTCGTCCCACAGGTCGAAGTCGTCGTCGCTCACGACCGTGCCCCCGGGTCGTACTTGGACAGCGAGGCCTTGACCGCCTCGGCGTGCCTGGTCTCCCACCACGGCACGGTCTCCACCAGCGCGGGCGGCGCGCCGGAGGCCAGGAGCAGCGCCCGGCCGGGCGGCATCGCCGCGAGGTCGGAGACGTCGAGCACGCGCTCGCGCCGGGTGCTGTGGCTGGTGGAGCGGCCGCCGAACAGCCCGCCGCCCTGGTTGGCGCCGTAGGACGCCGAGTAGGTGTCGACCTCGTACTCGCCGGCCAGCGTGCTGAGGTCTCCGAGGAACTTGGCGTCGGAGACGCCGCCGCCGTACACGCGGCGGTTCGCGCTGGACCAGAGCTTGCCCATGCCCTTCTCGCCCCAGACCTCCACGCCCTGGTCCCAGGACTGCAGGATCGTCATGAGGATGATGCCGCGCGAACCGTAGTGCGAGTACAGGTCGGGCAGGTCGGCCCACCGGCAGACGTTGGCGGCCTCGTCCAGCACCCCGACGATGGGGACGGACAGGCGCCCGCCCGGCATGGTCGTGGCGGCCTCCTCGGCCGCCTCGACGACGGCGACGGTGAGGGCGGTCACCAGCGGGCCCGCGCTGTCCTTGCCCTCGCGGGAGAGCGAGTACAGGGTGTCGGTGCTCACCGCGAAGTCCGCCGGGCTGAACTCGGGCCGGGCCGGGCCGCGCCCGGGGGTGATCCAGGGGTGGACCGCCGGGTTCACCAGGCAGGAGGCCATCTGCATGGCGGTTCCGTAGATGCCGCCGCGCTGCTTCTCCGGCGCGGTGATCACGCCGTTCAGCGAGTCGGCCGGCAGGTGGTGGCCGGCCTGGCGCAGGATCCGCTCGGGGGTGTCGTCCTTGGGCCGGGTCAGCCAGGTGTAGACCTGGGTGATGGGCTTGCCGTCGACCGCGGCGGCGAGCATCAGGTACGCGAGCAGGTCCTGGCCGGCGGGGGTGAAGTAGGCGTCGGTCTTCGCGCCGGCGTCGGAGGAGCCGCTGGCGAAGTGGGCCGCCATCTTCCGCGCGTTGGCCACGGAGGTGACGTAGCTGAGGGGGTTCCACCACCAGGTGGGGCTCTCACCCGCGCGGTTCTGCGGGTCGAACACCCACGTCTTGCCCGTGGCCTCGCGCACGCCCCTGGTCGCGTCCACGATGTCGCGCTTGTTGGAGGTCGCCAGCACCGCGCCGGGCGCGTCGCAGATCGCGGGGATCGCGCGGCGGGTGGTCTTGCCGGTGCGCGGCCCCCAGATGTCGACGTGCATGTCCTCCCAACTGCCGAACAGCTGCTGGCCGCCGGGGATCGACCGTCCGATGAACACGCCGGGCAGGTCCGACTTGGTGCCCAGCCGGGCGGCTGTCGCGGCCGCGCCGCGGCGGTTGACCGGGGCCAGGTCGTTGCCCCGCCCGAGGTGCCGTCCGGCGCGGTCGACCTTCGGCCGCTTGCGCCGGCGGGTCGTGCGCCAGGCGGCGAGCACGGCGGCCAGGACGACGACGACCGCCTCCGCGGCCGCGATCACGGTCGCGTACGTGCCCGGCCAGCGGTAGGAGCCGTTGAACAGCCCGATGACGAAGGCGAACGGGTTGGCCGGCGGGGCCGGTACGCCCGCCGCCTTCGCCCCCAGCAGCGCGGCCAGCCATGCTCCGACCGCGCTCGCCACGACCAGCAGCAGGACGCCGAGCGCGATGAACGGCCCGGCCTCGGAGACCGGGCCCCGGCGCCCTTCGGTGGCCGTCATCGCACGCCCGCCCAACGCCGGTTGGTGTCGTTGATGGCCAGCTCCGCCTGGGTGAGCTCCACGGAGACCGGGATGCCCGGCCGGCCGCCGACCTTGACCAGGAACTTCCCGCGCCCGGGCGGGGCCGCCTCGGAGTTCGTCGAGGAGTCCCAGGCCGGTGGGCTGGACCAGCCCACGACCATCTCCTGCTCGGCGCGGCTCATCCCCACCACCTGGGTCAGCTGTGGCATCTCCGCCTCCGGCAGACCGCCCGTGATGACCATGCCGGCCCGTTCCACGAAGCCCTTGGCCTTCATCCGGTCCTCCTCCGTCGGGAGGGCGAGCAGGTCACTCATGGTGTGAGTGATCATCGCGGTGCCGACACCGCGCTGCCGGTTGAGGCGGGTCAGGGCGTCGACGCGGTCGACCAGGCCGCGCCCGGCGCGCAGGACCCGCCACAACTCGTCCATGATCACGAAGTAGTGGCGCTGGGGGGCGAGGCCGGCGTCGGCCAGTGCCTGCACCGCGGAGATGGTGCCGAAGCCGTAGCTCCAGCACGTCAGCAGCGCGGCGGCCTGCAGCAGCGCCTCGCTGTCGTCGATCGCCGAGACGTCGAACACGACCGGCCGGTCGACCTCCATCGGGACGCTCGTGGGCCGCGCGAACATGTCGCCCAGCCGCCCGCCTCCCAGCAGGGCGGTCAGCGACGACTCCAGGCCCTCGGTGATGTCCCGGTAGCGGCCGAGATTGCCACGGTCCAGTGCCAGGTGGCGCAGCGCGTCCGGGGCGTCCTTGACCACCTGGAGCAGGTCCGCGAGCACCGGCACGCCCTCGTGCCGCTCGTCGAGGACCGTGAGCGCGCCCGAGACCAGCGTCTCCTCGCGGTCCGTCGGCGGCTCGCCGCGGAGGATCGTCAGCAGCGCGGACACCGTGTTCAGCCGCCGCCCGTGGATGTCGGCCAGCACCGCGCGGCGCCGGTCACCGGTCAGTCGCTGGGCGGCCGCCTGGGCGGCGCCGGGGTCGAGTGCGTTGAGGTAGCCGCGCCCACGCCCGAGGCTGATGACCTGGCCGCCCAGCGCCTCGATCAGGTCGACGTAGTCCGGCTTGAGGTCCCCGAACACCATCGGGTGAGTGCCGAACGCCGCCAGACCGAGCGCCTGGCGGCGCACGATCGTGCTCTTGCCCAGACCGGGCCGTCCCAGGACGAACTCGCTGGGGTTGAGGATCAGGTTGGCCCGGGTGAACCAGCTGATCGGGTCGCAGCACAACGAGGCACCGGTGATGGTGTTGCGTCCGATCGGCACGCCGACCATCGGGGTGCCCGACCCGGCCACGAACGGCCAGAGTCCGCAGACCTGCACCGTGGTGCCGCGCCATTCGGCCGGTGCCTCGACGTAGCCGACCGAGCCGGCACCCCATCCGGACCAGCCGCGCATCCCGGGCCGACGCGGCCTGGCCGGCGCGGGCGTCTTCTGCTTCCTGCTCACATCGCCTCCCGGACCGCCTGGGGCACGCGCAGGTGGTTGGGCAGAACGATGCCGATCGGCAGCCCCGCCGCGAAGGCGGAGGCCTGGGAGCCGAGCGCCGGACGCAACCGGATGCGCGAAGGGGTGGACAGGTTCTCGACGACGGCGTCCGCCTTCGCCAAGTGGTCGCGCTCCATGACGGTCGCGGTGACGATCATGCCGAAACGGACCAGGCCGGCACCGGTCGCCTCCTCCTGCGCGGCCTGGTCGGCGGCGCGGACCGCCACGGAGTCCCGGGCCGCGGCGACGGCCGCCTGCTGTGCCTGGAACAGCGCGTCCTTGCGGTCGTTCTCCACGATCCGCGCGGCGGACGCCGGGTCGTGAGGCCGGTACAGCAGGCTCACACGCTTGCGCGTCACGTCGGGGTGCGGAAGGAGAAGCGAGGCGAGCACGTTGGAGAACACCTCGCCCCGGGGGGCCTCCCCCATGAACCAGACCTTCGACCAGGCGCCGTCGTGCCGGTAGTGCGACCAGAACTCCTCGGTCGCGACCGGGCCGGCGTCGTCCCAGGTGATGCCGGTGCCGCCTGCGGCCCGGCCTTCGGCGACCAGGGTGGCCACGCTCGGGTCGTAGGCGACCCTCACAGTTTCGGCGAGGTCGCCGGCGGTCATCGGGCGGGCCGCGCCGGCCCCCGTCATGGCCAGGCCGGCGGTCAGGCCGGGCAGCCGCGCGCCGATCTCGTCGGCCATCTGGTCGACGTCCCGGCGCGGCGCGCTGCCGCGGGCCGCGCCGGAGAACGTCAGCGCGATCTGCGTGGTGAGCAGCGCCGACCCGGCGGGGTAGGAGTCGACGATCTGTTCCAGCACCTGCCGGGCCAGCGGCGGCGCTTCCGGGTGGAGGTGGCCGTGGACCTCGGCGCTGAGACGGCTGCCGGGGTCGGGAGCAGCCTCCACCGTCACCGACGCGGCCACCAGACCCGGCTCGTGGGCCAGCGAGGACAGCCACTGGCCCCAGTGCGCCACCCAGGTGTCGACCTGGTCGGAGTCGACCAGCGAGGCACCGTCGGCGTCACAACTGATCACCACGGAGTGGTGGTTGAGGCTCGGCAGACTCACCATGGCGAACGGGCGGTTGTGTGCGTCCTGGAACTGCGCCAGGCTGGAGGCCGCCGCCAGCCCCGGCAGCTGGCAGGTCCCGTATGGAGTACGGCCGATGATGCCCGACCGGTAGATGCGTTTACCGGCACTCTTCCCACGCCACCACGCCACGCGCGCAGTCCCCCTCTGCAGGCCGTTCCGGCCGAACTTGTCCTTGATCAACAGCGGTAGCAGGCTGAGCCCCACGAGAACGCCGGCTCCGATGGCCAGGAAGAAGTCGATGGCCATGAAGATGACCACGAGGATCATCCCGGCCATCATGACCATCGTCCCGGCCAGGCCCAGACCTCCGATGCCGGGCGACCTGGGCTTGCGCCAGTTCCCGTAGGTCCTGGGCCGGCCGATATCAAGCGCTGCCACTGGGCCCCCCGCTCTGCTGTCCCGCGTTCGCCGTGTTCTCGGCGCTCTGCTTGATGGCGGAGTGCGTCTTCTGGGCAACCTCGGCTGCGGCTGCCGCAGGGTGGGCCTTCGCCGCCCCCGCCGCCCCCGCCTGCCCGGCACCCTGTGTGGCAGCTCCCTGCGCGGCAGCTCCCTGGGAAGCCGCGCCCTGGGCGGGTCCCTGCTGGCCCTGGGACGCTCCCTCGGCGGCTTGCCGGGCGGCGCCCTGGGCGGGTGCCTGCGCACCGGAGCTCTGCGACCCCTGGGAGGAGCCTCCCTGGGCGGGCACCGACTTGGAGCCGCTGGGGTTGGAGCCGCCCTTGCTCGATCCCTGCCCTGAACGGGCGGATCCGCCGCCACCGGAACCGCTCTTGCTGCCGCCGCCGACGGCCTTCGCCCCGCTGGCGAGCGCCCCCATCGCGGCCGCGCCGCCTCCGCCGCCGCCCCCGCCGCCGGCGGCGCCGACCACCGGGGTGATGAAGCGCATGAGTGCCGGAAGAGCGACCACTGACAGGAGCATCAGCACGATGCCGGCCACCGACGTGACCAGCCCCCCGGAGTCGGGGTCCGTCTTGAGCGAGGCGATCATGCGGAAGGCGGTCGCGTAGATGATCGCCGCGACCGGCTTGTACAGCAGGAACGCGATCAGCCAAGAGACGGTCTTCTGGAAGGTCTGACGTCCGGAGGGTGTGCTGGAGACGGCGGCGGTCAGGGGCAGAGTGCCGCACAGCAGGATGAGCATGGCGGTGCGGACCAGCATCAGGGCGACCTGGGCCAGGCAGGCCAGGGTGGCGAGCAGGGCGAGGATCAGGGCGAGGATCGGCCCGCCCTGGTTCTCCGAGGCGACGGTGAGCCAGCCCACCACGGCCCTGCCGAAGTCCTGGTCCGTGGCCTGGTTGATGATCCATGAGGAGAACTGGTCACCGGCCTCGGTGAGCATGCCGATCGCCCCGAGGGCCATGCTTGTCGTCACGGTCATGGTGAAGAGGCCCTTGGCGACGTCCACGGCCGGCTCTGCACGGCGCTGGATCGCCAGTCGGCCGGCCGCGAAGAGGATGGACATCACCGCGATCCAGGTCGTGATCCAGAGGGTGTGCGCCCACACCCACTGGATCGGACCGTTGTCCTGATTGGACTGCACGATGTTGCCGGTAGGCACCTTGATCCACCAGGTGGTGACGGCTGCGGCAACCTTTCCCGCCATGTCGATACACCAGTCGATGATGCTCTGCACAACGCTCATGCCGACGTCGCCCGCCGCGTCACTCAGGCAGTCGCCCCAGTTCATGGGGTTGAGGCAGCTCCCGGACATGTCAGCTCCCCATCCGGAACGGGACCATGTCGGTCACGGTCTTCTGCTGGCCGAACGAGGAGCTCTGCTGGCCGTTGGGCGTCATCTTCTGCTTCCAGTCGCCGCCGTCCCACACCGCGGTGAGCACGACGGTGCGGTAGGCACCGCCCATGGGGAACTTGATCGCGAAGGTCACCACGGCGGTGTCGGCCGTGTACGAGTTGACCTGGTAGGCGGCGTACTGGCCGATGGTCGAGAAGGCGGGGCTCGGCTTGGACGGATTCACCCGGTCGGCCGTGACGAACTGCAGGTAGGAATCGCGCTCCGGCCCGGGGGCCACCTGCTGGTCGATGACGGGGCGCCAGTTGTCGGCGGCGGAACTGCGGATCGAGGTCTGGGCGAGGGCCAGCACCGCACCGCGGGGGGTGTGGGAGTAGCAGCGAGCCACCTCGCCCGAACGCACGGCGGGCCCGGAGGATTGCGACTCGGGCAGCTGGTAGCCGTGGAAGTCCTTCCAGGCGAGCTCGCCCGCGGCGAACGTGTTGCCGATGCTCAGCGGAGTCTGGTTCGTGTCGGACAACTGAGGGCAGGGGGCGCCGCTGCCCGAACCCGCCGTCGGGGTCCCGGCGGTCGCTCCCGGGACGCCGGGGGTACCGGTGGGGACTTCAACAGCCGTCGCCGGAGCGCCGCCGGCGGTCTTGCCGTTGTCTCCGCCGCTCAGGGCCACCCAGCTTCCCAGTAGGGCGACGGACCCCAGGAAGGCGCCGGAAGCGATGAACCGCCTGTTCGTGAAGGGGTTGCGCGGGCCGTCCGGCCCGCTCAAGGAAGTCTGATCGGGCATGACGGTCTCCCCGTGGGTCTGCAGGCCGTGGTGTCGGCTCAGATGAGCATCCCGACGAGACCGGACGCCGCGCCGCCGAGGATGCAGGCGGCGAGTACCCAGGCCAGCGAGGAGGCGTGCTCGCCGCCCTGCCCGCGGCTGTGGGAGACGGCCATCTTTCCGGCGGTCAGCAGGATGCCGCAGACGCACAGGGCGAAGACGACCCAGGCGACCCACTGGAGGACGGTCTTCAGCTTCTCGGCGCCGGGCGGCGCCGAGCCGGTTCCCGGGTCGACGTCGAACTTCGGTGCCGGGGTGTTGTCCGCCAGGATGTGCCCGGCCCCGTGGGCGACGTGCTGGACGCTGTCCGCGCCGGCTTGCAGAAGGTCGAACATCATCTCGGTTCCCCCAGGGTCTCGATGGGCAGGACCGGGGCGCCCCCGGTGATCAGCGCAGCGCGCATCCGGCAGATCATATGTTGATTTCAACCGTTCAGCCGACAGGCTTTCAGCGCGCTCTTCCCCCGGGGAGAACCGCTTGACGAGCAATCACTTGATGCGCACTGATGTCCGAATGTCCTAGGGTGCGAATCTCCGTCATGCGACCTCGGGGGGAAGACGCAGCGTGAGTGGGAGCCTGGGCAAGGCGGTCGTGGCCGTTTTCGTCGGCTGCGGAGTCATCGTCGCCATGTTCGGGTTCTTCGTGGTGGCCGCTTTCGGAGGGGGACAGCTTCCGAGCTCGGGCGGCTCGGGAGCGGGGGGGAACCTCGACACCTCGAAGGTCCCCCCGGAGTACGTGGCGTGGGTTCTGAAGGCCGGTGTGTGCGAGGACGTCCCCGGCGCGCTGAGTCCGGCCGTCATCGCCGCGCAGATCGAGGCCGAGTCCGACTGGATCCCCGACCGGACGAGCCCCGCGGGTGCGCAGGGGCTCAGCCAGTTCATGCCCGGCACCTGGAAGTCCTGGGGGAAGGACGAGAACGACAACCACGACGGTGGCTCCCCCTTCGACCCACCGGACGCGATCATGGCGCAGGGGCGGTACGACTGTTACCTGGCCGGCGAGGTCCAGAAGTACGTGAAGGCGGGTCAGGCCAGCGGTGACATCACCGACCTCATGCTGGCCGCCTACAACGCGGGCCCCTACGCGGTGAAGTACAACCACGGTGTCCCGCCGTACACCGAGACCCTGGGGTACGTGCAGAAGATCCGGGGGCTGATCAGCAAGTACAGCCTTCCCCTCGCCGGTGGCGGGCCGTTCGGGGACGCCGTCATCGAGGCCGCCCGCGCCAAGCTCGACCTCCCCTATGTCTGGGGCGGCGGGGACGAGCACGGCCCGACCGGCGGTGGCTACGACTGCTCAGGGCTGGTGCTGTACGCCGTCTACCAGGCCTCCAAGGGCAAGATCGACCTGCCGCACAGCAGCGAGATCCAGGTGACGATGGGCACCGCAGTCGACCGCAACGCCATGCAGCCCGGCGACATCATCGGCTTCGACCTCCACAACAACGGCGACTACGACCACATCGGCATCTACATCGGCAACCACCAGATGATCCACGCCCCTCACACCGGCGACGTGGTCAAGGTCGCCACCCTCGACTGGTACGAGAAGTACCCCTGGAAGGTCAGGCGATTCGGATGACCTCGTCCCTGAAGCGCACGGCAGCGGCCGTCCTCCTGGCCGTCCTCGTCACCGGGTGCTCCCTGGACGGCGGCCCGCTGCGCACCCGGCCGGCGCCGCCGCCCGTTCCCTCCTCCGACCCTGTCGCCGCACCGCTGCCCCAGGGCCGCGGCGGGATCCCGGCGGGCGGCCTGCCCGATTTCGGCAAGGTCGACGGCAACGACCCGGCGGCCGTGGCCGAGGCCGCCCTCACCACGATGTGGACCGTGGACACCGACATCGACACGTCCCTGATGGACGGGGAGAGACGGGCCGCCCCCATGTTCACGGCGCGGCGGGCGGAGGGAGCCGCGGCGACCACCCCGCGCGCCCAGCCCGGCGACCTGTGGAACACCTGGGCGTCGCACCACGCCTTCACCACCGTTCAGGCCCGGCAGTCCCATGAGGACGGAGGGCCGAGCGACGGTCCCACGACCGCCTACCAACGGTGGGCGGTCACCGTCACGCCCAGGGGACGAGACAGCTGGACCGGGCCGTCCGAAGTCCACGTCGCGCTCGTCGTCCTGCTCCGCGACGACACCGCGCGGCCCTGGCGGCTGGACACTCTCAACCTCGGATGACCTGCTGGAGGAACGACAAACCGTGGGAAACGACCTACAGGTGCCCGGCTGGCCGCTGGTCACCATCGTGCTCGGCGCCGACGGCGACGCCCGGGTGGACGGGAACCCCGTCCCGGTGCCACCCGGTGAGGAGGCACGCCCGGCTGCGTTCGCGCACGCCGTCGCCACCGCCGCGCGTCTCGGCAGGCCGGTCCGGGTCAAGCTGACCGACACCGACGGCGCGGACTGGATCCTGGCGGCGCACCCCGACGGCGCCGAGTCGACGCTGGAGAAACCGGCGTCCTCGCGGCGGCGCGGCGCCAGGCCGAAGAAGGCCCCCAAGCCGCCGAAGCCCGCCAAGGAGCCCCGGGCCAAGGACGCTCCCCCGACGCGGGCGACGCCGCCGGGGCCCGCCGGAGCCGACCGGCTCGAAGAACCGCCCGCCGCCGGACCGCAGGCGCGGCCGCCCGCCGCCGCGACGCCCGCCCCGGCCGTCCCGCCCACTCCGGAGAGCGCCCTCATGGCGGCCGTCGAGGCCGGCGACTGGATCACGGCGGCCGCCCAGCTCAAGCAGCTCAAGGCCGACCCGCGCCAGGTCGACCGGGTCGCCGAGGCCGAGGCCCAACTCGCCGCCGTACGCGGAGACCTGGCGACAGCCACCGTTCAGTACACCGCCCTGGCCCTCGCCCGGACCCAGTCCGTGGGGGTCGACCACCCGAGCACCCACCGCGCCGCCGACCACGCCCAGGACCTGTGGGGCCGCATCACCGATCCCCGGCAGGCCCTCCAAACCGGCCGCGCCCTCCTGCAGCTCCGCCAGATCGTCCCTCCCGCCGACCCGGCCTCCCTGGTCCGACTCCGCCTGCGTCTGGCCCGCTTGCACGTCACCTGACGTCCGTCCTCACCGCCCCGTCCGTGATCACCGTCTGCGAGCGCGGGGCGTCTGATAGCGTCCGGCTCGTTGCCGTAACGAGGAGTGGGGAACCTATGCGCTGGCGTGCACGGACCTACGGCGGGGCTTCGGTCGCGGCAGTGATCGCCTTGGCGCTCACCGGTTGCGGCGCCGCGGACGGCACGAAGGGTTCCCAGAACGGCGGCTCCCCCTCCGGCGTGCCCGGGAACTCCACGAGCGACCCCGCCAAAGCGATCGGCGTGCCGGGAACCGTCACCGTGTCGTGGTGCGACGTGAAGCCGGGCGCCGGCGGTGCCCCGAACGCCCAGCAGCTGACGCTCGCCTCGTACTCCGTGGACGACGGGCGGGAAGTCGCCCGCGCCGTCTCCGTGCTTCCTCCCGGCGCGGACACCGGGGTCCTCTGCGACCCCAACGCGCACGACAGCGTTCCTCGGGCCCTGCGTCAGGCCTTCAACAAGGACTTCACGTTGGTCGCGGGACTGCTGCCGTCCCCTCAACAATCCGCGGGGAGCTCGGGTGGCCCGGCGGCCGCATTCTCGCTCGGGCCCCAGGGCGTGCCGGTCGGCGCCCCGTCCGCCGATCCCTTCACGGTGGGCGCCAAAGACCGCACACCAGCCTTCCAGAGCGGCACCTCGACCCTGTGGTACGAGAACCAGGACCGGCACGTTCTGAGCCGTGACCTCGGTCAGCAGGGCGCCTCCGCCACCGACCGCGGGCTCTCCCACGGACCGGCCTTCGCACTCGCGGGGGACCGGCCCTGGTCCCGTGTGCCTCTCGGCAACACCGTCGACAGCGTGGCCGTCAATCCGGCCGGCACGGCCGCGGCCGCCGGGGGCAGCCACGGCAGCGGCGTCTGGCTCAAGGACACTGCGGCGCCCGGGTACGGCGACCAGTACGTCGAGTCGGCCCGGTTCGGCCCGAACACCTCCGCCTCGGACTCCAAGAGCCTGCCCGGGGGCGACACCGTCCCCCAGTGCGCCCCGAAGTTCTGGACCGACGACCACAGCCTCTTCTGCGCCGGCAAGGGCTTCTCCCTGGTGGTGCTCTCCGACGCGTTCGACTCAGTGCAGAAGGTCGAGCCGCTGCTGCCCGAGAACGACCGCGACAACACCGCCGTCGTCCCCTCTCCCGACCTGAAGTCGGTGGTGTTCCTGTCGCGGCAGGGCCAGGACGTCGCCGAGCTGTACCGCCTCGACCTCACCCCCGGCGCCACCCCCAAGAAGCTCGCCTCCATCCCACCGAACAGCCCCCGCGTGAAGTCGGAGCTCCGCCTGGTCGGGTGGCAGTAGCCCGGCCCCCGGCCCGGACCTGGGGGCCGGGCCGTCGCCGGTTCGCACCGTGGGAGCCGCCGCCGCCCGCGGAAGCTTGAGACCTGCGTCACAAGCACCCTCAAGACGAGCGGCGGAGAGGGCCACCGGGAGGGTGCGCCGGTGCGCGGTTCCCGTCCCGGCCCGGACGCGACCGCAGGCCGGAGCCGGTGGGGATTCGCCGCCCGCGGGAACTGTGGGGCACGTCCGCCGCGTCGGAATCCTTCGGAACAACTCCACCGATGTCAGTGTTTGACGGTTCGTCATTTCCGAGTCGCGCACCGTGTCCGACTCCGGGGGTGTTCCGGGGCCGGTGATCGCGGGTACGCACGAACACCACGCTTTCCCCACCGGCCCGTTCGAAATTCATGTCCATGTCGACAAACCGGCGATCCCCCGAGATCTCGACCACCGCAAAGCGACTGGCGTTCACCAGGGGGAACAGGCCAGAATCACCGTGGCAGTGTGATGATCTAATGGAAAGTCAATAGTCACTCGATAAGCGTGGGGGGACGCGTTGCGAGACAGGACCGGCCGGATCGGGAAGGAAACGATCAAGCCGTCACGCCACATCACCGCGTGGGTTCCCGCCGTCGCGGGTGTCCTGGTGCTGGCGGCCACCGCCACCGCCTGCGGCGGAGGGTCCGACAAGCCCGCCGAGGCCGCGACGACCACCCCGGCGGGTCCGGCCCCCGCGGCTACCACGTCCGCGCCGCCCCCCGCCCCGACGGCGGACCCGACGGTCAAGGCGGGCACCGACGTCCTGGCCGCGTACAAGGCCTTCACCGATTACAAGGTGACGGCGTTGAGGTCCGGCCACGCCGACGTCAACAAGCAGTCGGCGGTCGCCATGGGGGACGCGTACAAGTCGCTCGCCTCGACGATCTTCGAGTCCCAGCAGAGCGGGGTCGTCTTCAAGGGCGACCTGGTCAGCGCGCCCGCCGTGGAGGCGATCGATCTGACGGCGTCTCCGGGCAAGGCCACGCTGACCGACTGCCTCGACGTCTCCCACTGGGAGCCGGTGTACTCGAGCAACGGCAAGAGCGCCGCCGCTCCCTCGCAGGCGACCCGTTTCGTCGTGAACGTCGGCGCCCAGCAGATGCCGGACGGCACCTGGCGGATCTCCCAGTACACGACCGACAAGGCGCGGTCATGCTGAGACGGGGCATGGCCACCCTGGCGGCGGCCTCGGTCGTCGTCCTCGGTCTCGCGGCCCCGGCGAGCGCGGACGGCGGCTGCCCGCCCGAGACTGACGTCTGCATCATCGTCAAGGACCCGGGCAAGCCCCCGGGAGGAGGCGACGGGGGCGGGGGCGGCGGGAACGGCGGAGGCTCTGCCACCTGCACCTGGCAGACCCAGACCGTCCCCTGTAACTCGCCCGACTTCGGCTGGTACAACGCCCAGGACGGCTGCTACTACAACCTGATGAATCCGCAGCCGGATCCCAACAACTGGGTGTGGGTGGGCCATCAGCCCGGGGACGGCGCCATCTACGGCCGTACCTGCCCGTTCGGTTACGAAGGCGACTCGGCTCCCAACGGCCCCGTGTGGCTGCAGAACCCACCGCCCGGCTTCGGCGGCGGCCCCACTCCGGCGCAGCTGGCGCAGGAGATCTTCGCTTCGATGACGTTCGATGTGCCGGACATCGGTACCGCGCCGGACCGGGGCGGGAAGGGTGTGATCGGGATGCCGGTGTGGCTGTGGGCGAAGGCGTCCAAGACGAGCTGGGGCCCGTGGGTGGAGTCGAAGTCCTCCGGCGCACTGTCGGTGTCGGTCACCGCGAAGGTGACCCGGATCGACTGGTCGATGGGCGACGGCGGCTCACGCAGCTGCGCGACCGCCGGAACGCCGTACACGCCTGAGAGCGGCGCCGCGACGTCGCCGGACTGCGGCTACCGCTACACCACGACCAGCGCGGGCAAGCCCGGCGGAAAGTTCCCGGTCAGCGCCACCACCACCTGGACGGTGCACTGGGAGGGCGGAGGCCAGCAAGGCGACCTCCCCACCATCACCAAGACCTCCACCACAGAACTCACCATCGGCGAAGTCCAGGTCCTCAACTAGCCCAGGTCCTCGGACAGAGGTCCGTTCAGTCCGCGGGCCCGGGCCGTTCCTCGGCCCGGCCCCGGACTCTCCTACTCGTTACTCCTCGGGGGATGTAGCTCTTGAGCAGCACCGTTACCGGGTCTCACGGCGCGGGCGCGCCGGCCGGCCCTTCCGCCGTGGCTCCGGCGGCCCCGCCGCGCGCGTTGACGGCCCGGCGCCGGCGCCCCGCGCTGATCGGCCTGTCCGTGGCACTCGTGGCGGCAGGCGGCCTCCTCGGCGCCTTCGCCGTGCTGACGACCGGGCAGCACAAGGCGGTCGTGGCATTGGCCAAGCCGGTGGCCGAGGGCGCGGTGATCACCGACGCGGACCTGACCGAGGCGTCGATCACGTTGGACCCGGCCGCGATCAAGCCGATCCTGGCGGTCGACCGGAGCACGGTGGTCGGCAAGCGGGCGGCGAACAGCCTGCACGCCGGCGCCCTGGTGACCAAGGAGGACCTGACCGACGCGCCGCTGATCGCCGCGGGGCAGCAGCTGGTGGGTGTCCTCCTCAAGCCCGGGCAGCTGCCGTCGACGCCGCTGACCCCGGGGCTGGCGGTGCTGGTGGTGTCGACCCCGGGTGAGGACTCGGCCGCCGGGGCCGCGGCGAACGCCGCGAACGCCGCGCCGCCGGCGACGATGAAGGCCAAGGTGGTGCGGGTCGGCGACCCGGAGACCACGGGGAGCAGGACGGTGGACCTCGCGGTGGCGGGCACCGACGGACCGGCGCTGGCCGCCCGTGCGGCGACGGGGCGCATCGCGCTCATCGTCGCCGCCAAGGGCACGGGCTGATGGCGGTCGTCACGGTCTCCGGCTGCACGGGTGCCCCGGGTGCCACGACCACCGCGCTGGCGCTGCTGCTGTCGTGGCCGCTCGAAACGGGACGCCGGGCGATCCTGGCGGAGTGCGACCCGGACGGCGGCGCGGTGGTGCTGGGGGCGCTGTCCGGGCGCACCCCCGGTTCGTACGGGCTGCGCAACCTCGCGGTGGCCGACCGTCAGGGGCAGTTGGGCGAGGCGTTCTGGCGCCAGCTGGTCGACCTGTCGGACGGCGACGCGGACCGGCTGTTGTTGCCCGGGATCACCGATCCGGCGCAGACGGCCGGACTGGCGTACACGTGGGAGCGGCTGGCCGGACTGTTCACCGCGATCGAGAACGTGCAGCCCAGCCACGACGTGATCGTCGACCTCGGCCGTTCGGGGGCGTACGGCCTGGCGTCCCCTCTGGTACGCAAGGCGGATCTGCAGCTCGTCGTGGTGCGCGGCACCCTGCGGGGTGTGCAGTCCGCGCAGGTGCGGGTGCGGGCGCTGCGCGAGGACCTGGAGACCAACTCGCCGGGCTCGGACGGCCTGGGCGCCGTCCTGGTCGAGTCGGGCCCCTACAGCGCGGACGAGGTGTCGCGCGAACTCGGCGTGCCGGTCGTCATGACACTGCCGCATTCCCCGAAGGCGGCCGCCGTGCTGTCGGACGGCGAGGACGGCGGACGCGGGTTCAAGCGCTCGGACCTGATGCGGGCGGCGCGCTCGGGTGCCGAGCGGGTCTTCTCCCTGACCGCGCAGCGCCGCGCGCGGCTGGCCCCCGTTCCCCGTCCCGATGCCGTGGGAGGACAACCGAATGCTCAGCGGTAAGCCTCTTCACCCCGATCCGAGCGTGCGACCGACCGTTCAGGAGGACGAGGCGGCCGGTCCGTCCGCGCTGCCCGCCGGGCTGCGCTTCGGACCGGTGACGCCGGCCCCTGCGGCCGCCGCCACCGTGGCCCTGCGCGCCGTGGAACCCCCGGCCGCCCGGCGCGGCCCGTCCACGCCGGCCGCGACGCCGCAGGCCACCGGCCGGCGTTCCGCTCAGCCCGCCCCCCGGGCTCACCGCGCGGTGCCGACCGACGACATCGACCACGCCGTCGCGGCCCAGCTCAAGCGGCAGGTCGCCGACCGGCTCTCCCGCGAGCTGGAACGCGACCCGTCGATGGAGCAGGCCACCCAGATGCAGCGCGGCCGCGCGCTGATCAACGAGGCCGTGGCCGTATGGGCGACCGCCGCCGCGGTCGAGAGCGGCCTGCCCGTACCGCCGGAGACCGCCCGGCGGATGTCGGGCGCGGTCTACGACCTGCTGTTCCGCGCCGGTCGCCTCCAGCAGTACCTGGACGACGACCGGGTGGAGAACATCCTCGTCAACGGCCATGACCGGGTCTACATCGACTACGGCGACTCCCGGCGCGTCAAGGTGCCGCCGGTGGCGGAGAGCGAGGAGGACCTGCGGGAACTCCTGCGGGACCTCGCCCGCCGCAGCGGATCCGGTGAGCGCACGCTCTCCACCGCCAACCCCTTCCTGGCCCTGCGGCTGGAGGACGGCTCCCGCATGCAGGTGATCAGCGAGGTCACCCCGCGCACCTACGTGACGATCCGCCGCCACCGCGTGCGGGACATGGATCTGAACGGGATGGTCGAGCTCGGGTCGATCGACAGCACCCTCGCGGTGTTCCTGGCCGCCCTGATCCGGGCGAAGAAGAACGTCATGGTGGTCGGCACCCAGGGCGTGGGCAAGACCAGTCTGCTGCGGGCGATGGCCCGCGAGATCCCGGCGGAGGAGCGGATCGGCACGCTGGAGACCGAGTTCGAACTGTTCCTCCACGAGGACGACGGCCAGGAGCGCCAGATCGTCCCGATGGAGGCCCGCGAGGGCAACGGCGAGCGTGTCAACGGCCGCGCCGCGGGCGAGATCACCGTCGGCGACCTGATCTACCCGGCGCTGCGGATGAGCCTGCGCCGCATGGTCGTCGGAGAGGTCCGCGGCGCCGAGGTCGTACCGATGCTGCGGGTGATGACCAACGGAGAGGGCGGGTCGCTGTGCACGCTGCACGCGCGTGAGCCGCACATGACCTTCGACCGCATCGCCGAGCTGTTCCTCGAGTACGGGCACGGCATGACCGAGGCCCTGGCGTACCGTCAGTGCGCCAACGGCCTGGACTTCGTGGTCTTCGTGAAGATGATCGACGAGACCGGTATCGGCGGGCGGCGCCACCGCTTCGTCAGCCACGTGTTGGAGGTCACGGGCATGGGCGAGAACGGCCGCCCGTCCACGAACACGATCTTCGGCCCGAGACCGGAGGTCGGTGAGGAGCGCGCCGTGCCGCTGATGCACCCCAGTTGCCTGGGTGACCTGATGCGCGTCGGATTCCCCGCGCCGCTGCTGGACAACCCTGCGGGCACCTGGGCCCGGCCGCTCGACCTGATGGTGAGGATGGCGTGACGCGACTCCTGTTCGGCCTGGTCGCCGGGATGCTCGTCGTCGGCGGACTCGTGGGCGCCGCCGTCGGACTCGTCGGCACCACGGCACCGCCCGCTCCCGGACCCGCCTCGCGTCTGCGGGCCGCCCTGACGTCCGGCGAGCACGACGTGCGGGCCCGCGCCCGGGCCCGCACCCGACTGCTCGCCTCGGTGGTGGGCGGCGTGCTGCTGTGGATCGTCACCGGCTGGTTCGTCCTCGGAATGATTCTCGTCCTGGTCGTGGCGGGCCTGCCCTGGCTGCTCGCGTCCACGGGGAACAACAAGACCCGGATCGAGCAGCTGGACGCGCTCGCCGAGTGGACCCGGCGACTGTCCGACGTGCTGATGCTGGGCATGGGCCTGGAGCAGGCGATCATCTCCAGCCGCAAGACCGCACCGGTCGTGCTGCAGGAGCCGGTGGGCGAGCTGGCGGCCCGGCTGCTGTCCGGCTGGCGTCCCGCCGACGCCCTGCGGGCGTTCGCCGCGATCCTGAGCGACGCCACCGCCGACAAGGTCGTCTCCGCGCTCATCCTCAAGACGAGCGACCGGGGCCCCGGCCTGGCCCAAGCCCTCAACGACCTCGCCGACAGCATCCGCGAGGAGGTCCGCCAGCGCCGGGACGTCGAGGCGGACCGGGCCAAACCCCGCACCACCGTGAAGTGGCTGACCTGGATGACCGTCGGCATCCTCGTCCTGGGCAGCTTCGCCACCGATTACATCGAGCCCTACAAGACGTTCCTCGGCCAGATGGTCCTGGCGGTCATCCTGCTCGGGTTCGTCGGCGTGCTGAGCTGGATGCGATCGCTCGCCTCCTACCGGCCCACTCCGCGTTTCCTCATCGCCGACCCGCGTTCCAGCGTGAAGCTCCAGCAGACCTCCGCCCCGGTCCCCGGGCACCACGGCCCGGTCCGGGAGGTGAGCGCACGATGATGGTCGACCCGATCGCCGTGATCGGCGGCGCCCTCGCCGGCGGGGGCGTGGCGCTGTTCGTCCGGGCCCTCGTACGGCCGCAGCCCAACCTGGCCGCCACCCTGGACGCCGTCAACAATCCGCGCGCCGCCGACACGACCGAGCTGACCCGTGACGAGCGCGTCGGCGCCTGGCTGGAAACGCACCTGCAGCAGGTCCCCGGGGTGAGCATCCCTCGGACCAGCCTGGCCCTGGTCGGCCAGAACCCCGGTCGGTTCCTGCTCACCAAGGCGGCGATGGCCTTCATGGGCCTGCTGGTGCCGTCGCTGGTGTGCGCCCTGTGGGCGGTCGCCGGGCTGACCATGCCGGTACCCGTACCGGTCGTGGTGTCACTGCTCCTGGCCACCGTGCTGTGGTTCGTCCCGGACCTGGCGCTGCGGGACCAGGCCAAGCGGGCCCGGCAGGAGTTCTCCCACGCGATCGCGGCCTACCTCGAACTGGTGGCGCTGGAGCGGGCCGGCGACGCCGGGCCGGCCGAAGCCCTGGAGAAGGCCGCCGCGGTCGGCGGGAGCTGGGCCTTCGTGCGCCTGCAGCAGGCCCTCACCCGGGCTCGTGTCGACAAGATCGCCCCCTGGGAGAGCCTGCGCCAGCTCGCCGCCGAGCTGGACCTGCCGGTCCTCGCCGACGTCGCCGACATCATGCGCCTGTCCGCGAACGACGGTGCCGCCGTCTACACCACTCTTCGAAGCAGGGCGAAGAGCCTTCGCACCGAGCTGATGGCGGGACAGACCGAGGAGGCCAACGCGGCCTCCGAAGCGATGACCGCGCCGGGCGCCCTCATGGCCGTCCTGGTGATGGCGCTCATCGCCTTCCCGTCCATCATCCGCATCATGACCGGCTGACCGGCCCCGTGCCGCAGACGGGACACGCACCACACTCAACGGGAGGAACCCCATGAACGACTTCGGTACCAAGATCCGCTCGATAGTGTCGGCGGACCCGGAGAACCTGCCGGCCCTGGCGGTGATCGACGTCCTGTCCGCCCGGATCCGGTCCCTGCGCGAGGAGGACGCCGAGCGCGGCGACATCAGCATCACGACGGTCATCGTCTGGGTGGCCGTCATCGCCTGCGCCATCGGAATCGCCGGCGCCATCGCGGTGCTCGCGTCCAAGTACAAGGGCAAGATCGAAAACTCGGACAAGGGATGACGAGCCCGGACAAGTGGCTATCCGTCAAGTCATGAGCAAGCGGGAAGAGGGGGGCCGCCGCCGGTGGCGACGGCCCCGTCTCACGGACGACCGCGGGGACGTCTCCCTCGAAATGGCCATCGTCTTCCCGCTGGTCATCGTTCTGACCATGCTGGTCGTCCAGGTGGGCCTGTGGTACTACGCCCGGGAGATCGCCCTGTCCGCGGCCCGTTCGGGCGTCGCGGCCGGGCGCGGCCACCAGGACTCGCCGGGCAAGGGCGCCGCGCGCGCGAGGGAGGTCCTCGACCGGACCGCGGGCAGTTCGCTGCTGCAGGCGGACGCGAGTGTCTCCTCGACCGCCGACCGGATCACCATCCGGGTGACCGGGCGCGCTCCGAGCCTGCTCCCGTTCCTGTCCGGCCCCTCCGTCGATCAGAGCGCGTCCGCGCCCCGAGAGCACTGGACCGGTCATTGACCCTCCATAACCTTGCCCCGCGCCGGGACGAGGGCAGCGCCTCCATCGAGGCCGCGATCCTCGTCCCGGTCCTCATGCTGTTCATCGCCCTGGCGTTCATGGCCGGACGGATCGCCCTCGCGAGCCAGGCCGTCGACTCCGCCGTGGAGGACGCCGCCCGCGACGCCTCCATCGCCCGCAGCCCGGCCGCGGCCGCGTCGGCCACCGCCGGCCAGACCCTGGCCCGGCAGGGCCTGCACTGCCAGGGCTCGCCACGAGTGACGGTCGCCGTCAATCTCGGCGCCACGGGGACGGGCGGCACCGTCACCGCCACGGTGGTCTGCGACGTCGCGCTCGGTGACCTCGCCTTCCCGGGCATGCCCGGGACCCACACCATCCGCAGCACGTTCACCTCTGCCATCGACCGGTTCGTGGAGCGCTGATGACCGACCACACGACGGCCGCCCGAAGGCGCCCCCTCGATAGGTTCGCGGGTGGCCACGACCGCGGCAGCATCGGTCTGTGGGCCGCGATCCTGGTGCCCTCCCTCCTGCTGATCATCGGGCTGACCATCGACGGCGGCGGCAAGATCCGCGCCGACGAACGGGCGGAGCGCATCGCCCAGGAGGCCGCCCGCACCGGAGGCCAGCAGCTCGACGCCGGCAAGGCCATTCCGGGCAAGGCCATCGCCGTCGACCCGGACAAGGCCGTCGCCGCCGCGCAGGCCTACCTCCGTGCCAACGGTGCCACCGGATCCGCCCACCCGGCGGACGGCAACCGAAAGCTGGTCGTGACGGTCGACGGCCCCGCCTACAAGACCAAGTTCTTCTCGCTGATGGGCGTCGGCGAACTCGCCGTCCACGGAGAGGCGAGCGCCACCCTCGTCTACGGAGTGACCGGACCGGAGGCTCCCTGATGTCCCGACGACCCGCCGCCCGCCGCAACCTGCTCGCCGACCTGCTGCGCATGCTCGCCTCGCTGGTCGCGCTGGCGGCCCTGCTGGTCGCGCTGCCGATCGGCCTCTACGTGGCGACCCGGGCCCTGTTGCCGCTCGGCCTGACCGGTCTCGGCTCGCTGGACGACCTGCTGACCAAGCAGGACACCGGCGGGCTCGCCTTGCTGGTCCTCGCCGTCATCGGCTGGATCGGCTGGGCGCAGTTCGCGGTGTCCGTGCTGCTGGAGGTGCCCGCGCAGCTACGCGGGCGCAGGGCCCCGAAGCTCCGCGGGTTCGGGCTGAGCCAGCGCGCGGCCGCCGGCCTGGTCGGCGGGATCCTGATCCTGCTGCCCACCGCCGGTGGCGCCTTCGCCGCCACGGCCGCGCCCGGGCTGCCCGCTCCCGCGCAGGCCAGGGTGGCGGTGACGGCGTCCGCCGCCTCGGGGCAACAGGCCGAGGCGGGCCCGGCGGCCGACCAGGTCCGAAGCGGTGCGGTCCAGGCCGCGTCGGACCAGCGCGTCTACACCGTCCAGGACACCAGCCCGGCCGACAGCCTCTGGAGCATCGCCGAGCACGAGCTCGGCGACGGCGCCCGCTGGCACGAGATCGCCGCCCTCAACGAGGGCCGGACGATGCCCGGCGGAGCCGTGTTCCACGCCTCGGGCGACATCCAGCCCGGCTGGCAGCTCTTCCTGCCGGGGACCGGTGGCGCGGGCGCGTCCGCGCAGACGGCGGGTGCGCCGACGACCGTGACCGTGCGGGCCGGCGACACCCTGTCCTCCATCGCCGAGCGAGAGCTGGGCGACGCCGACCGCTACCCCGAGCTCGCCGAGGCCAACGTCGGACACACCATGCCGGACGGGCGGCAGATGACGGCGGCCGACGAGATCTTCCCGGGCTGGACCATCACCATCCCGCAGCCGGCTTCCCCGGCCGCCGTCTCGCCCTCCGGCCAGGGCTCCGTGACACAGCCACCCGTCACGCAGCCGTCCCAGAGCCCGGCGCCCTCGGCCTCCGCTCCGACGGCCCCGGCGCCGACGGCGCAGCAGCCCGCCACGCAGCAGCCGGCTCCGTCCGTACCGTCGGCGGCACCGAGCACCGCGCCCGCGCCGACTGCGGCACCGTCGACGGAGCCGGCGGCCTCGCCCTCGACCGCCGCCCAGGCTCCCACCACCGCGCCGGCCCCGGCGCAGAGCCCCGCGCAGCAGCCCTCGGCTGCGCCGACGGCGCAGGCCTCCCCCTCGGCCGCCGACTCCTCCGCCCCGTCCGCCGGCGCGGAGGCCGCCCAGCCCGCCGGGCCCACCATCGCCGCGCCGACGTCCGAGGCCCCCGAGGCGACCCCGGCGGAACTGACCCAGAGCAGTTCCGCCGTCGACATCGCCGCCATCGCCACCTGGGGCGGCCTGGTCGCGGCGGGCATCGTGTCCGCGCTGGGCCTCAAGCGCATGCTCCAGCAGCGCGGCCGCCGCCGGGGCGAGCGGATCCGCATGCCCGGGCCGGCCACGACCGCACCCGCGCAGCCCGCGTCCGTCGACCCTGTCGCGCAGGCCTCCCAGCGGCTCGCGGACCTGGAGCTGCGCCTGCGCGCCAGCGAGGACCCCACCGGTGCGGACCTCGTCGACCGTGCCCTTCGCACGCTGGCGGCCCGGCTCGCCGAGCAGGGCCGCCCGCTGCCGCGGGTGGCGGCCGTGCTGCTCGGCCCCACCGCGCTCGATCTGGTGCTCCTGGAGGACCCCGGGCAGCCCGTCGCGCCGTTCACCCCGACCGCCGACCCCGCTCGGTGGACGTGCCCCGCCGCCGGCGCCGACCTGCTCGACGCGGAGAGCGCCCGTCACGTCGTCGCCCCATACCCTGCCCTGGCCACGCTCGGCCGCGACGGTGACGACCTCGTACTGGTGGACCTGGAGACGCTCGGCGTCCTGCTGCTCGACGTGAACGACGCGCGGCCGTTCGTCCGCGCTCTCGCCGTGGAGCTCGCCTCCGCGCCGTGGCGGGACGACCTCGGTGTCCTCCTGGCCGGCCTCGACGAGGGCCTCGCGCAGCTCGACAGCGGCTACGGGCGGCTGCAGCCGGTCGCCACCCTGGCCGAGGCCCTCGCCGACCTGTCGGGCTGGAACCAGGTCATCCGTCAGGCCCTCACCGACGCCGGGATCCCGAGTGTCCGGCACGCCCGGACGACGTCGGCCACGCCTGATTCGTGGACCCCGCGCATCGCCGTCAGCGCCGTCCCCCTCACGGCCGCAGACGCGGCGGACGCCGGACGGCTGCACACCGACCCGGTCTGCGGGGCATTGATCGCCCCGGCCGACCACGACGTCCTGCCCCAGGTGGTACGGATGCCCGCGCTCTCCGGCGGCCCGCTCACCATCGCGGGTCTCACCCTCGGCCACCTGGTGCCGCAACGCATCACGGACGAGGACTTCGACGCCCTGATGGAGTTGTTCGGCCTCACCGGCGAACCCAGCCGGGCCCCGGAGCCTGAAGAGGTCCCGGTGACGGAACCGTCTGAGACCGTGGTGGTCCCCACCGCCACGGTGGTCGACCGGAGCCCGGTTCCCGTGGTCCCCACCGCCACGGTGGTCGACCGCGGCCCCACTCCCGTGATCCCCACCGCCGAGGCCGCAGAGGAGGCGGAGGAGGTCACCGCGGCCTTCCCCGAGTCGGCGGGCACGGCCGTTCCGCCCGCCGACGGTTCCGGGCTCCCGGATCTCCCCGACGCCACCGGCCCCGTGGTCAACATCCTCGGCCCCGCGCACCTGACCGGCGTCGACACCGGTTCGATCCAGCCGACCGCCGCCACACGCCTGACCGAGGTGGCCGCGTGGATCGCCCTGCACCCCGGCGGATCGCTGCAGCAGCTGACCGTCGACCTGAACCCGTCCGCCCCCAACACGGTCTCCTCGGCCGGGCTCGTGTCCGCGCTGCGGCGCTGGCTCGGCAGCGCCGGGGACGACACCCCGTACCTGCCCCAGGACACCGGTGCGGGCCTGCGCTTCGGCCCGCACGTCACCTCCGACTGGGACCGGTTCCTCCAGCTCACCACCCGCGGTACGCACCGTTCCCGGCAGCAGGCTCTCGACCTCGTCGCCGACCGGCCGTTCGCCGGTGTGCCCCCGCGCCGCTACATCTGGGCCGAGGGCTACCGGCAGCAGATCATCGCCGCGGTCGTGGACACGGCCGCGCAGGTGGCCGAACACTGCCTGGAGGTGCGTGACCACCTCGGGGCCCTCAAGGCGGCCGACACGGGGATCCGGGTCGAGGCCGCGGCCGAGCCCCTGTACCGCCTGGCCATGCGCGCAGCTCACCTGGCGGGCGACCGCGAAGGGGTGGAGCGCTACGCGGACAGGCTCGAAGCCGTTCTCGACCAGCTCGGCACCGAGATGGAGCCGGCCACCTCCGAACTGCTGCGCACCATGCTGAGCGCCGACCCGCGCCTGGCCGGGTGGCCGTCGTGACGGGTTCCGCCGGCCCCACGGCACCGGCCGGGGGCCGGCTGAGGCTCGACGCCGAGAGCACGGCCGTCCTGCGCGAGCACGTCGTCGCGATCGGCGCCGCCGCCGCCGTCGCGGGGGCGGCGCTCGCCTGGCGCCTCGGCTCCTCCCCGCTGCTGCCGGGCTGTCTGGCCCTCGCGGTCCTCGCCAGTGTCCTGGGCGCGATCGACCTCGCCCTGCACCGCCTTCCCGACGCCCTCACCCTGCCCGCCTACCCGGTGTTCGCGCTGCTCCTGGCCTATCCGGCCGCGCAGTCCCCCGAGACGGCGCTGCGGGCCCTCCTCGCCGCCGTGGCCCTTCCGGCGTTCTACCTGGTGGCCGCGCTCCTGCCGGACGGTCCGGGCCTCGGCGACGTGAAGGCGGCAGGACCGGTGGGAGCCCTGCTCGGCTGGACCGGCTGGCACGCCGTCGTCATCGGCACGTTCCTCGCCTTCCTCCTCACCGCGCTCGCCGGTATCGCGCGGCTCGTCGCCCGCCGGGCGAGCGGGCGCACCCGGCTCGCCTTCGGACCGTCCCTGTACGCGGGCGCGGTGCTGGCGCTGCTGCTGTTCGGCCGCTGACCGCTCACGATGTCCGCCCGTATGCCGCGCGGCCCCCGCGAATGCCGGGAAGACGCTGGCGCCGCCGGTGGGATCTGACGAGAATTGCGGGACGCATGGGCAAGCCTGATGGTCCATCGGTCGCCATTGACGCGCACAACGGGGGGCGGAATTGTACGAGGGAATCAGCCCAGGCAGTCCGGTGGTGCTCCGCAAGGGGCCGGGCACCGTCCGACGGCCTCTCGCCGCCGCGCTGGTCGTCGGGATCGCCCTGACGATGAGCGCCTGCTCCGGCAAGGACCACGAGCCCGTTGCCCCGGCATCCCCGTCGGCCCCGGCGACACCGCCCCCGTCCACCGCCACGTCGGCCGCCGGTCCCGCGGGCAAGGACACGGCGGACGTCCTGGCGGCGTACCAGGCCTACACCGAGGCCAAGATCACCGCGATGACCACAGGCCAGGCGGACCCGGACAAGCTGCTCGGGGTCGCCACGGGCAGCGCCTACGACGGCCTGGCCGGCGACATCACCCGGGCCCAGCAGGCCGGCATCCTCTACAAGGGGACCGAGGTGACCCACCCGCAGGTGACGGCCGTGAACGTATCCGATTCGCCGCACAAGGCGACCCTGACGGACTGCGTCGATGTCTCGAACTGGACGGCGGTGTTCTCCGCGTCCGGGAAGAACGCGGTGGCCACCGGAACGCCCGGCCGTCTGTACGTCGACGTCGAGGCGGTCCAGGCCGCGGGCGGCGCGTGGCGGATCAGTGCGTACTCTCCGGACCGGAGCCGGACGTGCTGAGGGGCCGGGCGGCGCTGACCACCGCCGTGACCGTGGCCGCGCTCGCAGCCGTGCTCCCGGCCTCCCCGGCCGCCGCCGACGGCGGACAGTGCCCACCTGGCAGTGTGATGATGGCGGACGTCTGCATCGCCGTCACCGACAACGGCGGTGGGGGATCGGGCGGGAACGGCTCCGGCGGGGGGAACTCCGGAGGGGGCGGATCCGGGGGAAACGGCGCCCCCCAGCCCTGCATCTTCAACGGGGTCACCGTCCCCTGCTCGAACGGGTGGGGCTGGTACAACGCGGAGGACGGCTGCTACTACCGGCTCTCCCAGCCGCAGCCGCCCGCCGGAGACCCGCTCTGGGAAGGCCACCAGCCCGGTGACGGAGCGGTCTACGGCCGGAGCTGCTACCTCGCGGCCGCCGGCGGAGGGATCGCCCAGGGACCCAAGGGCGGCGTGGGCTGGCGGGCGACTCCCCCGCCGGGCTTCGGAGGAGGGATCACACCGGCCACCCTGGCCCAGACGATCTTCGCGACGATGTCGTTCGACGTGCCGGAGATCGGCACGGCGCCGGACCGGGGTGGCAAGGGTGTGATCGGGATGCCGGTGTGGCTGTGGGCGAAGGCGTCCAAGACGAGCTGGGGCCCGTGGATCGAGTCGAAGTCCTCCGGCGCACTGTCCGTGTCGGTCACCGCGAAGGTGACACGCATCGACTGGTCGATGGGCGACGGCGGGACACGCTCCTGCACCACGCCCGGGACGCCCTACACCCCGGACCTGGGCGCCGCGACGTCCCCGGACTGCGGCTACCGCTACACCAGCACCAGCGCCGGCAAACCCGGCGGCAAGTTCCCGGTCAGCGCCACCACCACCTGGACCGTCCACTGGGAAGGCGGAGGCCAGCAAGGCGACCTCCCCGCCATCACCAAGACCTCCACCACAGAACTCACCATCGGCGAAGTCCAGGTCCTCAACTGAAACGGATCCGCTGACCGACGTCCGGGTCCGGCCGGGCCGATGGCCATCGGTCAGCGGGCTCCCGGGGGCGGTGGGGCGAGGGTGAGCAGGCCGCAGCCGTAGGCCTTGGAGGGGCCGATGCCGCCGAGGAGCGCGGCTTGCAGGAGGCCGGGGTCGGTGATGCGCAGGCGGCCTTCGAAGGTGGCGGTGGTGAGGGTGACGGGGGTGCGGGTGCCGGGCTTGGTGAAGGTGCTGCGGCTGCGGTCGGTGATCCTCACCTCGCGGGCGGGTGGCGCGTCGGCGGGGGTGTCCGGGGCGGACGGTTCGAGGCCCGGTGCGGGGTGGTCGGTGTGTGCCTCGGGAATGGTGAAGCCCCAGCGGGTGGTGCGGTCCAGGAACCAGGTGAGCTGGTGGGCGGCGGTGCGGTGGGGCATGCGGTAGGAGCGGTGGTGGAGTTGGTCGGCGGTCTTGGTGCGGTGCGGGCTCGCCTTGTCGGGCGTGGAGGTGTTCTGGACGGGGCTGGCCTTGAGGCGGAAGGCGAACTCGCGGCCGGCGGCGAGCCGGCCGAGCAGGGGGCTGTAGTCGCGGATCGCGTAGTGCTCGCCGTCGGCGTCGGGCCATCCGGCCTGTTCGACGATGTGGGTCCAGTCGGGTTTGGAGGGGGTGAGGACCAGCAGGACGGGGCGGCGCGGGTGGTCGGTGTCCAGGCGCCACAGGATCCGGTCGCCGGGGGCGGTGTCGGGGTTGCCGGCCGTGACGGCGCCGTGCAGGGCGCGCGGGTTGGCGAGCAGGGTGCGGCTGGCGGCGCGCAGGGGGTTGATGCGGACGCGGGAGAGGTAGGTCATCGGGTCACCAGCCCAGCAGGGCGAACGGGTCATGGCCGCCGGCCGACGAGGCCGGCTGCTCGGTCCGGTCTGACGGGGGCAGGCCGGTGGGGACGTCGAGCCAGGCGTGACGGATCCGCCGGGTGGAGAAGCCGCGCTCGCGGGGGTCGAAGGAGCGCGGCACGTCCTGGAGGGTGTCGTCGCCAGCGGGGTCGTCGAAGGTCGCGGCCAGGTCGATCCGGTGCGGCGAGAACGGCTCCGGGCCCCGCTGGGCCCGCCGCCGGTAGGCGTTCATGGCGACAACGCCGGCTTGCCAGGGCTCGCTGGCCAGGACGTCCTCCAGGGTGGCGTGACGCACCGCGCCGAGGGCGATCGGCTGGGTGGGGACGCAGGAGCGCCGGCCGAGGGCGAGCGGGAACGCCGGGCGGCGGACGGCTTCGGCGAGCGTCGCGATGAGGCCGGCCGGGCCCTGGACGGCGGCGAGGAACACCGCGTCCTGGAGGTAGTAGCGGTGGGTGACGTGGGTGTCCTTGGCCGGGGAGGTCGGCTTCTGCAGGCCCTTGGCGTTGACGCCGGCCTGCGGCAGCGGCCGGCCCCGGTAGTCGCTGACGGTGTGGTAGTCGCGCAGCAGGGTTCCGGGCTGGTCGACACGGACGCCCAGGCGCAGGCCGACCAGGTCGGTGATGTCCGCTTCGCGCGGGCGGCCTGCGGCGGCGGCGAGCAGGCCGACGACGCCGGACTTGGTCGGCTGGGGCCGGGTGTCGCGGCGGTTGAAGGCGCTGCGGTCGCCCCAGGACTGGAGCGGGCCGGCCAGGCGCAGGACGACGACCGCCTGCTCCTCATCCTGCTTCGGGGGCGGTGCGGGGGTGGGGTGGTCGGGCATCAGTTGTCGTTCACCCGCTCGGTGAGGGCGGTGCGCAGTCCGTCGCGCAGCTCGGCGAAGGTGCGGTTCACGCCGAACGCCTCCGTCAGCTTCCGCCCGGTCCCGTCGGTGCCGGCGTCGAGGGTGTGGCAGATACCGACGTACAGCGGGGTGTCGCCCCACTGCTCGGTGGCGGTGGTGAACTCGGCGGCGAGGCGACGCGCGGACTCGGCGACGATGCCCTGGCTCGCCGGGACGGGGTTCTCGTAGGCGGAGACGAGGTTCACGGGCTGGTCGGCGCGGACGACGACGGCGACCAGGCTGGGGCGGGTGCGGTGCGCGAACGAGTTTCCGTACCCGGTGGGCATGGAGCGGGCGAAGGAGTCGACGAACAGGTCGACGGCGTCCACCGTGGCCTTGTCGTCCCCGAGGTTCTCCCGCAGCTGGTGCAGGCCGACGGTCGCGTAGCGGTAGAGGGTGGCGGAGTTGAAGCCGATGGTGCCGATCATCCCCGCGCCGGTCTCATCTGCGGTCTGCTCGTCGTCGACGGCCGTGTAGTAGTCGAATTCGAGCTCGGCGGCATGGGTGGAGATCGCGTGGGCCACCTGCGTCGCGGCGTCGATGTTCAGGCCCGGGACGTCGGCGACCATCCGCCCGAAGAGCGCGACGTCGGCCGGGTGGCCGCCCTGCAACCGCTCCTTGACCGGCAGGGCCTTGACCGCCTCCTCCAAAGCCTTCGCGTCGAGGGCGGCGAGGTCCGCGGCCGTACCGGCGACCAGGTCGACGATGCCGTCCAGCTGGCGGCGCCCGTAGAAGAGCAGGTAGGCGGTCTCGCCTTCCTTCTTGCCGGCGGAGATCCCCGTCGACTTGATCAGCGCGCCGGCGATCCGCCGCGCGTCCTCGGCCGCGACGCCGCTTCGCTCCGCGATGCCCTTGGCGAGCTGGACGGCGATCCGCTTCGTTCGGGTGGCCAGGTCCTGCGGGTCCCGGCTCTCGGCGAAGTGGATGCGGGTGGCGCGCTTCCAGGCCTGGGAGGAGACCCGGGATCGGCGCTTGCCGCCGAAGCAGGCCTCCTTGGGGTTGCCGTTGTCGTCCCGGTTGAGGTTCGCCGGCGGGACGGTCTGCAGGATGTGCACGTCTATGAAAAGGCGGTCGGTCATGCGCTTCTCCTCGAAGGGACGATGGTCCGGTGGTGATGGGGATGCCAGGGCTCCGGCCGCTCAGCGACGGTCAGTCGCCCGCGGGCGTCCGGCCCTTCCACACCTGGTAGTCGAGGGCCCATGTGAGGCGGACCCGGGGGCGCCGGTCCGTGTGGTGCCAGGCCTGGATGTCGGCCGTCAGGTGGTCGTGGTCCAGGGGCTGACCGGCGGTGCGGAGCTGGGTGACCAGGCCACGCAGGTGGACCAGTAGCGCGGACACGCTGGTCGCACCGGCGAGCTGGGCGACCCGGGTGTCGAGCGCTTCCTCGCTGACCTCGCCGCTGCGGCGCAGGGCTAGCAGGGCTTCGCCGAGCCTCACGCCGCGTCGGTGCATCGGCTCGGACCGCCCCCGCTGGTGGAGGTCGTAGAGAGCCCGCGTCGAGGGGTCGGCCTTCTGTCCGTCGGAGACCTCGTCGTGTCGCGCGAGGACGTCGTCGGCCTCAACGGTGCAGAGCGGCCACACCCCGGGGTGGTCCATGGCGGGACGGGGGAGGATCCCGTCGAGCCGACGCCGGAAGGCCGCCCCTGCGGTGCCGAGTTTGTAAGTCTGCGGTTTGCCGGACTTGTCGGCCAGGATGACGGTGCGGCCCGCGAAGGTGGTGCCGGATGCGGCCAGCAGGAGTCCGTTCGCCGTGTCCCAGGCGTGGCGGTACGCCAGGTGCTCCCAGGCGAGCCTGCCGCGCTCCAGGAGGTCGTCGTCGGTGCCGGCGTCACGGACTCCAGCGAGCAGGCGGCGCACCAGGGGGTCGAGGGTGTGCAGGAGGACTTCGCCGGGGCGTTGGCCCTTGTCCCAGGGGATGGGATCGGTTCCGGCGGCCCGGCGCAGATCGGCGGAGAGGTTGTTGACGGCCTGGGCGAGCTGTTCCGCCTGTTCGGCCACGTCCAGGAGGAGTTGGTGGGCTTCGCTGTCCCGATGGAGGGCGAGCAGGGGCAACGGGATCGTGTCGTGGACGACGTCCTCGACGACGGAGGACTGGGTGCCGTAGACCACGCCGAAGGTCTCGACCCGCAGCGGGTAGTCGGCGGGCAGTTTGCCGATCTCCTGGAGGGCGCCGACCTCGTCAAGGAGGGCGCTGGTCTCGAAGGAGCCGCCCGTGCTCTGGCGGGTGGACGCGAGGAGTGCGTCCAGGCCGCGCCAGGCGGCCTTGCCCTGGGTGTGGCGGCGTGGTCTTCGCTCGTTCGGGGCCGAGGAGGACTTCTTGCCGGGTGCCGCAGAGGTCCAGGCGGTATGCGGTTCCAGCTCGGGCGTCCGCGTGAGCCGGTCTCCGGCGCCGATGACCACCCGGGCGACCCGCAGCCGGCCGGCCTCGTCCCGATGCGGGACGAGGCGGATCCGCCGGGCCTGCCACGTCCACAGGTCGAGGAGGCCCTCAGCCTCACGGAGCTCCCACGCGGGGCCGTGCGGCCCGCGCTTCCACTGCGGAACGCCGAGGGCCTCGGGCTGGGTGACCGGGAGGTTCAGCAGGAGGGTCTCGTACAGGGTCCGCCCGGTGGGGATGACGACGCCGAGCTGGCCGAGCGGGCCGGTCGGGTTCCCGGTCGTCTTGCCCGCTTTGACCAGGGGATCGCCGACGGCGCCGGTCTTGATCGCCGCGGTGTCCCAGCAGTGGGCGTGCAGGAGCCAGTGCGCGGCCTGGGCCGGCGTCAGGTCGAGCGGGTCCGCGTCCGACCGGCTGGCGAACAGGGGGACGTTGTTGCCGCTCGCCGCGGTTGCCACGAGAGTGGCGGAACCCTTCGTCTCGCCCTTGGCCGTGCGCAGTCCCGCGACCTGCCCGAACGGCGCGACGGGATCGAAGAGGTCGAACGCCGCGCGGTGTGTCCCGAGATAGGTCCGGAGGCTGTCCAGTTCGGCCTCCGCAAACCGTCCTCGAGCGAGCCGGGCGCCTTTCTCCCGCGGCGTCCGGGGTACGCCGGTGGCGTCGGCGACGACAGGCAGCAGAACCTGGCGCAGGACGGCCGGCAGCTGGGTGGAGAACTCCACGACCAGACCCTCGAGTTCGTGGGCCCCGGTGAGGGCCTCGGCGATCCCCACGGTCACGGGAGAGCCGCCACCGACCGGGCGGACTGTCAGCCACGGTTCCTCGACCAGGCCGTACCCAGGCACGAGCCGTCCTCCCCACTAACCGTGTCCGACTGATCGCCGCCTCATCGTGGCATCCCCGAATCCGATCCGTCGCTCGGCCCCGGGGCCATGTCGTCCATGCTCCGGCCCCGCGGTTCGGGAATTCCTGAAATCGAAAACCTGAACTGATCTGGCGTACTCTGAGGTGCATCATCGCAGGTCGGGAAGTGACGGTCCCACATGTGCGGGGATCTTCCAGTGGCCACGGCATGCCGAGTCCACGAGTCGTCGTCGGCCCCGCGCACGCGGGGATCACTCCCCTCTACGAACGTCACAGCCTTCCCCCGTCCTGTCGGCCCCGCCTACGCGGGGATTGTCCGACCGACCACTGGGCTGGCTCCAACGCAACAGTGTCGGCCCCGCCTACGCGGGGAGTGCTCCCGTGGGCCCGGGCAGTGGGCCGTGTGTCGTGCCCCCCCCAGCGGGGGCGACCCCCCGCCGGGGGGCGGGGCAGGGGGGGGGGGCGGTTTACATGTGCCCCGCCCCGGGTGCGCACCCGGGGGGTGCCCCGTGTCATATTAACA
>NZ_JBHWBZ010000064.1:13204-14445 GCF_042735475.1 Kitasatospora sp. NPDC059577 | reverse complement strand
GAGTGCCCCCCGCCCCCCTCGGGGTCGCCAACCAACCAGGGGGGGCGCGGCGGCGCGGGGGGGGGGGGGCGCGGGGCGGGGGGCGGGGGGGGGCGCGCCCCCCCCCCCCCGGGGCCCCCCCCACCACCGGCCTGGGGCCGGGCATGGGGCGGTGTCCGGATTCCTGGTCCACGGCCCGGTGTCAGCACGCGGTGGTAGCCATGGATCCGTGGATACTACGGAATCGTTCCCGTCATCCGTCGAAATCGCATTCAGACACGGGGGCCAGGCCATGGCCGACATGGAGTGGGAACACGCCCGGGATCTGTTCGAACAGGCGGTTCGCGGTTCGGGCCCGCAGATGCTGTGGCGGGTGGTCGAGGCATGCGGGGCGACCGCCGAGGCGGCCTTCTGGATGCGCCGAGCCGCTGCCTCGGAAAGCGAACCGGGAGGCATCAGCGTCGATCCGGACGTGCTGCGCATCGGGACGAGCCGCCCCGGCTCCGCGTTCCACCAAGACTTCACGATCGCCGTCGGGTCGGACGACCCGGCTCGCGCGGTTGCGGCACTCACGGCTGCCAAGCCCCGCCTGATGTGTGTGTTCGAGGACGGCAGCGAACTCTCACCGGAAGAGGCCGAAGACGTCTGGGACGATGACCGTCCTCCCTACAGTCCCAGCTACGCCACCGTCGATACCGAGGTCCCCTGCGTCCGGATGGACTGCAAAGGCGGGGTCTTCCCGCAGATGGCCCGCACCGCGCTGCGCGTCGTGGCGGACGAACTGCGAAAGGCGGGAGTACAGCGTGCCCGTCTCTTCAGTCCGGACTGTTCGAACGAGTAGAGCTACTACCGCCTGATCAGGGGCACCGGTCAGGTCATCCTCCCCGATCGACCGCCACGGGCGGTACCAGGACCTGGCCCTGGTACCGCCCATCAATGCCATCGGCACCTGCCCGATCTTCTTCGACGTTGTCCCCTGGAACGTCACATGGGCAAACAGAGCGAAACACCTCAGCCTCGAGCGCTTCCGCGAGCCGGGTCCGGGTGGCAACTACAACGGTGTTGCGGACAACAGCAGACCGGGTGGTTGGTCGCGGAGCGCTCCGCTACCGCACCCTGGCCAGCGCCTGGATGCGCTGGACCATCCTTCGCTGCCGCGGGGCCGGCGGCGGGGGGGGCGGGGGGGGGGGGGGGGGGGCCGCCGCCCCGGGGGGCGCGCCGCGCCCCGGGGCCGCCCCGAGGCCCCGCCGCCCCCGGCGGCC
>NZ_JBHWBZ010000064.1:0-13194 GCF_042735475.1 Kitasatospora sp. NPDC059577 | reverse complement strand
GGCCCGCGCCCGGGGGGGGGGGGGGCGGCGCGCGGGGGCCCCCCCCCCCCCCCCCCGGCCGGACCGTGGACGGTCCGGCCTGGGCAGTTGCCTTGACTCTGTTGTTCGAGGCTCCACGAGTGCTGAGGCCTGGCAGCTGCGGTTCTGTTCCTTCGCCGCTGCCAGCTACCGCTCGGGGCGGTGACGTCGGGTCAGGACGTTGGTCGGCCAGAGCTGAGGACACGGCCTGGTACAGGGCGCTGGGACAGGAGCACCGATAGTGACCAAAGGACACAGGATGGAACGGCCACCTCTTTAGTAAGAGAGCACAGGCCGAATACCCCCTCTGACCTGCTGGTTTGTAAATCCTTCTGTCTGTGTATAGCCGACACTTCGATGGTGGATCTGCCCTGTGGATCCGGACACTAGTGGTCGAAACTTGTGATTGCCTCGAAGAATTTCCAGTCGTGGAGACTAGGTGACGTTGCCGCGGAATGAGTCGAAACTGTCGTGAACCTGGGACAGTTCTGCCGATTATGTCGCAGACTCACGACAGAAACTTGCGCCTACCTCGAACTTTGCTTGTCGCCGACGAAAAGATTCCCTTCCCGGTCGCCCGCCAGAGCGGTACGGCTGAGACTTCGAGTCATCCGCAAGTATCGCTGGATGTGTCTTCCGAGGGCCGGAGCAGCCAAACCGGCGAATCGGCACTCAGGCTCCTGGAACCGTCGGTCCCGGGACCGCCAAGTGACGCGTTCGGCGAACAGGACTTGCGATCCGCCGCACAAAAAGTTCGAGACACCCGCAAGTTAATGTAGTGTCAGGTAACCGACTCGAACGGAGGTACGCGTGAGAGCAGAACAACGGACCGCTCTTTCTAAGGCGACACCGGGGTACCGGACGGTCCGTTCTGCGGGAGAGCCCGAACTCATCAGCATGCTCGACCGGTTCGGCGAGCAACTGGCCATCGACATCGCGACGCAGCCGGCCGTGGCCACGGTCGAAGAAGTCACCGTCAAGTTCCGCCCGCGGCGGGTGTCACACGACATGGCCGGTTCGATGGGCTACTCCCTGACGAGCAACTGGTTCCTGGCCAAGGTCCTCGCGCGGTGCATCGTGGCCCACCGGCTCAGCCCTGTGGAGGTCGCGGTCCTGCTCCACATGATGGGTTCTCAGAACCGCGGGACCATCGTTCAGACCCAGGTCGAGATGGCCTCCGAACTGGGGGTGGCACGCAGCAGCGTGAACAGCGCGATCGGCCGGCTCTGCGAGCTGAACTACATCCGCCGGCACAAGAGGCGCGGTCACTACGACGTGAACCCCCGGCTGTGCTTCCGCGGCAACGGCGACGAGCAGAACGGCGTCCTCGCGCTTGTCCGTGCGGAAAAACTCGCCAGCGAGTTCCCCGATACCATCGGGCCTGACGACTTCGCCCGAGAGAGCTGAGGAGGACCACTATGGAGATCACCCCCTCCGGCGTGCTCGGCATGATCCCCCGACTCAAGCTGACCCCTTCCGCGATCGCGGTCCTGGGCATCATGTCCGACCTCCAGCTGCCCGGTGGCGAGGTCAACCACAGCCAGGTCGAGATGGCGCAACGTCTCGGGATGCTCGAGTCGGCCGTGAGCCGCGGTATGAAGTGCCTCGTGGACCGGCACCTCGTCATCCGTAGCGGCGAGGGGCGGGGGCACAGTTACCGGCTGCACCCGTTCATCGCCAAGTACAGCTCCGAGGCCGAGATGGAGGCCTCGTTGCGGGCCGCGGCGGTAGAGGTCCGGGAGGGCCGGCTGCCGGACATCGCCGCGCCCTTGTACCGCAAGCAGCCTCCGCGTGCGTCCGGACGTCCCAAGCTGGTCGCCGTCTGAGTCTGCGCGTCATCGCGGACGCCGGACCCCGCACCGACGCGTCGGTGCGGGGTCCGCGTGCACCGACGATCGAGTCGGTGTCAGTGGCCCGCGTTACGCTCCCCGGCCCCTGAGGAAACCTCGGAAGGCCGCCCCTCGACTTCGCCCAGGAGGCGGTCCTCCGGCGCCGACGCCGACGCAAACGGGGGCCTCTGAGTCGGTAGGTGGTTCCGTTGGTCGGTCCCCTGACGCCGGTCCGGCCTGAACGCCCCCGACGGTGCTCATCGCCCGGGAGATGGGCGGAGCCTGCGCGGTCGGTCCGATCGGCACGAGGATCTGGCCGCGCAACTCGCCGAACGCACCCGCCCTGTAGATCGCCGTCGAACACGTCGCCGCTCGCCCTCATGATCAAAATTCCTGGACGTACCCTGTGGCGGTCTGTCCGCAAGCCGGGAAGGCCTACGGCACCGGCCATGCCGCGAAAGGCGCCTCGGGGTGGCTTCCTGCGGCTCACCCTTCAGTGCTGGACATGCCAATCCTTGCCAGACGGCTCGCCGTCGTGGTGTTGGCGTCCTGTCGGTCCGGCAGGCCTGCGGTGTAAACGCCGTTTACACCGTTACCGAGGGGATCCCGCAGCCCGGTCCGGTGCGACCGGCACACAGACAGCCCGGATACAGCGAGGAAGGTCGGCGACCGGTCGTCGACCTCGTCGGCCGGCAGTGCCTCGATCTCCGCGATCGCGTCCCGGCAGCGGCCCGACTCGCCCATCAGCCACCACCGGTTGGAGCGGAGCCAGAACCTCTCGTTCTCCGCGAGGAATTCAGGGCTTCGGCCTTCGGCGAGTTCCAGGGCCTTGCCGTGGTGGCCGGCCGCAGCCAGCAGGAGCATGGCCGCCTGAAGAAGGTTGCCGTCGTAGAGGTCGTCGAAGGTGTGCGCAACCGCCTCGACGGCGTCGTCGAACCGGCCTTGACGCACGAGCAGTTCCAGCAGCGCGTTCTCGTAGTTACCGGGGTACTCGATGGTGGCGATGAGCCCGCGCAGGTACGCCTCCGCTTCTCCGGCACGTCCCGCGTTCTCCAGGGCCGCCACGTACGGGCGTAAGGCGGTGTACCTCTCGGTGCCGGCAACGAGCTCGCCCGACTCCCCGAGTCGGCCGTGCCGCGCGAGCAGCCTCACATAGGCGTCGACAGTGTCCTGCGACGAGCACGTCTTCGCGGCCACATCCGCGCCCAGCGTCCTGATGGCTTCTTCCACCCGGCCGGAGCGCTCCAGGACCCGGGCCTGTGCCGACAAGAACGTCCCACAGATGACGGACACCGCGTTGCTCGGGGGCGCGTCGGACCTCCGCGGCGACCGTGACGAGCAACTCCATCACCCGCTCGTCACGACCGTGCCCTTCGGTCACCTCCTCCAGCCCGAAGCGCCCATCCGTGCTCAGACGCGCGGCGAGCGCGTCGATCGCCTCGTCCACCCGCCCGGCCCCGACGAGCACCTCAGCAAAGGACCGCCACGCGGCGCCCGCGTCGCCCTCCAGGCCCGTCGGACGCGTCAGCCCCAGTGCCTGTTCGACACGGCCCCGACGCAGCAGAACGTCGGCGCCCAGCCTCACCGCCGGCTGCCACCCAGTGGCGGCGAACGGCTCCACCACCTCCGGGCGGACTTCATGTGACGACACAGGTGCGGATAGGCGGGCGAGCAGGCTGGTCCGCGCCGGATGCCAGGGTCCTTGGCGAAGCAGAACGGCCTGGGCACCTCAGGATGCCCAGGCCGTCGGGTCGACGTCCGTGCCGATCAGCCGCCGGTCATCCGCTCCGGCGGGTACTCCTCGAGCCGGTCCAGCACCTTGGTGACGACGACCCTCAGCTCGTCGGGCTGAAGGAAACGGCAGAGCCAGGTCGTCACGTTCTCCAGGTCACGCCAGTCGGGCACCCCGGCCCCGCCCGACGAAACCGTTGTCCTGCCGGCCTGCTGGGCCTGGCGTACCGGATCCGCCGAGAGCTCCGCAGCCGAATACGCGACACGGTCGCGCTCGTCGGTGCCGGCGTCTCGCTGGTCCGGTAGGCCTGCGGTGTAAACGCCGTTTACACCCAGAAACCGTTCCTGCGAACCGCCGCCCGACAGCTGAACCGCGGACGGCGTGTAAACGCCGTTGACACCACCGCCGGCGCCGTCGATCCCGGCAGCGGGTCCCGAGGCACGATCGGTCGCCTCCTCCCCCGACGGACGATCCGCGCGCTTGGCCGCCCGTGCCGCCTTCGCGGCCTGCTTGTCCGCAGCCGCCTGCTTCGCGGCCTCGGCCCGCTTGAGTTGCTGGGCCGGGGTGATCTTCCCCGACCGCGCTTCGGCACCGATCCTGCGCGCCTCCTCAACGGCCAGCTCTCCGGTCCCCGTCCGCTCCTGAAGCTCGGGGGAGAGGTGGAGCAGGGCCAGCCGTTGTCCCACCCATGCACGGGATTTGCCCAGAGCCCGCGCGACGGCGGCCTGATTGCCCTCGTAGACCGTGTTCAGCAGCTGCTCGATCGCCTGGGCCTCCTCGAACGGCGACACGTCCTCGCGGTGGGCGTTGGCGATCAGCGCCGCCTCGACCATGTCCGAAGCATGCGAAACCAGGTCATCGTTGAGGTCCACACGCAAGGTCTCGAGCCCGGCCCGCTGAGCGGCCCGCAGACGGCGGTTCCCGTCGAGCGCGACGAAGTCCGCCTCCCCGATCGCTTCCGACTGATCGGGGTGCGCGTCGAGGAAAGCCCCACGGCTCACCACGGTGACCGGAACGATCTGCCGACGCGTCAGACTCTCGGCGAGCTCGTCGATCGACTCGCTGTCGACGGTCTTCCGGGGGTTGAGCGGATTGAAGACGATCGAGGACACCGGCGCCGACGACGCACGCCGTACCCGGCCCGTGGCGTCCAATGCCTCGCTGCGCGCCCGCACCTCGTCTCCGCGCGACGCGCCCTGAGCGAGTGCCCCGAAGGACCCGCCGCCACCCTGCAGCTTCTTGGCGATGCTCACGACAGCCTCCGTCGGATCTCGCGCATCCGCTGCGCCTGAGTGGACGTGGGTGCGTACATGAGCAGCGGCTGCTTGAGGTGCACGGCCTCGCGCTGCTCCTTGAGGTCGGGGACGACGGACAGGACGGGCGGTGTGCCCAGGGACTGCCAGTTGTCGAGTGAGTGGGTGGCGACATAGCCCTTGCGCTTGTCGAACTTGTTGACGACGAGGCCGAGCCGGTCGATGTCGACCTCGTAGTCGAGGCTGACGGTTCGGATCTGGCTGTCGAGCATGGCGTAGGCATCCGCGGAGGAGTCCTCGGCCTCCACCGGAACGAGGACGCCGGAGGTGCCGGGTGCCTCGTTCTTGCGGCGGTGTCCGTAGTAGAGGCCGGCGTCCATCGCCAGGCCGAGGTTCGGCGGGGCGTCGATCACGATGACGTCGAAGTGCTCTTCGAGCGGGGCGAGGGCGCGCTGGAGGCTGGTCTCGCGGGGACCGCGGACGGATCCGAGGCGGGAGTCGAGCAGGAACGCGTCGAAGCTCGACGGCAGCAGGCTCAGGCGGCCTGCGAAGTGGTCCGGCTCGATGGCCACGACCTGGTCGATCAGCGAGCCGGCCACACGGTCGCGGTCGACCATGTGGGTCACCAGGCTCTCCTCGCCCGGCGGGATCTGCTTGACGCCGAGCTGCGAGGTCAGGTGGCCCTGCGGGTCGTAGTCGACGAGCAGGGTACGCAGCCCCGGCAGCGCGGGCAGCTTCGAGGCCCCCGTGCTGGCGGGCAGGCCGAGCGCTATGGCCTGGCCCGTCCCGGCGGCAATGGTGGTCTTGCCTACCCCGCCCTTCTGGTTGCAGACGACGATCCGCCGCGTGTACCGGGGGATCGCCAGCTCGCTCAGGGAGACGTTGTGCGAGTCGATCCACACGCGAATCGCCTGGGCCAGGCCCTGGACGAAGGAGATCCCCCGACCCGTGCAGTCGTCCTTGAACGCGTCGTACAGGCCGGTGGGGAGCCAGGTGTTCCAGCTCTCGGCCCCGGCCGTGTCGATGGTGGGGTTGTCGTTGACCGGTCGGAGGCGCCACTGCTCAACGGCTTGGGTGACGGCGTCCTGCATGTCGATGCCGAGCTGCGCGGCCCGGGTCTTGAGTTCCTGACGGAGGGCTACAGGCAGCTTGGACGCAACCTTTTCCCGCCCTCCCTCGGAGTTTTGAGACGTCATGACGTCACCATAGTGGCGCCATGCGGGTTTAGGCACATCGCGCGGCCGTGTCTTCGGGATTCTCTTCCAGCCTGGTGTAAACGGCGTTTACACCAAGGCGCACGGGGGAGCCCGAGGCACGACGGCACACGTGCTCACGTCGCCCCGAGCCGTGGAGCACGTGCGGATTCGACTGACCTTGTACCCGTAACCCAGCGGCAGCCTGCGAAACAAGGCCCCGGCCATCCGCTCAATAGGGCGATGGCCGACAACGCCAGGCCATCGCCCGCCGCTGTCACTACCAACGTCGGTTACACACGATCGAGGGGCGGTCCCAGATCGCGGGAGACGATGGTGGCGGTCCGCTCGCCGACCATCACGCTTACCGGGAGCTGCGCCGCCAGATGAGGGAGAACTCCGCGGCCCGCCAGGCCGCGCTCGACAAAACCGCCGCGCAGCGCGAGGAGATCCTGCGCCAGCATCACACCCGGCTGCGCGACCCCGACAACGGCCCGCCCTTCAACGACCGAAGACAGACAGCTCCGAGCCGGCGCCGATCGCCGCTGGCGCCTCCGGCGCCGGGCGGGCGCCCTCCAGTAGGTCGGACATGCGGTGCTTCTCGGGGTCGGGCGGGTCGACGGACGCGCTGGGACCTACTCGACGGCAGAGGGGAGGTCGGCGCTCCGTTGCCGGCCGGCCTCGTCAGCCGGCCAGCAGCCCGGTGGCGATCCGGGCGCGGTGCGGCGCCAGCTCGGCGGCGATCGAGGCGCCCTCGGCGGCGGTGACGGTGACGGTGGCGTCCCCGTTGCCGGCGTGGGCGGCCAGGGCGATCCGCAGGTGGGTCGGCGGGTGGGAGCCGTCCACGGCGGAGCGGTCACGGGTGCTGAGCCGCAGCAGGCGCTCCCGCTCGACTGCGGGGACGGTGGTGAGGTGCTCGCGTACCCGTTCCCAGAGCGGGTCGGGCGCGGTAGGCGCGGGCGCGTTGAGCGGGGGAAGGGTGCTGGAGGTCGGCCATGAAGTGGGCGATGTCTGTGTAGTAGGCGTAGTCGCGGTCGCGGGTGAGCTGGTCGAGGTCGCGGATCGCGGTGTCGAGCGCGCCGTTGTCGTTCAGGACGGCGTGGTGGAAGCAGTGGGCGAGGGTGGTGCGGGTGGCCCGCCCGCCGGAGGCGCGGACTTCGGCGTCGAGGATGCTCGCGCGGTCTAGGAAGTCCTGGCCGCTGGTGCCAGCGTCGCGGATCAGGGCGGCGGTGCGGGCGGTGAGGCGCGCAGGCCGGTCAGGAGCTGGGCGGTGAGGTTGAGGTCGTCGTCGGCCGTCTCGGGGTCGGTGAAGGCGCGGACGAAGGCGAGCTGGGCCTTGATCCATGGAACACCCGCCGTTGGCTCTTCCCGGTGGGACCGGGAACGGGCGGCAACTGCGAGCCGATGCGGACCCCGGCCCCGTAGGTAGCTGGGCGCGGAGTGCTCCGCCCCCGCACCCGTGGCCAGCGCCCAGGCGGCGCTGGACCCGCCCTTGCTGCCGCCTGCCCTGCGCTGCCGTCCCGCCGTCAGGGCCGTGGCCGGCCCGGCCGTCGGCCCGCCACCGCACCGGCCGGACCGTGGACGGTCCGGCCTGGGCAGTTGCCCTCAGATGAATAGCCGGTGTCCCCTGCGGCCGAGGCGACCTGCCGTCGGGCCTGCACCAGGTGCTGCGGCCTGCCCGCCCCCGAACGGTTGCTGACGTCACCACCTGCCGACACCGGCGACCTCAATTACTTGAAAGCACCGTCCGGTACGACGTGGGGCCCGCACCGGCCCTCGCGGGATACGGGCACCAGCCAGCAGACCTCGCGGAAAGGGCCGTCAAGGCCCTGGGTCCGGCGGCAGCCGGACTTCGGTGACTGGCGCACGCAGTGGCCCTAGCCAGTACCCAGACGTACACGCCAGGCCTGGGCTGCGGCAGCGGCACGGGGCCGCAGCCCGCCGGAGGCAAGGCTCGGGAGAGCGCGACGGAGACCTTTATATATAAGAGGCCGGCCTGGAAATTAGGCTTCTGACCTGCAAACTTGGAAAAACAAAGGTATGGCTGGGCCGACATTTGAGGCTCCCGGAAGTCACTGAGTGCCGACATTAGGACCCAATGTTTCGCAGAATTGCGAAACATTGGGTCGACGTGGCCCGACATCCCCGAGGTGCCCGCATGATCATCCGACCTAGCCAGATGATCCGGCATGCCCCAGGTCGATCCGCCGCGACACGTGTTTCGCACTCGCGCGCAGCATTCTTCGCACTGCTGCGAAGAACGTGTAGCGTGCTGTCGACACGAGCAAAGGATCACGGTCTTGGCAGAGCGCGACAGCACCCGCAGGCAAGCGCCCCAGCGCACCCGCCAGCCGAGACTCCAGCCCGCCGGTCCCCAGCACCAGCGCGACCTCGCCGCCGAAATCGTCCGGGGCTACGCCGGACACCTACCCAGCGGCGTCTATGAAGCCCGCACGAAGTTCTACCGCCGTGCACCCCACGAAGTTCTCGGCTCCGACGGCTACGCCCTTCTCAGCCGCTACTTCGCCCGCTACGTTCTCCCTCAGGCGCTCATGTCAGGAGAGATGACCAAACTGCAGTGCGCGGTCCTCTCCAACATCGTCGGCCGGGCCGAGCGCGGCGTCTGTCACGCCATTCAGCGCGAGATCGCCGACGAGATCGGCACCAGCCGCTCCAGCGTCAGCCCCGCCCTCAAGCACCTCGCCGCCCGCAACTACATTCGCAGCGTCGGCCGGGGGATATGGCAGCTCAACCCCCTCATCGCGTACAAAGGCAACGGGGACGAGCAGCAGGCGTTCCTCGCCGAACTCCGCGATCTCGCGCTCGAGAACGGATTCCCTGACATCATCGGGCTGGCGGCCGCCAAGACCGGGGACAAGGAGTCGACATGCTGATGGTCACTGACCTGTTCGGGCTCCTGCGGCGCCTCGAGCTCACCCCCACCGCGACGAACGTCCTGTCCGTGATGGTCGAGCACCAGGACCCCGGCGGCGTCGTTCCGCTCGCCCAGCAGGACATCGCCGCGGAGCTGCAGATCCTTCCGTCGGTTGTCAGCCGCGGGATGGCTCTCCTCGTCGAGCGTGGCCTCGTCCTGCGCAAGGGCTACCGCTACCGCCTCCATCCCGCGATCGCAGGCTACAGCTCCGAGCTCGAAATGCAGGCCGCCATGACCCGCGCCGCCCGCGAAGGCGTCCCGCCCATCCTGATCCCCGACTACCAGGCCGCCCCGCCCAAGGCCGGCCGCACCCGGCTGCGCGCGGTTGGCTGACCCCGCACTTGTGTCGGACCCCGGAGCTAGCGTGCACGGCAGAAACCCAGAGCCGTAAGACAAGGTGCAGCTGCCTTGACGCTGGGTCCCGCCAGCCGACTTTGGCATCCGCGCATAGCCAGCGAGACCTGTGGCGGCCCGGGCCAACCGCCCGGGCCGTCTTCGTTGGCCTTCCCAGCAGTGCCAAAGCACTGTCACTCGTGCTAGCGGTCTGGCCCCCACACAGGGGCCAGACCAGGAGGCGTGTGCGGCGGATCGGTAGATCGCCAACCGCGGCCAGCGCTGCCCGGAGGGCAGGCGTGGTAGCGGTTGACCACTCTGTTATGGCGATCTGAAGCGCGGACGGCCTGGCCCTGCTGGCCAGGGCCAGATCGCTACCACCGGTGATAGCGGTTTGGTCTACCCGGCTCCGTCCGGGCTGCGACACTGTGGATCATGACCGACCGTCGCCCCCTCGCATTGCCCGCCTTCTCCGAGCCCGCCGTCGACGCTCCCGTGCCGGCCCAGTCCGGCGTGCGCCGGCTGCCGGTTGAGCAGGGCGCCGACTTCCGCCAGCCGCCCGGTGAGACTGTGGACGCGCCTGCCCCGGCTCGCCGCCGCCTCTCGTCCGGCGGCCTGACCTTCTCCGACCCGGACCGGCAGATCTGAGCGCTACCATCACGGGTAGCGCGACTGTCCTGTGGAGGGTACAAATCCCCGGTCCGCCGACCGTGTCCCGGTAGCCTGCGGCCAGGCGCCCGCCGTGTGAGTGGGTGGGGTGGTGCCAGCAGATTGAGCGGCGTCGACCAAGTGTCGGCGTCGGTTGAACCGTGGTTCTGGATCACTTTCCGTTCCGTGCCGGGGCCACGGAGGGTCACCGGAGCCGCGATCATGAACGGTCGTGGCTGACGATCTTCTCCAAGACCTCTGGGCCGCAAGGAGGACGCGCTTGCGCAGGAGGTCGAAGCCGGCGCGGCCGAACATCTGGCGCTTGATCATTTTGATCTTTTTGTTGTGGCCCTCGACCGCGCCGGAACTGTAGCTCAGGGTCAGACCGGCGACGACCGCATCAAGGTCCTGCAGGAGATCGGTGGCGAAGCTTCGAAGGGCCGGGACCTGATCCTGCTGGACGCGCGTGATCCAGTCCTTGAGCTCTCGTCCGCGGCGGTCGTTCATCAGCTCGGCGAAGGCCCTGATGTACTCGGCAGCGGTGGCCAGCACCGTGACGCGGGCGAGGACCTCCTTGAGCTGCCAGGCGTCTTCGTCGCGCAGGCGGCCGGGATCTGGGCGGCGGCCCGCAGCTCGGAGAGCCAGGTGCCGATGGCGTACCCGCCGACCGAGGCCCGTGCCGGCGCCGCCAAAGAGCCGCCGTGCTCCTTCGCCCAGACCCGCGCCCAGTCCAACCCCGCGTCGAACCGCGCATCCGACACCGACCAGATCATCCCGAGCGCGTCCAGCATCTCCACCCGGTATGACGCCAGATCACCATTCGCATTTTCGCCTCGTCGGTCCGACAACCACTTTCCAAGCGGGTAGTTTCCGTTCTCCCCGACCATCGCGGAATAAGGAACGTCAAGCCCGCCGGTCTCCTCGAACCACCGCCGCGCGTGACCAATCCCCTCACGCCACAGCTGCGTCTCCCCGACCAGCACCCGCGAGGCGATGAACAGCGCGAGCACGTTCTCATCCACCGGCGTCTGGAACCGCACGGGCAGCGTGAACGCCCCCGACCCACCCGCACCCACACCGCTCTCACCAGGACCGACAGCAGCCTCAGCGCTGCGCCCCTTGGTACGCTTGCCGGACTTCTGCGGCACTGCCAGTGCCTCCACCACACGTGCGTCGTGAGACCTAAAAGCGGTCAAAATTCGAACAAGCGGACCATAGGAATCCGACTTCAGGATATCCCCGGGTTCCTCCCCGGGCTTCAGGAATACCGGCACGATCAGCGACGCCGTCTTCCCTTCGCCGGGCTTCATCCGCAGGGCCCGGCCGATGGCCTGGACGATATCCACCATGCTTCCCCGGCCCTGCAGGAGAACAGAATCTGTGTCTGGGATATCGACCCCTTCGCCGAGCACCTTGCATTGAGCGGCGACCCGGTGCCTCAGACCGTCGCTCTCACCGCTGCTCCCGAAATCGGCGATGACCTCTTTCCGGAAGTCCACGTCGTGCTCACCGGAGAGCCACTGGACCCAGAATTCCTCCGGGTACTTCCGGGGGTTATCGATGTGAAGCTTCTCGACGGTCTGGTTCATCGTCTCGGCGAAGTAGCGGGCCTCGATGGTGCGGTTGTGGAAGGTGATGCAGCGCTCCAGGCCGCGCTCGACCATGGTCTTGACGAGTCCGGCCTGGATGGCCGCGATGCGCGCGGCCGGCACGTCGTCCTCGCTGCCGTCCTGGGCCTCGCCGACGCCCGGTCCCCAGGGCACGCCCTGCCGTTCGGCCCCCTGGCGGTCGCCGAGCGGGTCGCGCAGCTCCAGGACCACGATCTCGAACGGCGCGAGCAGCTTGCGGTCGATGGCTTCGGCCAGGCCCAGGGAGTACACGTGCGGCCCGTAGACCCGGACGTCGTCCATGGACACCGCCAGCTCCTCCGGCAACGGCTGATAGGCCTCCTCGCGGCCCTTCACGGGGCGCTTGGGCGGTGCCCAGATCCGCGGCGTCGCCGTCATGTAGAGCCGGCGCTCCGCCGGGATGGCGGTCTGGTGGTGCACCACGGTCCAGGTCTTCTCGACACTGCCGGAGGAGCGATGTGCCTCGTCGCAGACCATCAGCCCGAGCGGGGGCAGCAGCTCGCCCTTGCTCGCGGCCCAGTACTCGTAGGCATCGGCGACGGCCCCGACCGAGGTGTAGGTGGCGAAGACGGTGGTCGGCCGGCGGTGCTTGGCCGCCTGGGACAGCCACATGCCGATCATCAGCGGGCTGGTGGTCGCCATCACGCCGAACGGCAGCTCGGAATCTACGAGGGAGCAGACCGCGTGCATGTCCCCGGAACGGCCGGCGGCCTGCCACGAGCCGATCATCTGCACCAGCAGATCCAGCGTCGGCACGACGACCAGGACCACGCCGCGGGGCACCAGCTTCTGGCCGGCCGCAGCTCCGACGTACGACTTCCCGGACCCGGTGGCCATCTGCACCGTCACCCGCAGGCCGTTCGGGGCCGGGTGTCCCGGACGGGGCGTCAAGCCCCGCACGATGGCCTCCAACGCCTCCTCCTGGTGCCCGCGCAGCGAGATGCCGGCGGCTGCCTGAGCGGCCATCAGGCCGGGCTTCACGACGTCCACGAAAACGTGTCTCCCTCACCCATCCCCGAGCCCACACCAGGGACCACGCGGGAAACGCTGACAGCGCCCTACTGATACATTCAACGAGCCCGGCCAAGGAATCCAGACAACCGGAATACAAGCCCGATAGAAGCGACTTTCCGGCAGGATATCAGTCCACGGCCAAGGAATCCGCCGAATACTCGAAAGAGGCGGATCCGGACCCCACTTTCGGCGGGATCGTACGACACCATAAGACTGATACATCAGAGACCGTTGCTGGTCCCGTCAGGGTAGCGCACCCCGTCCGCTGGGTGGAGCCGAAAGCATGGCCTGGACCACGGTCTAGACCAATCCAGTGGGAGTGAAGCCGACCCGCACGCACCCCCCGGCGCCCGCCCTTCCCCCAGTCAGCCCGTCGTAAGTTCAGCCGAAAATCCAGTTCAACCTTGTGAACGAGCATCAGCCCACCCGCACCATGGAGCGAAGCGGAGTGGTGCCGGCCCGAGCGCGAAGCGCCGGGCCCACCCGGGCGAAGCCCGCGTGCGGACACGCGGAGCGGGTCCCGCCCAACGCGCACCCAGTCTCTTATACACAAAAACGATCCCACCAGAACAACTTCGATATGGGGTGTGGTGGTGGGGTGTGATAGTGGG
>NZ_JBHWBZ010000063.1:43065-59135 GCF_042735475.1 Kitasatospora sp. NPDC059577 | reverse complement strand
TGAGCGCCAGCGCGAAGCCACGGAACCCGACGGACGGCGCCCCGGACTCCCGCACGCGGACGTGCCGGTCCACGCCGAAGGCGGCGTGGAAGCGCCGGGCGGCCCCGAGGTCGGCCACCTCAAGGGTGACGGACGCGAGGGACTCGGTGGACACGGTGGACGCGGTGGATTCGTTGTTTCCCATGTCCGTCACGCTACGGGCGACCCGGTGCCCGGGGCTTCTCGAATCCTGATCGGTCCCGCCCGGATCCGGCCGGCCGTGCAGCCGTGGCGCTGCGCGCTGTCAGTCGGTCTTGCGGCCGGCGTCCTGGGGCGCGGCGGCGAGGGTGAAGGCGAGCAGGGCCGTGGCGGTGAAGTCGTCGGCGGACTCGACGGTCTGCCAGGCGCCGACGTGGTCCATGAAGCCGCTGCCGCGGCCGTCGAAGGCCGCGAAGGGGTTGCCCTGGCCGGTCGGGCACGCGCGCATGGTGGGGAAGGAGTTGAGGTCCTTGAGCTTGTCCGCCGCGTTGGGGCCGTTGACGACACCGCCCAGGAGGATGTCGCCGTCCCCGTCGAGGTCGCCGGCGAGGTTGGCGGCCTGGTGTTCGGGGCAGTGCGGGAAGGTCGTTCCGGCCCCGATGACGAAGGAGGAGCCCCACGCGTTGGCGCCCAGGGCCCAGTTGCGCTGCTGGGTGGCGAACGCGTCGTAGTGGGGGTCCCCGGTCACCCGGCGGTACAGCCGGGCGGTGGCGGCCAGGCCGAAGGTGTGGGGCACGGAGTCGAAGTCGGTGTAGACGGCGCCGGCCCTGAAGGGGTCGCGGGCCGCGCGGGCGCTGCCGTCGTCGAGCTGGCGCCGGAGGTCGGCGGTGAGCTGCTCGCGCGTCACTTCGGTGCGGGCGGCGCCGTCGTCGAGCAGGTGGACGAGGTCGGCGTGGGCGAGGGCACTGACGTCCCCGAGCCCGAGGGTGCCGAGGCTGTCCGAGGTGAGGTACTGCCGGGCCCAGTGTCCGGCCTGCCTGGTCCAGTCGGCCGCGCGCCTGTCGTCCAGCGCCTTCGCGGCGAGGGCGAGTTCGGCGGCGCCGAATTCCATGTCGTCCTGCCAGGACGCCTCGGGGTAGAAGCCGTGGGGGAAGGCGGTGACCAGCTGGTCGCCGGGGGTGGTGTCGGCGAGGGCGTAGACGTGCGCGGCCTTGTCGAGCTCCTCGTGCGCCCGCTCGGGGTTCTCGACGGCGTCCAGCTGGGCGGCCAGGGCGAAGGCGGCGGCGACGCGTCCGGCGAGGTTGGGGCTGATCGGCTTGCCGGGCGGCGCCGCGCGGAAGACCGGCCGGTGCTTGATCAGGTAGTCGGGGTCGCCGGGCTTGACGTCGAGGGCGTCGTCGGCCTCCGGCAGGCGCCACACGTCGTGGTCGGACCTGATCGCGCCGTTGCCGTCGGCGGTGTCGCCCTTGCCGAGCCCGACCTGGACGTAGAGGGTGCGCGACGTGTCGTCCCACATCTTGTCGAGCCAGTCCAGGCCGTGGCGCGCCTCGGCGGCCAGCTCCTGCCCGCCGGCGGGTGTGGTGCGCTGCGCGAGCAGGAGGCTCGCGGTGGAGTAGGAGGCGGTGTGGGTGAACTTGAGGAAGTCGCCGGCGTCGTTCCAGCCGCCCGAGACGTCGACCGGGCCCGCGACGCGCTTGAGGGGCGAGGTCAGCACCGTCTCGTCGTCGGCGTAGGCCGGGGTGTCGTAGACCGTGGCCTGGCGGTCGGCCAGGTGCGAGGGCCGGCGGCGCAGTTCGGTGGGGATCACGTCGGCGCCGTCGCGCTGGGCTTGGAAGAAGCGGACGTTGTCCCGGATGAGTTTGCCGAAGAGTCCGTCCACCGTGGCGACGCGGAACGTCGGGGAGACGGCGGTGACGGGCCCGGACACCTCGACCCGGTAGTCGCCGGGCTCGGTCAGCGGGGAGAGGTCCAGGGTGTGGACGGCCTTGTACGTGCTGTTCCAGCCTCCGGTGGACGAGCCGGCCCTGCCCTTCAGGACCTCCTTCCCGGAGCTGTCGAGGACCCGGAAGGACGCGTTGGACGCGGGGACGGAGGTCATCAGGTAGGCCTGCTTGACCTCGCCCGGTGTGTAGCCGACCTGGTCCACGCGCACCACCGCCCGCGGATCGCCCGTGGTGGGGGAGTCCGCGCCCTGTGCGGACTGGACGCAGTAGGCCGCGAGAACGGTGGCCGCCACGCCTGCGGCGGTCAGGCCGATGACGCGCTTGTGCATACGGATCTTTGCCATGCCCGCAGACTGCCCGCTCGTCCATGAGGGGATCATGAGGTGGTTCGGCAGCTCCCGACGCGGGATGCCCCGGCCCCCGGCCCCGGCGCCGCCCGGCGGAAGGGCACGACAGCACCCGGCCGCCCGGTGGACGGGCATACCACCCCAATCACGACCACCCCGGCGTTCATGTTCTTTTCGACCCAGTAGGCTCGCCCGCCATGCGCGTACTTGTCCTTGAGGACGACCCCGAACTCGGCCCCGTGATCACCCGCGGTCTGCGCGAGGCAGGATTCGCCGTCGACTTCGCCACCTCCCTCGCCGACGCCGACTTCAAGCTCGCGGTCAACACCTACGACTGCCTGGTCGCCGACCGCACCCTGCCCGACGGGGACGCGCTCACCCTCCTGTCCGCCCAGCGCAGGGCCGGCTCCGCCCTGCCCGTCCTGCTGCTCACCGCCCTCGACGCGGTCAGCGACCGCGTGGCCGGGTTCGAGCACGGCGCCGACGACTACCTCGTCAAGCCCTTCGCCTTCGCCGAACTCAGTGCCCGCGTCCGCACCCTGTGTCGTCGCGGTCAGCCCGCGCGGCTGCCGGAACTGCGCGTCGGCACCCTGGAACTGGACCTGCCGCGCCGCAGGGTACGGCGCGACGGCGTCCTGCTCACCCTCACCGCCAAGGAGTTCGCCGTCCTGGAGGTCCTGATGCTGCGCGCCGGCGAGGTGGTCACGCGCACCGAGCTCATCGAACGCTGCTGGGACGAGCAGACCGAACCGCTCTCCAACGTCGTCGACGTCCTCATCGGCCAGCTGCGCCGCAAACTGGGCCCGCCCTCGCTCGTCCTGACCGTCCGGGGCGTCGGCTACCGGCTCGCCGACCCCGCCACGGACCGGTGATGCGGTCCGGTCCCGCCGTCGCACACCTGCAGCGCGTCCGGTGGGCGACGACGCTGCTCTTCGCCGCGACCACCGCCCTGTGCCTCCTGTTCCTCGCGGTCCTGGCGGTGCGCACCGACGCCCGGTCCCGCACGAACGATCTCGACAACGACGTCGGCCGCCGGGCCGACGGCCTCGCCCGCACGCTCTACTACGACGGCGGCGTCCTGCACCTCGACGCCCTGGCGGAGGACGACCTGGCGCTGAGCGCGGAGCGGCTCGCCGTCGTCCGGTCACCCGCGCCCGGCCTGCCCCAGGAAAGCCACGCGTCCGCCGCGCCCGTCGCACGCGCCCCGCTTCCCGACCAGGCCGGACTGGACGACATCTGGAGGCAGGTCGAGCACGAGCAGGAGACCGTCTTCGTGGCCGCCGAGGCCGACGGCCGGGAGATCCAGTGGGCCGCCGCCCCCGTCTGGGACGGCGACCGGATCGGCGCCGCCGTGCTGGTCGGAGCCGACCCCGCACAGAGCCTGGCCGCCCATGACCGCCTCGTCCGCCGGCTCGCCCTGGGCTGCGCAGCCCTGGTGCTGGCCGCCGCCGCCGTCGGGCACCTGCTGTCCGGCCGGGCCATGCGCCCTGCGCTGCGCGGCCTCGACCGACAGGAACAGTTCCTCGCCGAAGCCGCGCACGAACTCCGCACCCCGCTGGCCACCCTGCGCCTGGTGGTCGAAACCGGCGGCACCTCCCCCGCCCGGGCACCCGCCGCCCTCGACGAGGCGGTCCGCCTCGTCGACCGCCTGGGCCGGCTGGTCACCGGTCTGCTGGCCCGGGCCCGCGTCGAGGCCGGCACCCAGGACGTCGAGCTGACCCCGCTGCGGCTCGACCAGCTGGTCGAACAGACCGTCGAGGAACTGCCGGACAGCACCGGCGTCACCGTCACCACCGAGGCCGTCGTCGTCGACGGCGACCCCGAACTGCTCGCCCAGGCCGTTCGCAACCTCGTGGAGAACGCGCTGCGGCACGGCGGCGGCACCCCGGTCGACGTGAGCGTCACGGCCGGCCGGATCGCCGTACGGGACCACGGCCCCGGCGTACCGGCCGAGGACCGTACCCGGGTCTTCGAACGCCGCGTCACCGGAACGACGAGCACCGGCACCGGAACCGGCCTCGCCATCGTCCGCTGGGTGGCCGAACTCCACGGCGGCACCGCCCGGCTCTCCCCCGCCCCCGGCGGCGGCCTGTACGCGGAACTCCTGCTACCCGTGCGGTGACCCGCCGTGGACGGGGAGGCGGTGGGAGACGGCGGTGTCGGCGTGGCCTGCTTGACGCGCCGGGCCGGGGCCCGCAGAGTCGGGACGCGGCACCGTACGGCCGCCGGTACCCGGCCCGCCGCGTACGCCGGAGCCCGTCTCCAGGCGTGCCGGGCAGGGCGTCGACCCGATCGAGGGAGGGGCGGAACCGATGGTCGTCGACTTGATCGTGATCGGTACGGCCATCACCCTCGGACCACTGCACAACAGCGCCTTCGTCCTGCTGCTCTCCTCCCTGCGCGGCACCCGCAAGGGCCTCGCCTTCCTGCTGTCCTGGCTGGCCAACCTGGTCGCGGTGATCGCCTGCGTCATGCTGCTCACCGGCGGAACGCCACCCGTCCACGACAGCGCGCCCTCGGACGCCGCCCTCGCCGCCAAGCTGGCGATCGGCGTCGGCCTGGTCCTGTTCGGCTGCTACCGGAGCCGACGCCCTCCCCACCCGCACCAGCCGCCGAGCTGGACCGGGCGCGTCGACAACGCCTCGCTCGCCACCGCTGCCGGACTCGCCTGGCTCCTCCAGCCGTGGGCCCTGGTCGGAGCCGGCGCCGCCACCGCCGTCGACGCGGACCTCTCCACCGCCTACGCCTGGCTCGCCCTGACCGGCTACTGCCTGCTGGCCACCCTCAGCCTCCTGGCGATGGAGCTGTACACCGTCTGGGCCCCGGACACCGCGCACGCCCGACTGGACGCCCTGCGGACCTGGCTCGATCGACACCAGGACCAGCTGATCATCACCCTCTCGCTCCTGGCCGGGCTCTGGCTCACCGCCAGAAGCATCTACGAGCTCGTCGCCTGACGGCTCACCGGGCACCCCGGTCGTCCCAGCCGGCCCCGGGCTCCGGCACCTGCACCTGCACCTGCACCTGCACCTGCCGGTGACGGCACAGGCTCACCGACGGCTCGCCCGGTCAAGCCGTCCGACGGACTCCCCCTCCGTCACCTGCTCAGCGGGTTCCGGTCCAGGTAGCGAAGGCCCTGTCTGAGGTAGGCCCTCGGGTTGGTGGCCAGGTGTGCCGCCCAGGTGGGCCTGGTCTCGCCACGCAGGTGCGCGTAGCAGGCCAGCGCGTAGCCGAGCTCGCGCTGGCTCAGGTAGCCGAGGCGCGCGTACGACCAGCCCCGGCTGCTCTGGCTGAAGGTGAAGGCGGAGTTGGCCGTGAAGATGCCGAGGCCGAAATGGACCGTCAGCAGGTCGGTGAGTGGCTCGTGGTCGCGCCGGTCGGCGGGGATCCGCTGCTCGTCGAGCAGGCGCACGTGGCCCAGCTCGTGGGCGATGGTGGCGACCAGCGCGACCGGACGGGCGGCTTGGCGCTGGTCGACGGCGATCACCGGGCGCCCGTTCTCACGCCGGTAGTGCCCCGCGGCGGAGCGGGACCTCCGGGCGAGGTCGAGGCCGGCGACCATGACGTGCTCGCCGTCGTCCGGCTCGATCTCGATCGTCAGCCGGTCGGGCGCCACGTCCAGGTAGCCGCAGATCCGGGTGATCACGCTCCGGATGTCCTCGTCGGAGCCCCGGTACGGTCCCGGGAAGAACTCGGCGGTCGGCAGGACCGGGGCGCGGCACAGCACGTCACGGCCGAACTCGGCTGCCAGCCAGGCCATGGACTCCTCCACCCGGACACGTTCGTCCGGGCCGACCGGGCACTTCGGTGAGAACAGCGCCATGGCACCCCCAGTGATCACGGCCTTCATGCACCACGGGCGGGCAGCGCCGACCGCCCGTTCGGACCGGCCTCCTCGGCCTCCCGCCGCCGTGGCATCCGGCGGCACCCGGACACCGCTGCCCCGCCCACGGAACAGCCTCCGAACACCGCCACTGCCGACCGGACCTCCGCGGGTCAGCCGTCGAGTTTCGCGTACAGGCCGCGACCCGGGCGCTGTGCACGGCCGGCCTTGGTCAGCCGCTCCAGCATGGTACGCAGCGCGTTCACGGCGCCCTGCCCGCCGTCGATCCGCAGCTCGGTGGCCACCTCCCGGGCGCGCAACGGCCGTTCGGCGCCGGCCAGGACCGCGAGCACCTTCTCGGCGGTGACGCCGGTGCTGCGCCGCCTGGATGCCGTCCCGGCCTCCGCGGTGCCGGTCTCCGCGGTCCCGTGCGTCTGCGGCTCGGCTGTCCGGGCTTCGCCCGCTGCCGTGGCGGTGGTCGTCCCGGGCTTCCTCGCAGCCGTCGTCACCCGGGCCCTCGACGTGGCCTTCTTCGCCGGAGTCCTCGTCGCGGCCGCAGCCTTCTTCGTCGGCGCGGTCTTCGCTGTTGTCTCCTTCGCGGTTGTCTCCTTCGTTGCGGTCTTCTTCGCGGTTGCCTTCTTCGCGGTTGTCTTCTTCGCGGTTGTCTTCTTCGCCGCCGCGGTCTTCTTCGCGGCGCCCTTCCCCGCGGCCTTCTTCCCCGCGGCCTTCTTCGCGGTGGCGGCCCTCTTCAGCGGCGCCCGGTCCTGGTCCCCGTCCTGGCCTTGGCCCTGCGTCGGGAGCGCCTCGGTTTCGGCGGCCGGCAGCTCGACAGGCCGCTGCTCCTGCTGCGACGGGGGCGCCGCGTCGACCTCTTCACGGGTCGTCAGGGGCGCGGCGTTCTCCACCGCAACGGCGATCTGCGGGAGCGGCAGGCCGGAGAGGGCGCGCAGGCTTTCCAGCGCGCCGCGCAGGGCGTTCTCGTGCGCGACGACGGCAGCCAGTTCGTCCTCCAGTCCCCGCCGTCGCGCCTCGATACCGGGAAGCTCTCCCTCAAGTGCGGTGATGGTCTCGCTGAAACGGCTGTCTGCCACGGTTCCTCGTCTTCCGTCCATGGGGTGTTGCAGGGGACTGTACGGCTTCCGTCCCACTGTCGCTGCCGATGTCACGAAATGTGCCCTGCGAGGGGGAGAGCACCGGGCCGGAAGGCACCGGAACCGGCCGGGTGATCCCCCCGTGTCACCGATACGGTCCCGGCGTTGGCCGGCAGCGGTGGGCGATGCGCCCACCCGCGCCGGGCGACCGCGCCGGACCCGACCGGAACGAGGACGTACATCGGCGACGACAGGGCCTCCTGACGGGCTCGACGTCTCGACGGACCCCGATCCGCACCGGAGGCCCTGTCCTCATGCCCGGCGAACGGCAAGATCACCCGGCCGCGTCGTTCCCGGGGAGGCCTCGGCCGCAGGGCGTGGGAACACGCGCGCTCACGACGGCAGTCCTCGGCTCGGCCGGGACACGACGGCAGTCCTCGGCTCGGCCGGGACACGGCGGCGGTGCCCGACCGGGCTCCGTCGTCGGCGTGTTCCGGGATCGCACCCGGCTCTGCGCGAGTTCCGGGGCCCACGGCCGGCGGGCGCCGTGCTCCTCCGCTTCGCCGGGCTCCGGCTGCGTCAACGCGCGGACCAGTACCGGGCTGTGGACGGAGCGGACCCGGAAGTTCACCGGGAACCGGCTTTCGGTCACGATCCGCACGTACCGGCGGCGGTTCCCCCGACGACGTCCCGCCACGATGACGCGCTCGCCCCCGTCGCCCCGGGCCGACGCTGCGATCCGGAGCTTGGCCCCGGCGCGAAGTGCCGGAGCCCCTTGCGGATCTCCAGGCCGCCCTCGCCGTGGCTGGTCCGCTGAGCGACGTCGGCCACGACGCAGGTGCCCGGTGGCTTCGGTCCCGTTGCGTCGGTCATGGCGGCAGGGTCTCCCACGCCCGGCGCGGGCAGGGCCCTCGGTTCTCCGGGCGGCCAGAGGGTGAGAACTCCGTGGGGGGCATGCCGGTTTCCGGGCGGGGACGGAGCGGCTGCTCGACGGACGCGCATGTGCGAAGATCACCGGCCATGGAGACCGAGACCTGGGACGACCTGACCGTCACCGAGCAGGTGCTGATGCGCCGGGCCGTCTCGGGACACCGGCTGGCGGGCGCCCCGCAGCACGTCGCGGCGGTGCTGCGGTGGGCGGGTTCGCCGGACGTCGCGGCCCTGCGCGGCGCGACGGTCGAGGAGCAGCGGGCGCGGGTGCCCGAGCTGGCCGCGGCGACCGTGCGGCTGGTCGGGGCGGGGTGGTTGACGGTGCACCGCGGCCGGCCGATGGTGCAGTCGGACGACGATCCGGCGGTGTCCGGGCCGGAGCTGGAGCAGGTGGTGGCCGACCCGGCGACGTGGCTCCACGGGCCGGTCGGCGAGACAGTGCTGACCGTGCGGGCGTCCGACGGGGGCCTCGCCCGCTGGGAGGTCCGGGCCTACCCGCCCGGCGGGCGGGACGCGCCGGTCCGGGAGCGGTTCTCCGGGGCCGAGGAGGCCGTCCTGGTCTGCGCCATGGAGGCCAGCGGCTGGCTGACCGGCCCGTTCGGCATCTTCGCCGACCTGCCGCCGGAGCTGACGGGGGACGAGCGGCGGGCCTTCGTGGAGGAGGAGACCGCGCCGTTGGCCCGGTTCGTGGGCGACGGCTCGATCGAGGTGCACCACGTCGCCCGGCCGGACTCGGCCGACTTCACGGTGGTCCCGCTCGATGACCTGGTGGAGGCGTTCTGCGACCGGGAGTTGCGCTGCGACGACAGCGACGAGTGGGGCATCGGCTTCACGTGTGTATTGACCCAGTCACCGGCGACTGCGCTGCGTTAGGACAGGCCCCAGTCCGACGCCGGCCGGACGGCGGCCGGGTCCACGTCGTGGACGACCCGCTCTTCAACTGACCGCCCACGCCCACGCCGACAGGCGGCTTGACTCCCTGCTCGAACGACTCGGCGGCCCGCATCCGCACCGACTCCCGGCGCACCCGTCCCGCGGCGGCCCGCGGCCGCCGCCCCGCCCCCGGCCGCAGATCTCACTCACCACCCGATACAGCCACTGCACCGCACCCATCGGGGACGTCGAGAAGGTTCACCCTGACGAGCCGAGGTCAGCAGGGCGTCACCGTTCACATCGTCCCGAGTCCCGAGCGGCCTGGCGCGGCCTGCCGGGGTTCCGCACGTTCGAGGCACGGCGGGGTGCTCATCCGGTGCGCGCAGGGTCGGCCATCGCCCACCGGATGGCCCGCACCGCGCCGCGGCCGAAGGGCCGGACCACCGCGGTCTCCAGGGAGGACGCCGCCGGAAGTCCGATCAGGGCGCGGTGTCGGGCGGGCATGAGGGCGACCGCGGCGGCGGCCAGGGCGCCGTAGGCGGGGCGGGCCGGGAGCGGCACCGGGGGGTGCAGGAGGAGGAAGCGCGCCACGGCCCGGGCCTGCGGGGTGTCCTCCAGTTCCGGGCCGTAGGCGCGCAGGCGCTCGTCGAGCGCCTTCCGGTCGCGCGGCGGGTCCTCGACGCCCAGGGCCTCGGCCACCCGGGCCATGTCGGCGACGTAGCCGTCGCAGCCGTCGGCGTCCAGGGGGTGCGCGCCGTAGGCCTGGTGGGCGCGCAGGAAGCTGTCGGCCTCGGCGGCGTGGACCCAGCCCAGGAGGTGGGGGTCGCCCGCCCGGTACGGGCGGCCGTCGGCCGTCGTCCCGCGGATGCCCGCGTGGACGGCGCGGACCCGTTCCACGGCGGCGTCGGCGTCCTCGGCGGTGCCGAAGGTGGTGACGGCCAGGAACGTGCTGGTCCTCTGCAGTCGGCCCCAGGGGTCGCTGCGGTAGCCGGAATGAGCGGCGACGGCCGCCATCGCCAGCGGGTGCAGGGACTGCACCAGCAGCGCCGACAGCCCGCCCACGAACATCGACGCGTCGCCGTGCACGACCCGGACGGGCCGGTCCGGGCCGAACCAGCGCGGCCCGGGCGTGTCGTGGATGCGGCGTCGCACGGCACGCCCGTCGGGGCCCGCGACGCGCGCGAACAGTTCCGCGCCGAGCCGCCCGCGCAGCCGGTCCAGGGGCGTGCCGCTCCGTTGAGCGTCCATACCGGCCACGCTAAGGCTCACTCCGGCGGTCATCAAGCCCCTGTCGGTCGGAGCGGGCGGGCCCGGCGCCCGGGGACCGCCCGGTGGCCCGGTCCGGCCGGTCCGGCGCCGCGATGTCGCACGGTCCGTGGCGCCCGAGTCCCGACGGGAGCGGGAACCGGCCGACCCCGGTGTGATCGGCATACTTCCGCGCATGGACATCGCGCAGAACGACCCCAGGCCGCACCACTACCGGTTCGCCCACCTGGTGCTCCCGGGCCTCGCCCGGGACCGCGGGCCGCACCTGGTCGACGGCGACCCGGACCGCGACGTCGCGGCCGAACTCGCGGCCCTCTGGGACGACTTCGGCAAGCAGCTGCCCGACGCGGAACGGCTGCCGAGCGACGGACTGAGGGGCAGTCGGATCACCCTCGGCGCACACCGGCTGCTGGTGGTCGTGCTGCCGCGGCCGGCCGCACCCGCCGAGGCGTACTACACCGCCGTCGTCCAGCCGGAAGGCACCGGCCACTGCCGGTACTTCACCATGGAGCACGCGGTCAACCCGTTCACCGGGGAGCCGTACACGGTGCTCGGCGAATGGGCGGACGGCAGCCACCTCAACCTCGGTTCCGCGGAGCCGGGACTGTCCGCCTTCCTGGCCGCCGTCGTCACGGTCCTCGACGAGTCCGAACCCGGCGACGCGACCGGCCGCCCGGGCCCGGCCAGGAAGCCGCAGAAGCCCGAACGGCGCGGGCTGCGAGGGCTGTTCGGCCGCTGACCCGCGCCTGCCCGGGGGCGCTCCTTCGCACCGTCAGCGCTGAAGGCCGGTGGAGAATTCCGCGAGGGCGGTCGCGACAGCACCGGGGGCTTCCACGGGGAGCAGGTGACCGGCGTCGGGGACGACCGTGAGGGTCGCGTGCGGGAGGTGCGGGAGCAGGTGCTCGCGCACCACGTGCGCCGGTTCCACCACGTCGCGTTCCGCCGCCAGCACGGTCACCGGCACGTCGACGTCCCGTACGGCGGCGGTGATGTCCTGCGCGATCCCGCGCAGCGGCCACTCCAGCCGGGCCTCGGCCCCGGCGGCCCGGCTGTCGCGCTCCGCCGTGGCGCGCACGGCGCCGGTCAGCGGTGCGGCCGTGAGGACACTGTCGAGGACGTAGTGCACCGTCTCGGGCGAGTCGTACGCGTGGGACAGGTTCTGCCGGTACTCCTCGGTCACCGTCGCGGGCGGCTGCGGCGGCGCGGGCGCGACGAGCACCAGACCGGCCAGCCCGGCCGGGCGGCGCGCGGCGAGGAGCTGGCTCACCTTGCCGCCCATCGAATGACCGACCACGACGAACGGGCCCGTCACGCACACCTCCAGTACGCGGGCGAGGTCGTCGGCCAGCCGGTCGAGGTGGTACGGCCCGGGCAGCGACCGCGAGGTGCCCCAACCGCGCTGGTCGAAGCGCACGGTCGCCTGCCCGGCCGGCAGCCGGCCGAGCACCCCGTCCCAGGTGTCGGCGGACCCGCCCCAGTAGTGGACGAACACCAGCACCGGCCCGGTGCCGCCGCCCACCCGCACGTCCAGCGACCCGCCCGCCACGGGAACCCGCATTGTCGTTTCCGTCATCGTCACACCTTCCGCTTCGGCCGCACCGAGCGACCGGCGTCGCCTGTCCTCAGCTGTGAACAGGTAGCCTGACCTGCCTGTCAGGCCCGGGAACGACCGTAGGCGGGGCACCTCCCGCGCCCTGGCGGAAAGGAACACGATCCTTGTGGAAAACGGACACGCCACGGTACGGCAGGTGCGCTACCTGCCGGCCATCGGCTCACCGCACGGCGTGGAGGTCATCGACCTCGCCGCGCTGCGCGCCATGGACCCCCACCGCCGCCGCGCCCACCCGCAGCGCCCCGACTTCCACGTCCTCGCCCTGATCCGCTCCGGCACAGGCAGCCACGAAGCGGACTTCCACCACTACCCGCTGACGGAAGGCAGCGCCGTGTGGATCCGGCCCGGCACGGTGCACCGCTGGAGCGACATCGACGCGTGCGACGGCCCACTGGTGCTCTTCCGACCCGGCTTCCTCCCCGGCTTCACCGCAGCCGAGACCACCGCCCCGGCCTGCTGGCACCTCGACCGCCCGCGCCTCGACCTCGCCCTCCTCGCAGCCGACCACCTCCGCCGCGAACACGACACCGCGGCACGCACACCCCAGCTGGCGAACGCCGCACTGCTCACCCACCTCCTGGCGGCACTGATGCTGCGCGCACTCCCCCACACCCCGGAAGCGACCCGGCCGACCCACTCCGGCGGCCCCGACACGACCGTGTTCCGCGCCTACCGCAGCGCCGTCGAAGAGCACTTCGCCGACTGGCACCACGTCGCCGACTACGCGCACGCCCTCGGCTACGACGTGCGCACCCTCACCCGGGCCACCCGTGCCGCCACCGGCACCGGCGCCAAGAGCTTCCTCGACCAACGGATCCTGCTCGAAGCCAAGCGCCTGCTCGCCCACACCGACCTCCCGATCGCCGGCTGCGCACGGCGCCTCGGCTTCCGGGACCCCGGCAACTTCACCACCTTCTTCCGCCGCCAGACCGCCACTCCCCCGGCCGCCTGGCGCAGCGCGTACGCCGGCACCGGTGTCGGCACCGGTGTCAGCACCGGCGTCGGCGTCGGCGTCAGCCAGGCCTGACAACCCCGACGACCGGCCGGCACACCGCAGCGGACCTGATCACGGCGTTCCGTCCGCCTCACCCACCGCCGTCCGTGCCGGCTCGGGTGTTCGCCCCGGTGTTCCTGCGTTCCCGGCTGCGGCGGACGGCACCGACGATGACCTTGAGGGCCAGACCGAAGACGATCAGGTCGGTGAGCATCTGCACGGTGACCACCAGCTGCGCCGTGTCGGTCTTGGGCGTGATGTCGCCGAACCCGACGGTGGAGAACACGGTGACGGTGAAGTACAGCCCCTGGGTGTGGGAGAGGTGCCGACCGAAGCTGTCCGGGGACTGCGCGGCCATCGTGACGTAGGCGGCTGCGAACAACAGCAGGAAGAACGGGATGCTGGTGGCCAGCGCCTCGGCGGCCCGCAGCCCCGGGTGCCGCGAGCGCAGGATCGAGCGGACCTGGACGGCGATCAGGGCGACGAAGCCGATCAGGCCGAGCAGGAGCACGGTGACGGCGACCGACGTGGAGAGGCGGTCCAGGGGCAGCAGGTAGTACACGGTCACCAGTGCGACGACCGACCCCAGCACGCGCAGCGCGGTCCAGACGACCCTCCGGGAGGAGGGACGGGCTTCCAGCGGTTCCTGAGGGGTCGCTCCGCCGTCCGGGGTCATGACGCCCGCCTCGGCGTTCCGGCCGGGGCGGGCCAGGACGGGGCGTACGCGTCCCCCGTGATGGCGGTGACCGCACCCACGATGATCACTGCTCCCGATCGCGCTGAGGAACGGTATGACGGACAGCGACGTACGGCGGAGGACGGCCGGCACGCCGAGCGGGAGCAGACCGGTGCAGACGGCGTGCAGGAGCCGTCTGCGCCGGGCGGCCTCGCCGGCCGGGCCGTCCCGCCCCGCTGCCGGGTTCCCGGCGCGGCTCCCGCGGGTGCCGCGTGCCCGTCTCCTGATGTGCCCGGGGCGTCGTGCGTCCTCATGGTGCGTCCTCCCGGCGATGATCACCCGGATCCGCGATCAGCTGGGGTCCCTGTGTCCACCCTCCCACTGCTGCCCTCGCTCCGGCGCGGCGACGGGGCCCCGCCGTCGCGTCCGAGCGGTCGGCGTCGAGCGCGTGGTGTCGAGCCGCTGGTGTCGAGCGGGCGGTGTCGAACGGTCGGCGTCGCGCGGGCCGAGGGGCCTGGCCGCACGTGGCACACCCGGTCGGTCACACACGGCAACCGCAGGTGCGCGAGATCGCCGCCGGCCCACAGGCCGGCTCCGATGAGGAGGGCTTCCGCCTCCTCGTGGGTGAGCGCGGGCGGCACGGGGGCGCCGGGCCGGGCGGGCCGGGCTTCTGTCCGGCTGAAATACGGTCATTCCCGTGGCGGAGCGTGACCGGCGTCGGCTTGCGTGAAGAAGTTGCGCCCGATTGTCTGACATTACGTCAATCGGCATGCCCGCTCACGGGTGGCTACTTCAGGAGCAACTGTGCGTATGCGAATCCTACCCACCGCGGCCGCATCCGTCGTCCTCGTCATGGTCCAGCCGGGCCTCGCCGGAGCAGCGGCCGACCCCAGTACCACGGTCTCGTTCACCATCACGTCCGGCGCGCTGTCGATGTCGGTGCCGGTCAGCGCCGCCCTCGGCTCGGGAGCGCCCGGCACCAACATCGGCGCGCCGATCGGCGCCGTGAGCGTCACCGACGACCGCGCCCTCCTCTCGGCCGCCTGGACGGTGACCGCGTCGGCGACGGACTTCGCGAACGGCCCCTCGACGGTGCCCGCCTCCGACGCCACCTACTCGGTCGGGGCGGTGACGACGACCGGCACCATCACCGCCACCCCGACGAACATCACGCTGAGCAACAGCCCGCAGACCGTGGTCACCGGGAGCAGCGGCGTCGGGGACAACACCGCGACCTGGGACCCGACGGTCAGCATCTCCGTGCCCGCCAGCGCCGTCAGCGGCAGCTACTCCGGAACGCTGACCCACTCCGTTGCCTGACCGGATGAAGCGCGCGCGCCGCGCCTGGGTCCTGCTGATGGTGCTGGCCGTCGTCCAGGCGATCGGGGTGATGCCGGCAGGCGCGGACGGGATGCCCGGGACGCCCTCCCCCCACTCCAGCCCGACGAGCCACCCCAGCCCGACGAGCCACCCGAGTCCGACGAGGAAGACCATCGGCATCAAGCTGCTCGACGCCCCGGAGAGCCAACGTGCCGATCCCAGGGCCCAGGCCTACCTCGTCGACCACGTCGCACCGGGCTCGACCATCGAACGCCAGGTGGAGGTCAGCAACGAGTCGTCCACGTCGATGCACGTCACCGTGTACGCCGCGGCGGCCGGTATCGCGGACGGAAAATTCACCTTCGCGCCGGACCACACCCCCAACGAGCTGACCGGCTGGACGTCGCTCGACAAGACCGACCTCGACCTGGCGGCCTCTGCCTCGGCTCAGGTGCGCACCACGATCCGGGTGCCCAAGGACGCCTCGGCCGGGGAGCGGTACGGCGTCATCTGGGCCCAGACCGGCGACCCCGGGGACCGCACGCACAATCTGACGATCCTGGGCCGGGTCGGCATCCGCATGTACGTCGACGTCGGTCCCGGAGGCGCGCCGCCCTCGGACTTCACGATCGAGCGGTTCTACCCGGCCAAGACCCGCGACGGGCGGAAGGAGGTCCGCGCCCGGGTCCACAACACGGGCAGCCGCGCCCTGGACATCACCGGGACGCTCTCCCTGGCCGACGGGCCGGGCGGGCTCCACGCCGGACCCTTCCCGGTCAAGACCGGCACCACCGTGGCACCGGGCGACGTCGCGGAGGCGGTCGTCCCGCTCGACGCGCAGCTGCCGAACGGCCCGTGGAACGCGGAGCTGACGCTCAGGAGCGGCCTGGTCGAACGCACCACGCGCGCCACCATCACCTTCCCGACGACTCCCGGCGGCGCCGGGGCCGTCACCGCGTCGGCCGCCGATCCGGGGCACCTCCCCACCCCCATGACCGCGGTGATCGCCACCCTCGTCCTCGCCACCGTGTGCGTCCTGCTCCGCAGGTCCCGCCGACGCCACCGGTGACCACTTCCCCGGTCGGCCGGACTGCACCGGCGCCTCGGGTGGCGTGGGAGCACTGACGTACGCGTCGGTGCTCCCCCCCCGGCCCGGCACGCGCCGCCGGGACCCGGGGGGGCCCCCCTCCGCCGCGGGCCGCCCCGGGCGGGCGCGGGGGGGCCCGTGGGTTGACCG
>NZ_JBHWBZ010000063.1:8906-43055 GCF_042735475.1 Kitasatospora sp. NPDC059577 | reverse complement strand
CCCCGCCCGGCCCCCCCCCCCCGCGGCCGGGCGCGCGCGCCGGCCCCGCGCGGGGGGGGGGGGGGGGGCCCCGCCCCCCGGCGGGGGCCCCCCCCCCCGCGGCCGGGCTCGCGCAGCGGTGACCGCGGTCGGCCGCGGACGGCTGCGGACGGCCTCGGGCGGCCTCGGAGGGCACGGAGGATGGACCGGGATGCCGCCGGCGGATCGCTAGCCGAAGGTGAGCAGGGTCGCCACCGTGTTGCCCTCGGCGTCCAGGCACTCGGTCGTGTCGGACCCGTCCGGGTCGACCAGGATGCCCAGCACGGTGCCGGTGCCGGCCTCGTCCGGGATCATCAGCCAGTCGTTCGCGAAGTCGCCCTCGACCGGCTCCACCGGCCAGTCCGCCGGATCCACCGAAGCCCTCCGGAGCATGTCGCGGAAGTTCTCCAGCCTCCAGTCGGAGCTGTCGGCGGCGCGCGCGTGCAGGACGGCCCAGGTGCGCTTGAGCATCGGGACGGCCGGTTCGACCCACCCGGTACCCGGGTTCGCATGCAACACGGCCAGGCCGGACGGGGTCGCCAGGCGGTCGCCCCAGTCCTGCATCCGCACCGGGACGGTCTCGCAGGGGTGCACCAGGGCGGCCACCGGGGAGCCCGGCGCGTCCGCGCGGGAGACCAGGTAGACCGGCGTGCCGCCGGGCCGCATCGGAGCGTTCGTGCCCTCCGGCCCCAGCGGGTCGTACATCGTGCAGTGGTCGTCGGACCCCTGGACCAGGCCGACCCGTTCGATCCGCCAGCCGTCGATCGTCCACGTCTGCGCGGACGGATCGGCCAGGGCGGTGATCAGTGCGGGCAGGTACTCGTCATCGTCGTAGGACATCCGTCTTCCCCGAAACTCGTAGGTGGTGGGGAGCGTAGACCGTGGCTCCGACATGCGGTCCCGGGAGGCCCGGCTCCGGGGGCGGCCGCCGGGACCGACCGGGGCGACCGGGGGCGGCCCGTACGGTTCCCGCCCGCACACTGCCGCCCTCGGCCGCCTCCTGGGGAGCCGCCGGTCCGTCAGGCCGGAATGTTGAGCCCGACGGCCCCGGTCAACGGCGAGAGCTGTTTCACCAGCTTGTCGAAGTCCGCGGTCCGACCGTCGGACCACTGGGCCGTACCGACGAGCATGCCGTGCCCGTGGACCGCGAAGTTCTGCACGAGGCCGCTGTCGGCCGGCAACTGGCGCAGACCCGAGTCCTTGGGCGGGACCTGGACGGCGACCTCGTAGTCGCCGGGGTGGGAGGCCAGGAAGGTCACCAGGTGCAGGGCCTCGACCGGGTCGTTCATCGTGAACAGCGCCAGGTTGTACTGGTTGCCCTCGGCGTCCTTGTACAGCGCCAAGTCGACGCCGAGACAGCCGTGGCCCTGCGTGATCAACCCGGCGAGCGTCGGCGCCACGGTGTCCGGGCCGGTGCACACCGGGTTCGCCACGTCGGCCACCAGCGTGTACCCCTGCACCTGCGCCGGAAAGACGGACTGCGGGATCGCCGAGGACGGAGCGTCGGCTGCCGTCAGCGGGGCGTCGGCCGGCGGGGTCACCACGTGCAGCGCGGGAGCGGACGAGGTCAGCGCGGCCGGGTCGGCAGGCACAGCAGACGGGGCCGACGCGGAAGCCGCCGGCGCAGCGGCCGGGGCCGGGGCCGGGGCCGACGGCCGGAGCAGGTACACCGCCGCTCCTGCTGCCGCCAGCAGCGCAGCGGCCGCCGGAAGCAGCAACCGACGGCGCCGGTCTCGGCGCGCGGGTTGGTTCGCCCGTTCGGCGGCACTCGGTTCCGGTGCCGCGTTGGTCTTCTCGAACTCCTTGACGAACTCTGCCCACAGGTCGTCACCGGATTCACGCATACTCACAACTTCCACACCTTAGTGATCATCGCCACCCCTGGGAAGACGGGCCCCTTGCCGTTGCGGACGGTAGTGCCGTCGAGCCCGGGTGGTGCACGGTCCAGCGTTACGGGCCAAGGGAGTTCGGACCCTGCTGGGCAGGCCTCAGAACGGGGGCTCGTCGTGCCAGGGACCGGTCGTCGGCGCGGGCGGCCGGGGGCTGCGGACGACGGGGAGTCACCGCAGCACGGGGTGGCCGCGATCCGACGGACCAGCAGCCCCGGTAGTCGAGATCGGCAACGTCCACGGCGGCACCGTAGCCCCTGGCTCTGACAGTCCGGGTGTCCCAGGTGACCGTCGATGCGGCCGGGTTGCGCGTCCGTCAGGAGTCAGCGCCCGGTCGGTCGGGGATCGGCAGCGGAGTACCGTGGCGCCGTCCTGTCGGAGCGGTTCGGGGAGGCGCGTCATGCCCAACAGTCGGATCATCGCATCGGCGCTGAACGGCGACACGGAGGAGCTGAGACGGGCCGTCGGAGCAGGCGGCCTCCTGTGCGTCGCGCCCGAGCTGTCGAGCGTGTTCGTGGTCCGGACCGCCGCCGACGGCGCACAGACGGCAACGGTCGACCTTCCCGGCAGCACCGCCTTCGTCCGGCTGCCCAGGTCGTTCCGGGTACGCCACATCGGTCACGACAGCGAACGCTTCACCCTGACCAGCGCCGACGGACGGTCCGTCACCGGCACGCCACGGCAGTTCAGCACCGGCTACAAGGTGATCACCGAGGAGCACAACCCCTGGTACGAGCAGCACGTCGAAGAGGCCTTTCTGGCGACGGGCCTGCGCCCCGAAGGCCTGCTGCCGACCCGCATCCTCCACGTGGGCACCACCCCGGAGCCGGCCGAGCCCCGACCGGAGGGCCGGACCGCCGGGAGCGCGGCGGCGGTCCCGGGACGGCGGCTGGAGATGTGGTTCGACAGCGCCGGACCGGAGAAGACCGCCGAACTGCTGCCCCACGCACGCCGGCTCGTGGCCGAGTTCGACCGCATCCGCCGCGACGGCACCGCGTTCATCTGGACCGCGTTCGCGGAGGGCGACGAGACCGAGGAGGAGAAGGCCCGCTTCCCCGAGGTGATGACGCCGCACACGCTGGTCGTCTACCGCTCGGGAGACTTCGAGGTCCACTTCGAGGAGCCCGGGAACCGCTACTTCATGGACGGCTACTGGCCTGCCGTCCAGTACCGCGCCGACCTGACGCCCGTCCACGTCACGATCGAGGCCTGACCCCGTCGCCACGGAATCCCGTTCGGCCGTGACCTGGCCGGGGCGGACCGCCACGACTCCCCACGCCGGCCCGCACCTTGGACCGCCTCGATGACCAGGGGCCGCTGCCCAGGACTCACGGCGCACCCGGGCTCAGCCGGCCGCGTGCACCAGTTGTTCGACCCTGGCGACGGCTTCGTCGGCACTGGCGGTTTCGAGCTCCTCCACCGAGGACACCACGTCGGCCGTCGGCAGGGTGCAGACCAGGTAGCGCCCCTCGGGCACCAGCGCGACGGCGACGGCGAGGACGTCCCCGTCGCCGGCCCACCACTGGGGCCCGGTGCTGAACCGGAGCGTCGCATGACTCGTGAACGGGTAGTAGCGGCTCAGCGACGTGCGCCTCGCGGCCAGGACCAGGTCGTGCAGGATCGGCGGAACCCATGACCGGCCGGGAATCCGGCAGGAGTCGTCCTGGTCCGCTGCTGCCCGGATCTGGAAGTCCCACGCCTCACTCAAGGGATCGCTCACGACTGGCATTCTGCCGTGGTCGTCCGTCCTCGGGAAGGTGGCGCCGGGGGCGTGCTGCCGTGGTGCCGCGAGGTCGCCGGGGTGCCTGCCGCGTCGGCCGGCACCCCGCACGGACCCGGGTGCGCTGCCGCGGGGCGGCGCCCCCCCCGGGGTGGTGATCAGCGGAAGCGGGCGCGGCGCGGCGCAGCCCGTTCGGGCGCAGCGGCTTCGGCGCAGCGGCTTTCAGCCGAGGCTGATCGGGTCGGTGCCGAAGGTCCACGCGCTTCCGGACCTCGCGTAGACCTGGATCGGGGTGCTGCCGTAGTCCTCGCCGGAGATGGAGTCGCACTGGCCGGGCGCGAGGACGGGGGTGACGTGCCCCGGGCTGGTGACGTTGTCGCCCGCCGTGTCCTTGATCCAGAAGTAGAAGCTGTTCGCCGAGCTCTGGTGGTTGCACAGCTGGGCGGACACCCACGGGTTGTCGTCCAACGTGTGCCAGCCCGTGATCTCCACGCCGTGCGCGGAGTTGGAGTCGGATCCGCTTGCGGCGGACGCGCTTCCCGACGCGAGCGTGACGCCGGTGACGGTCAGTGCGGTCACCGCGGTGAGGGAGGCGAGTCGGCGCCCCAGCTTGAACTGCATGTCTGCCCCTTCGGTCGGACGGGCCGGTTCGGCTTCCATCGTCCCCGCGGGACGTGCCGGGCGGCCACGACGTTGACCGGACGTTCGCCGGACGCTTCCGACGCCGGACGACGGGGGCACCGCGTGCCCGCCCGGGCGGTGCGTCAGACCACGGCGAGCCGGTCCACCAGCAGTTCCACCCTCCACTCGGTGTGCTCCGGAGGCAGCCGTCCCGCCCGGGTCAGGGTGGCCAGGCCGTGCAGGGCCGCCCAGAACGTCTCGGTGAACAGTCCTGTGTGGACACCGTCCCCGGCGACCTCGCCGAGGCTCTCCAGCAGGGCGGCGAAGGCGTCCTTCAGGGGCTCGGGGGTGTCCTCCCGGGCGAAGGCGAGGCCGCCGTCGAGCCGGAACATGGCGTCGTAGACCGCCGGGTTGCGTTCGGCGAAGTCGAGGTAGGTGCGGGCGAGGGCGGCGACCCGGGCGCGGGGGCCGTCCGCGGCGGAGGCCGCGGCCCTCAGCGCCACGGCCATCTCGGCGGCACCCTCCAGGGCGACGGCGCCGATGATCTCGCGCTTGCCGCGGAAGTGGCTGTAGAGGACGGGCTGGCTGTACTCGATGCGCTCGGCGAGCCGGCGGGTGGTGACCGCGTCCCAGCCCTGCTGCTCGGCGAGTTCGCGGGCCGTCGCCACGATGAGGCGTTCGCGGCTCGCCCGCTCGCGCTGCTTGCGTTCCTGTACCGACATGATTCGATCCTAGCACCGCTAGACAATCAAGCGGCAGCAGCGCTAGCGTCATCTCATCATCTAGCGGCGCTAGATCCCAGGAGGGGTCACCATGCTCGACGCATTAGAGGTCGTCACCACCGTGCTCGTCGGCCTGATGGTGGGGGTGGAGTTCTCCGTCGCCTTCGTCATGAACCCGATCTTCAGCAAACTCCCCGAGGACAGCGACCAACTCGCCCGTGCCCACGGGGGCCGGATGCTCGGAGCCCTGATGCCGTTCTGGTACATCGGCTCGCTCGCCCTGAGCGCCGTCTGGGCCGTCGCCGGATGGCACCGCCACGGCACCGGCCTCGTCGTCACCGCCGGCGCGCTGCTGATCCTCAGCGTGATCATGTCGGTCCTGCTGCTCGTCCCGATCAACAACCGGGGCAAGACCTGGACCCCCGAGAACAGGCCCGAAGACTGGAAGGAGCAGATGAACCGCTGGAACCGCTTCCACTACGCCCGCGTCGCCGTCATCGTCGCCGCCTTCACCCTGCTGGTCGCCGCCCTCGTCTGAGCCGCCCGCCGAGCCCGGCCGGCCGATCGTCCGGGTCACGGGTGGTGGACGTCCAGGGGTGGAGGACGCCGGACCGCCGGTGGACCTCCGATCCGCCGGGCCCGCGGGACCCGACTCGGCGACCCGCACCCGGCACACGGCCTCGTGGCCGGAGGCCGACTTCCTCCGCCGCTCGCGCTCGGAGACAGTCGAGCTGCCGGACGATCCGAAGCAACGGGCACGGGGCAACGGGCATGGAGCAACGGGCATGGGGCAAGGGCCGATCGGGAGGAGTGGGCACGACAGGCCGTGGCCTGCCGTGGCCTCCCCCTCCCCCGGCCCGCCCGTCGGACTCGCTCGGTCAGCGGCCGTCGGGGCGGCCGAGGGCGTCGCGGAGGAACTCGGTGATCTCCGCCCGTGCCGTCTCGGCCTGCGGCACGACGGCCGGCATGCTGACGAAGGCGTGCGTCGCCCCGGGGAACTCGCTCAGCCGCGTGGGCGTCCCGGCCGCGCGCAGGCGCTCGGCGTAGCGGCGGCCGTGGTCGGCCAGCGGGTCATGGGTCGGCACCACCACCAGCGCCGGGGCGAGCCCGGTGAGACTGTCGGCGTGCAGCGGGGACAAGGCCCGGGGATCGGTCCCCGAGGGGACGGCGAGCCGGTGCAGCAGCCGCAGTTGGGGAACGGTCAGGGTCGGGCTGTGGGCGTGCTCGGTGACCGAGGGGTGGTCGAACATCGTCCCGGTCACGTCCGCGACGGGGTTGACCAACACCTGTGCCCGCAGGTGCAGGCCGGCCTGCCCGGCGCGGATGGCGGCCAGGGCGGTGATCAGTGCCCCGCAGCTCTCGCCGAACACGGCGGTGCGCGCCGGGTCGATGCCCCAGTCGGCGGCGTGCCGCACCAGGTGGCCGAGCGCGTCCCAGCCGTCGCTCGCGGCGGCCGACAGCGGAGTGTCCGGGGCGAGGAGGCGGTGCTCGACCGAGACGACGAGGGCCGGCAACCGGGCGGCGAGATGGCTGTTGATCCAGTCGCTCTGCACCGCCGTGCCGACGAACCCGCCACCGTGGACGTGGAGCACGAGGGGCAGGGCCGCCGCCCGGTCGGTGGAGCCGGCGCCACGTTCGCCCACCGGCCGGTGGACCCGCACGGGCAGGCGACGGCCGGACAGCTCCAGCGACTGCCAGTCGATCGCGGCACCGGGGTCCGGCATCCCGGTGATCGCCCGCATCTCGGGCGACGCCCGCCTGCGGTTCTCCGCCTCGCGGTAGGCGGCCAGTTCCTCGTCGGTCATCGCCGCCCAGTCCGGCTCGCCCCCCAGTGCCTGCTGCCGCAACCCGCTGCTGCTCGCCGACGGCCGGCGCGCACTGTTGTCCCCGTTCATGCCTTCTCCTCCCCGCATGATTACGCTACCTTAGGTATCGATACCTAAGGTAGCGTAACTGACTATGGTGAGGGAATGACTGCGACAACTCCGCCCGCCCGACCGCCCGGACGCCCGCGCGCCGGCCTCGACGCCGAGGTCTTCACCGCCACCCTGAGCACGGTCCACGAGATCGGCTACGCGCGCGCCACGGTCGAACGCATCGCCACCGCGACCGGCATCGCGAAGACGACGATCTACCGCCGCTGGCCGTCGAAGGGCGCGCTGATCGTGGACTGCCTCCTCGACGCGTTCGGCCCGGCTCCGCTGAGAGAGGGCGCAGACCAGGCCGAAGTCATGTCCTCGACCATCCGCTGGATCGCCGCGACGATCGCCGAGCCCGGAGTGGGCGACGCGTTCGCGGGCGTGTTCAGCGACGCCGTCAGCGACCCGGCCCTGCGCGAGATCCTCTCCGCACGGCTGCAGGACCCGTACCGCCTCGCCCTCCAGGACGCTCTCGACGAACCGGAGAACAGGGTCCTGTTCTTCATCGACGTCGTCGTCGGCACTCTGCTCCACCGGATGGGCATGACCGGCGAACCCATGGTCGATGCCGATGTCGACGCCCTGGTCGCGATGGTGCTGCCGCACTTCGCCCGCGACGTCGACCCGACCTGACCCGACCTGACCTGACCTGACCTGACCTGACCTGACCTGACGGTGGATCAGCGGCCCGCAGCACGGACCGCTGCCACGACCGGCGCAGCCGGCGTCGGGCAGGGCTCGCAGGTCACACGAGGACGAGGCGGACACCGGCGCACCCGCCACACCCCCGCTGATCACCGACCGACATTGGCGATTCACGAGAACAGGAGGCGCCGTGCCGCGCTCCGAACCACTGCCCCGCACCGTCCGCCTGCTGTTACTGGCCCGGGTCGTCAACCGACTCGGGGCCTTCTCACTGCCCTTCCTCACCGCGCTGATCAGCGCCGACCACGGCGCGAGCCTGACCACCGCCGGGCTGGTCAGCGCCGCCTTCGGACTCGCAACGATCCCCTCACGGCTGGCCGGAGGGCACCTGGCCGACCGGATCGGCCGGCGCACGACCATCGTGCTCGGCCTGGGCGGATGCGCCGCCGCACAGCTGGCGATCGCTGCCTCCGCCTCGCTCACCTGGGCAGTCGCCGGGGCGGTGCTGCTCGGACTGGCCTTCGAGCTCTACGAGCCCCCGAGCCAGGCGATCATCGGCGAGTCCGTGCCGGAGCAGCACCGGGTGCGCGCGTTCAGCCTGTTCAGCGCCGCGCTCGCGGCGGGCGCCATGGGCGCCGGGCTGCTCGCCGCGCTCCTCGGCCGCTGGGACCTGCGCTGGCTCTTCGTCACCGACGCCGCCACCTGCCTGGCCTGCGCACTGCTCATCCGCCTGGCCCTGCCCCGCGACCGCCCCGCACCACCCGGAGCGGACCAGGACGCCACCGCCGTACGGCCGCTGCGTGACCGAGCCCTGCTGAGCGTCCTGGCCACCGGAACCGCCTACGCCCTGATCAACCAACAGGCCGTGATCACCCTGCCGCTCGCACTCGCACGGCAGGGCCTGCCCGCCGCCGACGCCGGGCTGCTGTTCACCGCCGCCGCGGCCACCACCGTACTCGCCCAACCACTGATCCGACTGCCCTGCGCGACCAGGCTGACCACGCCCGTCACACTCGCCCTCGCCCACCTCCTCCTGGCCACGGGACTGACCGGCTACGCCCTCAGCCGCACACTGCCGGCGCTGCTCGCCTCAGCCGCCGTGACGAGCCTCGGCGATCTGCTGGTCATGGGTCGTGTCTACGCGCTCGTCACCGCCCTCGCGCCACCCGGTGGAACCGGACGCTACCTGGCCGTCTTCGGCACCAGCTGGGGCGTCGCCGCGACCCTCGCACCCGTCCTCGGAACCCAACTGCTCGCCCACGCGGGGACGACCGCACTGTGGTCGGCCATGGCCGCGTTCTGCCTCCTGCTCGCCGCACTGCACCTTCGGGTGACACCCGAGCCGGCCCACTCACGGCAACGACGCGAACCCGGGGAACCCAGGGCGGCCGAGCCGGTGTCCGCACCCCGCCCGCAAAGCTGACCGACCGCAGAAGGGGCCGCCACCCGGGAGCCGCAACGGCCGCGCGGGACCCGCTTGTTAACCTTTCCGATCGTGCGAGCCCTCTTCCCAGGATCCTTCGACCCGGTCACTCCAGGGCATCAGGACGTTCTCCACCGCGCCGCCCTCCTGTTCGACGAGGTCGTCGTCTGCGTGATGTTCAATGCGAACAAGACCGGCCGCTTCCCCGTCGCCGAACGGCTGGACCGGCTCCGCACGGCAGCAACCGACCTGAGCAACGTCACGGTCGACTCCCACACCGGCGGCCTGCTGGTCGACTACTGCCGCCGGGTCGGAATCGACGTCGTCATCCGCGGAGTCCGCGACGTCCACGACCTGGACCACGAGATGCCGATGGCCCGCATGAACCACGAACTGGCCGGAATCGAAACGGTCTTCATCACTGCGGACCCCGCCCTGCGCCACGTCTCCTCCACCCTCGTCACCGCGATGGGTCAGGCCCTGCCCCTGGCCGGGCAGAGCGGGCGGTCGCGTCCGTAGCGGCGGACGATCCGGCAGTAGCCGGTGAGCCTGCGGGCAGTGAGCCCGGATCCGCGGCTGCTGTGCACGCTCCGACCGGTGCCGTTGAGCCCGTTCCGGCCGCCGACGACGCCGCGAAGCCCTTCGTCGCCCCCGGCCCGGTGGCCGCGGTCGGCATCGGGCGGCGCCGAGCCGGGCGGCCCGTACCCGGACGGGTGCCGCCAGCCGCGCCACCCTCCCCGGCGGTCAGGCCTGCTCGTAGTGCGCGAGGTATCCGGCGAGTTCGCCGTCCACGGTTTCGTCGCCGTAGCCGTGCAGGGCGCACCACAGGCGGTTCTCCACCCAGAAGCGGTACGCGAACTCCTCGAAGGAGGAGGCGCACCGGGCGATGGATCCGAACCAGTCCACCGGAGTGGCCGGTTCGTCCCAGCCGGGCGCGTCTTCGAGGTCCAGCGGGGAGGCCACCACGAAGGCGTCGCCGGTGGGGCGGAGGTAGAGGTACCAGTGCACGCAGTCCTGCTGGTCCCGCAGGAAGCGGACCAGGAAGGCACCGGGCTCGACCGGGCTCGGTATCGGCGAGGAGACGTCCGTCCAGCAGGCCGTGGCCGACACCGCGTCCAGGGCGCGGGCGCTGTCGGCGCCGGTCTGGAACGCGATGAATTCCGCGGGCAGCACGATCCCGGCGTCCGCGAGCTCGGCGGCGACGGCGTCGAGGTGCCGGGCCGACTCCGGCACCAGCGGGCCGGTGCCGCCGAGCCACCCGAATCCGCCGTCGAAGCGGGCCGGGTCCAGTGGCGGCAGCGTGTCCGCGTCGTACCACTGGTAGGTGCCGCCGCACGGGCGGTGCGGGCCGAGGTCGGTGGCGCACCAGAGGGTCTGGAAGACGGGGTGGCGGGTCGGCTCGGTGTCGGTGGCGGCGGTCACGATGCGCTCCTCGGTACGGGCTGCTGCGTCACCCGTCATCCTGCCGACCGGGACTGACAACCCGCCTCGCCCGGCCGGGGCCGGTGGAGCGCCACTGCCCGAACTGCCCGGTGGGCGCCGCTTCCTGGCGCGCTTGACTTCGCACACGCCCCGCCACAAGCATGGTCGTGACCGCCGGGGAGGGTCCGTGGAGCCAGGCACCATCCGTCAGATGTCGAAGCGCGGACGACGGAATCGCTTGACCGCCGTGGCCGTCGCGGCCGTTGTCGGTGTCGGACTCGCGTTCAACGCGTGGATCGACCAGGGTCCGGAGATCAAGATCCACGAAGGCCCCGTGGCCGGCTACCCGCTGCTGGTCGGCTCCGACGGCCGGACCCTGACCCTCAGCATCGGCTGGGGGTGTGAGAACCGACCCGAGCTCGTGGCCCGTGAGTCCGCAGGCGCGGTGAAGGTCTCCCTGCGGCATTCGGTCCGCTCGGGGTTCTGTGACCTGGGCGGCTACGCACAGATCACCACCCACCTGAACAACCCGCTCGGGACCAGGGCACTGAACGACACGACGGGCAAGGCCGCCGTCCACTTCGACGAGCGCGATCTGCTCCGGCCCGCGTTCCTGCCGGAGAACTACTACCCCTACCCCGCAGGCAGGATGGTCGCCCTGCCCGGGGTGGCCCCGCTCCCGACTGACACTCCGGCCTGGGCCATCGGGTACCGGCTGGGCACGGGGCCCGAACAGGGGTCCCTGATCATCAGCCAGACCCTCCGGAACAGCACACCGCCGGACGGCCGGGCCACCACCGTCAAGGGCCACCCCGCGACCATCACGCAATCGGATGCCCAGAACGGGCCCCGTTCGCTGACGTGGTCGGACGGGACCTCCACCTTCGTCGTCACCACCGGCGCGCCCCCGCGGCTCTCGGACGAGGAACTCGTCCACATCGCCGAGAGCCTGGGGTGACCGACACCACGACGACGTCCGGTGGGGCCTCGCCCTGCGGGCCGGCCCCGCGGGAACAACGCCTCGGCGGACTGGAGGACCGGGCACTGATCGGTCCGGCTGCCCCTCGACGCGCCGATCGCTGCGGGGCCCTGGGTAGAGTCCGGACGGTGACTGGGAACCGGGGCCGTTGGCCGAAGATCGACGAGGATCGTGGCGTCGAGGACGTGACGCTGCTCATCCTGGAGTGGCTGGGTGAGCAGGGCGTGAACGCCATGATCAGGGTGGATGCCGCGCGGGTGGCCGACAACGCGCCGGCCTGGACGTTCGCCGCCAGTGGGGGTCCCCTGGAGCTCGGGCTGCGCGCTGACGGGCGCACCGTACAGCAGTGCATGTCGGGTGCCCTGTCCAAGCTGCGCGAGGCGGGACTACCGGTTCCGTTCTGATCGCCGGCCCGCCGGTTCGGGGAACCCGGCCGGGCTCAGAGCCTGGTGCGCATCCGGCCGGGCCGGACACCCTCTAGAGCAACCAAAGGTTGCGCATCGCGGTGGAGCGGTCTACCGTTATATGCAACCAAAGGTTGCGAATATCCGAGGAGGAGAGCGGGATGGAGTACGGCAGCATCGCGCGGGAGATCCACGTCGAGGCCACGCCCGAGATCGTCTACGAGGTCATCAGCACCCCCGAACACCTGCGGGAGTGGTGGCCGGACGAAGCCGACCTCAAGCCGGTCCCGGGAACCACCGGGGTCATCTCGTTCGGCGTGGGGACACCGGACGTGCAGGTCGCACCGCTCACGGTGGTGGAGGCCGACCCGCCCCGGCGGTTCAGCTTCCGCTGGGCCTACGACCAGGGCGAGACCGCGAAGCCCGGCAATTCCCTCCTGGTCACCTTCGACCTGGTCCCGTCGGACGGCGGCACACTGCTGCGCTTCACCGAGACGGGATTCCGGGAGAAGGGCTGGGAGGCGGCCGTCCTGGAGGAGACCTACCGCGACCACGCCAACGGCTGGGACCACTTCCTGCCACGCCTCGTCACGTACGTCGCCCGGGTGGTGGCGCACCCGTGAGCGCGGCGGTGAACGCGGCCGCGGGCGTCACCGTCGACGACGAGCTCTGGTCCGCGGTGGGAGACCCCATCCGGCGCCGGATGCTCGACCTGCTCCTGACCGACGACGGCGGCACCGCGACCACCCTCAGCGAACAACTGCCGGTCACCCGCCAGGCGGTCGCCAAGCACCTCGGCGTTCTCGGCCGGGTCGGCCTCGTCCACGACACGCCCTCCGGACGCGAACGCCGCTACGAAGTCGACGAGGCGCAACTCGCCCGCGCCGTCGCCCAGTTGTCGTCGGTCGGCGCCGCCTGGGACGCCCGCCTGCACCGCATCAAGCGGATCGCCGAGGCCATCCAACGCAGCCAGGAGAACTGAGCACACAGACCCGAACGCACGAGCGCGCCCGATCGTGGGCGCCAACACGAGAGGGAGGTACCGCCATGGCGGACATCCTGCACCGGATCGGAGTCACGGCGTCCCCGGAGGCCGTCCACGCCGCCCTGACCACGGTCGACGGACTGGCGAGCTGGTGGACCGAGGAGACGGACGGCGACCCCGGCGTCGGCGGAGTGGTCCGGTTCCGCTTCGGCCCCGGCGGCTTCGACATGAAAGTCCTGGAGACCGAGCCCGGCCGGCGGGTGGTCTGGGAGGTCATCGACGGCCCCGAGGAGTGGATCGGCACCCGGATCCGCTTCGACCTCAAGCAGGAGGACGACTTCACCATCGTGCTGTTCCGGCACGAGGACTGGAGGGAGCCGGTCGAGTTCATGTACCACTGCAGCACCAAGTGGGCCACGTTCCTGATGAGCCTCAAGGCCGTGCTGGAAACCGGTACGGGTGCGCCCGCACCGCGCGACGTCAAGATCAGCAACTGGCACTGAGCGCCCGCGCCGGGTGACGTACGGCGAGGAGCGGGGGCCGGGGGCCGGGGCCGTGGGCCGGGTGGGGCTTCCCCCTCGGCCCACGGCCGTGCGTCACTCGGCGCCCCAGAGCCGTCCGACCGGCGGCTCTGCGCGGATCCCGGCCGCCACGAAGGACACGTGCTTGCCCCGGCCGGCGAGCACGACCCTCCTGCCCGTGAGCGTGGCGTCGGTCGTGGGCCAGCCCGACCAGGCGTCCACCTCGAAGTCCGTCACACCGACGCAGACCAGCACGAACTCGACCGCGTTGTGGCCGTGCTCCCGCCACCGGTCCGCAGCACCGGCCGGAACGGCCCGTGCGGAGAACCGCAAGGTCACGGACGCTTCGCGTTCGTCGACCAGGACGGAGTCCAGGCCGTAGTCGCTCAGCGGGGGCGGCGGGGAGCCCAGCACCTCGCGGACCGTCCCGGGGTTCACCAGCTCGGCGGACCAGTCGTGGTCACCCATGGAACACCTTCGCGGTCGTGGGCGGCAGCGCGCTGCCGAACAGGCGCCGGTCGATCGGGCTCACGAACCACCGCTCGGCCGCGTACGGTCCGGCGTCGCCGGGGCGGGTGGCGTAGGCGTTGAGGTGCTTCGCCGTGACCTCGGCGTACGCGGTGAAGTCCAGCGAGAACCCCCGGCCGCGCACCCCGACCTCGATCCGCCGCTCCCGGTCCCGCAGGTAGCGGCTCACCTCGACGTCGACCACGGTGGCACCGGGAACGCCCCGCATCCGCAGGTCCTCCTCCACCGCCGTGAACCCGATCTGCGCCTCGAACCGGTCGCAGCCCGCATCCGCCCAGGCCTGCGGGGCGAGGTCGGGAAAGGACGGGAACTCGACCCGCAACGTCACCCCGGCGCCGCGCGGATCCAGGTGCACCGACCGCAGCACCAGGCCCTCCAGGGGCGGCACTTCGGTGTAGAGCGCGGTCAACTGCTCGGAGCGCAGGAGCGCCGGCCACGCATCGACCTCCATGGGCCCGCCCTTCCCGTCCTGATACCTCGCACACCGTCGTGACCTGGGATGATACTGCCCGACGTTCGCCCCTCCCCGACGTTCACATGAACAGCGGATCGGCCGGCGGCCACGGGTAGCCCAGTTGCTCGGCGTGGTGCGTACCTCCCCAGACCTCGGCGGTGGCCCGGGGATCGCCTGCGGTCAGCCGCGCTTCGAGCTCCTCGACCTGGTCCGACGGGTCCTCCGCGGAGATCCAGAGGGTCGTCCCGAACTGGATCCAGGGCAGATCCGTATCGGCCCGGTTCCGGGGATGCCTCAGAAGGAGGTGGATCCGATCGGGTTCCTGGCGGGCGGCCCAGACGTCCTCCACCTCGCAGTCCCACCTGGCCAGCCAGTCCTCGCGGCCCCTCAGCCGAGCCTCCAGCAGCCGCGCGACCGCCCCTCCCGGCCACTCCCACCCGCGGTCCTCCTCGGCTCGCAGGACCTCGGCCTCGTACTGACCCGCGGCGAACCGCAGCTCCGGCAGGTCGAGGTCCTCGTCGACCGGGTCGCGCCAGCCCGCCCAGACGACGTGCTCCCCGTCCCGTCCGACCGTCACGTACAGCGCGCCACAGCACATCTCCACACCGCACCCGGCCCACGCGAGACGCACCTCGTGGGGCGTCGTCGTGGCACGCAACGGCCCGCCCCGGTCCAACAGGTACCGGGGCCCCGCCCCCACGTACCGGCGGCCTCCCCCGTCGCGGGGGGCCGCGTCGGCCACGAGGTCCCGGCCACCGATGAACGGGCGGACCTCCAGGATGCCCTCACCGGGCGGTGGGCACACGATGTTCAGGCGGAGAAGGTCAGGTTCCAAGGGCATCGGGCCATGGTCACGAAGCCCGCCGCGGCTGTCACGCGATTTTGCGTGACCTCCGGGCGTCGCGGGGCCGGGCGGGGCAGGGCGGGGCAGGCGGCCGGGCGCAGCGGGCGGCAGATTGTCAGGCCGGCTTGAACAGATCCACCGTCCATTCGCGCTGCTCTGCGGTGTCCGGCACGGCGAGCCCGCGGGCCCGTTCGATCCGGTCCCAGGCGGTGTCGGGGTCGACGCCGTTGAGGATGAGGAGTGCGGCCGCGAGGAGGGACGAGCGTCCGATGCCGGCCCGGCAGTGGGTGACGACGTGGGCACCGTCGCGCAGCCGTTCGGCCAGTTCGTGCAGGGTGGGCAGGATCGCGGTGCGGTCGGGGACGGTGCGGTCGGGGATGGGTATCGCGACGAACCGCAGCCCGGCCGCGGCGGCGATCCGGGGTTCGTCCGTGAGGCCGAGTTCGTCGAGTTCGGGGCGGGTGAGCGCGCAGACCAGGACGTCGACGCCGCAGTTCCTGAGCGCGGCCATCTCGTCTTCGAGCCAGTCGTTGCCGCGGGGGCGGGCCATGGTGCTCAGTCGGCCCGGGCCGGGGAGGTCGACGGTGAAGAGGGCGGGGGTTCGCATGTCAGCAGCACTTTCGGTCGGTGTGGCCGGGTGGCAGTCGGACGGTCGGTCAGGGGTGGGGGTCGGACGGTCAGGGGCCGGGGCCGGGGCCGACCGGGTTCGGCAGTGGGCTCGCTCGGGGTCGGGCCGGCTGGGGTGGCCTCCGACGGCGGCTGCGGCCGCCTCGGCGAAGCGCTCAAGATGGCGGCCGAGAGGGCGGCCGGGAGGACGGCCGGGATAGCGGCCGAAGGCGCTCCGGCCGTCGTCGACGGCGGCGCATTCCTTGCTCGGTGAGCGGATTTTCCCACCAGCACGCCGCCGCCGGTCGAGGCCGCGTCGGCCTGCTCCGCACCCGGCCTGCTCCGTACCGGCCCGCACCGAGCCCGCGACTATTCCGACAAGTCCCCGGCGAGGCCTGCGTCCTCGGCGAACGTGCTCGCGCCCGAGAGGTCGAGGTGGAAGGGGGATCCGTCGGCGAGCGGCGTCCACCCTCGCGCGAGAGCGGTCCGTACCGCCCGGGCGACATCAGCCGGAAGGATCGGCTTCGTCGGGCTGAACCAGTTCTGGGGGTGGATGCGATCGGTCCGGACGACCAACGTGGTTCCCGGGACTGTAGCGTCCTCGACCGCGATCATCAGCGGCGTCCACCCGTTGACCTGACGGTGGGTCGGCTTGTGGCGGATGCGCCAACGGTAGGTGACACCGTCCACGACCGTGCGCCGGGACCTCTTCCTGACGAGCGCCACCGTCTGCTCCTTCACCTGCACGCACGGCCGACCCGACAGTGGCAGGGTGCCCTCCCCGGAGGCAAACCATTTTGGGGGAGCCTCGACACGGTCACGAGCGGGGTCCGTGGTCTCCGGGACCACCTGACCTGGCCCGGTGCGGGCCCGGTCGCACGGGTGTGCCGTCCTCCCGGCCGCCGCGGAACCGTCATCCTGCCGGTCCCTGTCGCGCTCGCCGTCTCCGCCACCGTCTCCGCCGCCGGCGCCGCCCGGGACCGACACGCACCGACCGCCGAGCCGCCCAGCCCGCCGTCGACACCGGTGTCAGGAGCGGAACGTGCGGCGGTAGGTGTCCGGCGGCACGCCGACCGTGCGGTGGAAGTGGCGGCGCAGCGTGGTGGCGGTGCCCATGCCGGTGGCACTGGCGATCCGCTCGATCCCGTCGTTGGTGGTTTCCAGCAACTCCTGTGCGTGGCGGATGCGTTGGATGAGCAGCCACTGCAGTGGCGTGGTGCCGGTGACCGCCCGGAAGTGCCGGCCCAGGTGGCGCGAGCTCATCCGGGCCTGACGGGCGAGGTCCTCCACGGTCAGCGGCTGGTCGAGCCGCTCCAGCACCCACGGGAAGAGGTCGGCGAGCGGGTGGTTCTCCGGGGCGGGCACCGGAGTGGTGACGAACTGGGACTGGCCGCCGTCCCGGTGCGGCGGCACGACCAGGCGGCGGGCCACGGTGTTGGCGACCGCGGCGCCGTGGTCGAGGCGGACCAGGTGCAGGCACAGGTCCATGGCGGCGGCCTTGCCCGCGGAGGTGAGCACGCTGCCGTTGTCCACGTAGAGCACGTCCGGGTCCACCGTCACCCGCGGGTAGCGGGTGGCCAGTACGTCGGTGTGGGCCCAGTGCGTGGTGGCCCGCCAGCCGTCGAGCAGTCCGGCGGCGGCCAGCACGAACGCGCCGGTGCAGAGCGAGGCCACCCGCGCGCCCGCCTGGTGGGCCGCGCGCACGGCGTCGACCAGGTCGGTGGGCGGGTCCACGTCCACGTCGGCCCAGCCCGGGACGATCACGGTGTCGGCGGCCGCCAGCCGGTCGAGCCCGTGGTCGGGCTCCAGGCGGAACCGTTCGACCCGGACCGGGCCCGGGCCGCAGACCGCCAGGTCGTACCAGGGGCCGGTGAGGGCCGCCGGGCGCGAGCCGAACACCTCGTGCGCCAGGGCGAGTTCGAAATGCAGCATGCCGTCGGTGACGGCCAGGGCGACGGAAGCCATGTCCGGAATTGTACGAGCCGTGTCGTTCCGGACACTCACCGCCCGGCGGGCCGCACGAGCAGGATGGCGGCAACGGGAAACGCACAGGAAAGAGGCAGGACCATGGGGCAGTCGGTCGCGGTGTTCGGGGCGTACGGTCACACCGGGCGGTTCGTGGTGGCGGAGCTGCGGGAGCGGGGCTTCCGCCCGGTGCCGGTCGGCCGGGACGCCGGCAAGCTGGCGGCACTGGCGGCCGAGCACCCCGGCAGCGAGGCGCGGCCGGCCTCGGTCGAGGACGCGGACTCGCTGGACCGCGCGCTGGCCGGCACCGACGCGGTGATCAACTGCGCGGGGCCGTTCGCCGACACCGTCGCCCCGGTGGTCGAGGCGGCCCTGCGCGCCGGAATCCCCTACGTGGACGTGGCGGCGGAGATCGAGGCCAACCTGGACACCTTCGACCGGTTCGCCGAACGCGCCCGGGCCGCGGGCACCGTGGTGGTCCCCGCGATGGCCTTCTACGGCGGCCTCGGCGACCTGCTGGCCACCGCCGCGGTGGACGACTGGACGGCGGCCGACGAGGTGCACATCGCCTACGGGCTGAACAGCTGGCACCCCACCCCGGGCACCCGGCTGTCGGGCACCGTCTCGCGGGAGCGGCGCGGTGACCGCCGGCTGCGCCACACCGGCGGCCGGCTGACGCACCACCAGGACGAGCTGCCGGCCCTGGAATGGGCCTTCCCCGAGCCGCTGGGCACCCGCCCGGTCATCGGCGAGTTCGCCATGGCGGACATCGTGACCGTGCCGAGCCACCTGGCCGTCACCGACCTGCACAGCTACATGACCGTCGAGGCCGTCCGGGACCTCGCCGCACCACGGACGCCCGCACCGGTCGCGGCCGACGAGCGGGGCCGCTCCGACCAGACCTTCCTGGTCGACGTGGTGGTGCGGAACGGCGGCGAGCAGCGTCGGGCGGTGGCCCGGGGCCGGGACATCTACGCCGTCTCCGCGCCGCTGGCGGTGGAAGCGGTGCACCGCATCCTCACCGGACGGACCCGGACGGTCGGGGTCGCCTCCGCGGGCGAGGCCTTCGACGCGGTCGACTTCCTGCGCGCACTCTCCGGGCACCTGGACGTGGATCTGAACGTGGATCTGAACGTGGACGTGGACCCGTCCGTGGCCGTGGAACCCGCCGTGGCCGCCGGGCCGGCCCTCTGAGGTCGCACGCGGACGCTCCCGAGGCCGCCCCCGCTCAGGAGTCCTGGACGAGCAGCTTCCCCCGGTCGCCGTCCTCGGACACGAAGGCGAACAGCCTCGGCGACGCACCGAGGACGAGGCGGAACGGCACCCAGTTCGAGTCCAGTTGCAGAAGAAGCCGCCAAGGCCCGCCGTCCGGCCACTCCTCGCCCTGGAAGAACACCGGCGTCCCGCCGATCTTGTCGCCGTCGATCCCCACACCGTCGATCCCGACGCCGCCGATCCGCTCGACGCGGCGGTCCCGGTCGGCAGCTGGCAGCGCTGCGCGTTCCTCCTCCGTCAGGGCATCGGGCTCCTCGACGGAGCGAAGGCCGACGGTGAACTCCACCGCGGACCCGTCGCCCGCGTAGATCCCGGGTCCGGTCGCCAGCGGGCGCACCGGGCCGGTGTAGTGGCCGCCCGGCTGGACGATCACCGCGTTCTCGCCGCCGTCGGGGTCGATGACGTCGGGATCGAAGAAGTCCTCCTCGTGATCGGCGTGGGTCACGAAGAGGTAGGCCGTCCTCCCATGGCCGGCCGCTCCGAGGACCGGGCCCAGCTCGATCTGGCCGACGAACCGCATCGGCCGGTCCCACGCCGCGCTGATCGGCCACTCCGGACCCGTGCGCCACACGGGTTGGCCGCCGAACTTGGTGATCGGCGTGGAGACCGGCCGGCCGGCCGCGGAGAAGCCCTCGATGCGCAGTGTCGTCACCATGCCCGACATGGTGCCAGCCAGCGGCGACATCCCGGCCCGGCCGGCCTTCGCCGGGAGGACCGTCCGCCGTCCACCGGCCTTACCCTGCCGGGGCATTGGACCTCTTGGACCTCGACACACGGTTACGCTGACCGTGATCAACAGGAGAAGCTCGACGGAGGGGCGCGGATGGATCTCGCCGGGAGGACCGTGGTGGTCACCGGGGCCGGGCGTGGGCTCGGCAGGGCGTTCGCGCTGCACGCGGGCCGGGCGGGCGCGCGCGTGCTCCTCTCCGCGCGCACCCTGGCTGCCGCCCGGAGGACGGCCGAGGAGGTGGCGGCCGACAGCGGTGCGCGGGCGGACGCGTTCGTCTGCGATCTGGCCGACCCGGCCACCGTGCGGGCTTTCGCGGCGGGCGTCGCCGCCCGCACCGACCGGGTGGACGTGCTGATCAACAACGGCGCCCGGTACCTGGCGGGCCCCGACCTGTGGAACGCCGACGACGAGGCGATCACGGACACCGTCGCCTCCGGGGCCACCGGCACCCTGCTGACGGTCAAGCACTTCCTGCCGCTGCTGCGCGCTTCCGAGGGCGCGGACGTGGTCAACCTGGTCTCCTCCGCCGCGGAGGCCCGGAACCACCGGTCCCAGGCGCATCCCGCGTTCTACGCGGCCAAGGCCGCCCAGGCCGGCTTCGCCGACGTCCTCTCCCACCGGCTCCGCCCCGAGGGCATCCGCGTCATCTCGCTCTACCCGCCGGACTTCACGGACGGCGACCCGCTCGACCCCACCTGGGACCGGGCCTCCCGGACCGCGGACGACCCGCTGACGGCCCGGTCCGTCCTCGACTGCGTCCTCTTCGCGATCGGTCAGCCACGGGACTGCTTCATCCGCTCGTTCCACTTCGAGCAGCTGTAGCCCCCGGCGGCGGAGGAGAAGGGTCACCCGCCGACCCGCCATGCTCCCGCACGGTCCTCAAGGTCCGGACGCCCGGCCTGGAGAGGCGTTCGGCGCGGGTGGGTGCTCGACGACGCGCGATCGGCCGCCACCGGTTGGTTACTGGCCAGTAATTTGGCTGATCATCATCTCCCCTGAGTCTTCGTCAGATCGCTACGCTCCGGCAGTCGAGCGGATCGAGCACAGATGGAGCACGTGATGGAACGACCCACCCCCAGCCGTGGACGCCGGACGGCAAGTGCCGTCCTCGCGGCGGCACTCGCCCTCGGCGGGGCCGCCGTCGCACAGCCGGCCGTCGCACAGCCGGCCGTCGCGGACTCGCAGGCCACGGGCGTGGCGGGCGTCGGGTCGTTCCGCCTGGCCGACATCCCGATGAAGGACGGCGTCGTCCTCAAGGCCGACGTGTTCACGCCCGCCCCCGGGACGCCGGGGGCCGACCCGCAGGGGCGCTACCCGCTGCTGGTGCAGCCGGCCAGCTGGGGCCAGAACGACCTGGAGTACGTCGCCCAGGGCCGGGCGCTCGCCGCCGACGGGTACGTCGCCGTCACCTACACCGTGCGGGGCTTCTGGGGATCCGGCGGGCAGGTCGACGTCGCCGGGCCCAAGGACGTCGCCGACATCTCCACGGTGATCGACTGGGCGCTCGCGCACACCCCGGCCGACCCGGCCCGGATCGGCATGGTGGGGCTCTCGCTGGGCGGCGGCCTGACCCTGCTCGGAGCCGCCTTCGATCCGCGGATCAAGGCCGTCGCCTCGCTCAGCGGCTGGGCCGACCTCACCGACTCGCTCTACAGCGGGCAGACCCGGCACCTCGAGGCCGCGGCCGTGCTCGCCGGCATCCAGGCCCCGACCGGCCGCAAGAGCCCCGAGTTCGCGCGCGTGCTGAACGACCTCTTCGCCGACCGCGACCTGCCCGACGTCATCAGCTGGGCGGACACCCGCTCCCCGGCGCGCTACCTGGACCGGATCAACGCGAACGGCACCGCCGTCCTGATGGCCAACGCCTGGGGCGACAGCTTCTTCAACCCCAGCCAGGTCACCGACTTCTACCAGCGGCTGACCGTGCCCAAGCGCCTCGAACTGCGCCCCGGCGACCACGCGAGCCAGGAGTTCAGCGGACTGCTCGGGCTGGACAACGCCACCTGGAACAGCGCCCGTTCGTGGCTCGACCGGTACGTCAAGGGAGCCCCGGCCCCGGCCCCGGACCCTGGCACGCAGCCGGTCCACCTCGAAGTGCGCCCCTCCGGCACGTCCGAGAGCCACGCCGACTGGCAGTCCGTCAGCTCCCGCACCGAGCACCTCACGATCGGCGCCGACGCCCTCGGCCCCGACGCCCCCGGCACCGACACCCCTGGCGCGGGTGCTCCGGGCGCGGGTGCTCCCGGCGGCCCGGCCTCGACGGGGTGGCAGACCACCGTGCTCGGCGGTATCCCCTCCGGCGCGAGCGGCGGCGTCGCCCTGCTGTCCGGGCTCGTCGACCAGACCCTGCACCAGCCGCCGACCGTGGCCGTCCCCCTGCTGGCCCGCTCGGCCGCCCTCGTCCGGCAGTCCGAGCCCTACCCGCAGGGCCTGTCGCTGCGCGGCGTCGCCCGGGTGCACACCACGGTCACCGCGACCGCCCCGCAGGGCACGGTCGTCGCCTACCTCTACGACGTGGACGCGCTCGGCCTCGGCCGGCTGATCTCCCACGCGCCGCAGAGCTGGTCCGGGCGGACACCCGGGCAGCCGTTCCCCCTGGACGTCCCGCTCTTCGCCACCGCCTACGACCTGCCGGCCGGCCACCGCCTCGCCCTGGTGCTCGGCACCCGGGACGCCCTGTACGGCGGGGAGACTCCGCTCGGCTCCAGGGTGACCTTCGGCTCGACCAAGGCCGACCCGGCCGGCCTGACGCTGCCGGTGCGCTGATCGCCTGACCGCGTGACCGCGTGACCGCCGCCGGGAACCGTCCGGGACCGTCCGGGACCGGGAAGTTCCCGGCGCTCCCGGGGCTCCCGGCGGCGGCGAACGGCGTCGGGTCGGCCGTCAGTCAGCCGACCGTCCGTCAGTCGGTGTCGGTCGCGGCCAGCACGGCGATCTCGTGGCCGCCCGGCCGCAGCGCCGCCACGCCCAGGTCCCAGGCGATGTCGTGGAACCAGGCGGAGCCGGAAGCGGGGCGGAACCAGTGGGTCCGCCGGGCCGACTCGGCGACCTGCTCGACCGGGGCGTCCGCCGGAGCCCCGGTCAGCCCGGCAAGCGAGCGCCAGGCGGCCAGCCTCCCGTGGGCGCCGCACTCGCCCGGACCGTACGCGGACATCCGTACGGCCGCGGTGAACAGGGTCCGGAACACCTCCTCCGGGGTGGACGGGAGGAGCCCGGGCTCGTCCTCCTCCCACGCGGTCAGCGGCAGCCGCGCGAACACGGCCGGGAAGTCCTCCGGCCGGACCGGGTCGGGTGACCAGAAGTCCTGGGCGGCGATGCGGCCGTTCGAGTCCGTGCACCAGTGCCGGACGACCGCGCCCATCAGCTCCGCCGTCCCGGGGACGCTGATCTCGGTCATCTCGACGTCCGCGGTGCGTTCCCGCATCGCTTCCGTGGCGTGGAGTTCGACGGCGTCACGGCCCGTCGGGCCGAGGAGCCCCACGGTCCAGGTCCAGTCGGGTGCCGCGTCCTCCGGACGGATCAGCCCCCGCTCCTCCGGCAGCAGGTGCAGCGGCAGTCCGGCGAGCGGATGCTCCAGGAAGGCAGGCGTGCGAGCGAAGGCGAGGAGAGCAGGAGAGTCCTCGACCGGAACGCCGGCGAGCACCAACTCCTGCAGCAGACAGGCCCGGAACTCCCGGGGGTGCACCGCGTCCGGCTGCTCGCCGTACACCACCTGCTCGATGTCCTCGGCGCGCTGGCCGCGGGCGACCGTCGCCGCCAGCGCCCGCTCGGTCCGCTGACGCCGCAGGCCGTTCGAGGAGAGCGACAGAGGGGTCTGGAGCAGGGCGCGCAGGCTCTCCGGTGCCGCGTGACCGGCCAGGCTCCGGAGCAGATGGCCCAGCACCGCTTCGTGGTTCGCGGAAGGACCTCCCTCCGCTGCGGCCTGCCCGGCGATGTCCCCGCCGATACCCACGACCCAGTCGACGTCACCTGCGGACACCCGCAGGCCGATCTCGTGCTCCAAGGCGGCGACGTCCGCGTATTCGGCGGTGGACAGTGCCGCCACGGTGCGGGCCGACTGCTCGTTCATCCGGGTCGTTCTCGTCTCGGGCTCGCAGGGGTGGATGGTGTCGGCCGAGTCTAGGCCCCTGTCCGGCCGGGACGGTTCGGCGAGTCGGTCCGCCGGGATCGTCCGCCGGGATCGTTTGCCAGGATCGTTTGCCGGGACGGTTCGCCGCGACGGCAGTCCCGGCGGCGGTCGTGGTGGTCGGAGGCGCGGTGACGTCCGCCCCACCGCCGGTCCTCCCGGGCCGAGCCCGGACACCCGGAGCGGCACCCCGCGACCTACCACCCCGCCCACGGAGTCCGGCACTCCCACGGCTGCTGCACCGTCGCGGCCACACCCGTGGGGCGTCATCCTCCGCGAGAAGGGCGCCGCGGGCGAGCCCGCCCCCGAAGCGAAAAGGCCCTGTGCCGGAGGCGGAAGACCGGAGAAAGTCACGTGACCCTGCCGATGGCACAGTGTTCCGTCAACGAACTCCTTTTCAGAGGAAGGACTTCACGGTTCCCACCCGTGGCTGTGGCTGTGGTCGGTCCGCGCACATCAGCGCATGTGGCTACCCCCCCGGCACAAAGCGGTGACGCCGGGGAGATGATGGCCGGATGCCGAACATCACTGCTCGCACCGCTGTGCTCGATCACCTCCGCACGACCTTCCCCGGCCGTGTCATCGACGAGGTCCCGGGGGTCGAGGGGCCGATCGAGGAACGCGTGCCCGGATTCCGGGTGTTCAGGGTCCACCCCGCTCATCCCGGCGACTGGTGGCTGTACGTGACGTCCGGATGCTGGGACTCGACCCAACACGACGGCCACGGGATCGAGTTCTTCCTCGCGGCGCCACGCGACGAGTGGCTCAACCTGGAGAGCGTCACGATGAACGCCTTCTACCACTGCGGGCCGGCTCACCAACGGCTCGATGTCGGACACACCGTGCCGATCGGCAGGCCCTGGCTCGACGACTCGGACTGTGACCACTACCTGGTGAGTCTGCCCTATCCGTTCGGGCCCGACTTCGAGATCTGCAGGTGGGGCGACGACGCCCATGCCCGGATCCTGTGGCTGCTGCCGATCACCGAGGCGGAGAAGGACTTCCGACGGGAGGCCGGGCTGGAAGCGCTGGAGAGTCGATTCGAGGATCTGGAAATCGACCCGGTCGATCCCGGGCGGGCGTCCGTGGTCTGATACGCGGCACCCGGGGGTCAGGCCCCGAACGAACGCCGCTCGACGTGGTCGCACCGGCGGCGGACCCCGCTACCGCCGCAGGGTCAGAACGGCGGCTCCTGGACGAACTCGCCCGCCCCGGCCCAGGGGTCCTCCTGTTCCCGCCGCTCCGCCGCCTCCCGCTCCCGCCGCTCGGCGGCCACGCGGCCCTCGGCGATCGTCGGGACGGCGGCGAGGGCCTCGGCCGGGCGGCCCTGCCTGATCAGCATCTCCGCCAGGTCGAAGTGAGCCGAGTCGTGGGTGGACGAGCGGAGAAGCGCCAGTGCCTCCTCCGAGCGGCCGTCCCGCTCCAGCAGCCGCGCCAGCGCGGTGTCCCACTCGCCGGGCTCCCGCTCGTTGAGGGCGGTGGCCTCCGCGATTCCCTCCGCGCAGCGGCCCGCCTCGCGCAGCAGCCAGAGCCGCAGGCGCAGGACCTGGTCCGGGTGCCCCTCGACGTACGCGCCGGTGAGGCCCTGCAGGAGTTCGAGCGCCGGACCGGGGCGGCCGTCGTCGACGAGCAGTTCCAGCGCCCAGTGGAGGAGGTTCCAGCAGTCGTAGTAGGCGTAGGTGGGCCGGCCGGTCTCGACGGCTTCGTCGATCCTTCCCTGGCGGACGAGGAGGTGCATCAGCGCCACACGGTCCTTCGGGTGGTCGTGGTCCTCGATCCCCTTGCGCAGCAGGGCCTCCGCTTCGGGTGCCCGCCCCGCGTCCTCCAGCGCCTTCGCGTACACGTCGAAGGCGGAGCGGTGATCTTCCGCGGCGAGGGCTCTCAGCTCGTCGATCAGGCCCTGCCGGGCGAGGAGTGCCGCGTAGTACTCCGGGAAGTTGACGGGATGACGTCGGCCCGAGGCCGTCTCGGCGCGCAGGACCTCGACGGCCTCGTCCGTACGCCCGGCACGTTCCAGGACCCGGGAGATCAGGAGCAGCACGTCCCACCGGTCCGTGCGGGCCGTCCGGGCCGTCCCGCACGATTGACCGCAGTGCTCGCACCCCGCGCGCTCCATGCGCTCCGCGCGCTCCATGCGCTCCATGCGCTCCATGCGCTCCGCCACCTGCGTGAGCACCTCCAGGACCCGGTCGTCGCGCCCCTGCCCCTCGGTCACGTCGACCAGGCGCGACCGGAGCCAGAACTCACCGAGATGGGGCGTGAGCACGTCGATGGCTTCGTCGACCCGCCCGGCCTTCGCCGACAGCTCGGCGTAGCGCGCGCACACGTGGCCGTCGCCCAGCTCGGTCGCGTCCGGGCGCACCATCGCGAGCGCTTCGTCGCCCTCGCCGCGCCGGATCATGATCTCGGCGGTGACCCACTCGGCGGCCCTCCAGCCGATGTCCGTGAACGGGTCCATCAGCGCCAGCGCCCGCTCGAACTCCCCGACTGCGGACAACTCCCGCGCCGCCGCCTCCGCGCAGTTCCAGTCCCCGCGCTCCTGCGCCGCCCGGATCAGCAGCTCCAACTGCCCCATTTCGAGGAGGCTTTGCGCCATCCAGGGGTAGACGCCGCCGTGGGTGCGCGCTTGGTGGGAAAGATCGTCGATGTTCACGCGGGCAGCCTACGAACCGCCACCGACAACCCGGTCCGGCGGGCGGGGCACCGCGCGTGGAGCGGGTGACGTGCCGTACGTGACCCGGTCCGACGGCGCGCGTGGATAGGGTGCACTGTCATGGGTGACGACTGGCGGGACGACAGGATCGGCAGCGCCCTGAAGGGCGTGAACCCCACTGTGCTCCGGCGGCTTGACGCCGGCTTCGCGGTGGTCGGCGACGTGCAGTTCCTGCCGGGCTATTCGGTCCTGCTGGTGGACGAGCCCGGTGTGCGGCGCCTGTCCGATCTTCCGCGGACCAAACGGATGGCGTTCCTGGCGGACATGGACCGGTTGGGCGAGGCCGTGGAGCGGGCCTGCCGGAGCCTCGACCCGCAGTTCCGGCGCGTGAACCTGGAGATCCTCGGCAACACCGACGACTTCCTGCACGCGCACGTGTGGCCCCGGTTCGAGTGGGAGCGTCCGGATCTCGTCGGCCGCCCGGTGTGGCTGTACCCCGCGGAGAACTGGCGCGATCCTGCGCTCGCGCTGGGGCCGGAGCACGACTCCCTGCGCGAGGCGCTCGTCCACCAGCTCGACGTGCTGTCCGCGCCGGCCGCCGCTCCGGAAGGCGCGGGATGAGACGCGTCGGGGAACGAGCGCAACAGGCCTTCCACGGCGGGACGATGTCGCTGCGTCACGGCCGGATCGCCCGGTCCGCCAGGTAGGCCGGAGCTGCGGAAGCCGCCGACGCCCCCGGTCACGACCGGAGCTGGCCACGACCGGAGTTGCCCGTCACGGCCGGACTCAGTCGCGGTACTCGATGAGTCCGTCCACCCCGTGGTAGTGCCCGGACGCCAACTCGGCGGCGGCGGCGCGGAGGGCGTCCAGCCAGCCCGCGTACCGGACGGTGTCGGGAACGAGGCCCTGCTCGGCGTAGAGCACCTGACCGTGCGTGCCGGCCGGAGCGGGGTCCAGGTCCAGGACGAACAGCGAACCGTCGCCCTCGCGCCCCAGCGGGATCCAGCCGCTGCGCCAGCAGTCGCCGAGCCGGATCTGCTCGTGCACCTCGTCGACGGACCACATGAAGTCCTCCACCTCCTGGTCGCGGAGCCCCGGCAGTTCGGAGAGGTCGGGGTGCTCGACGTCGGCCAGGGCGCCGTTGAGGTCGACCGCGCGGTGGATCGCGAGGGAGGCGGCGAACTCGGCGGGCAACGCAGAGCCCACCGCCCGCTCGACGGCGGCGATCTCCTCGGTTGTCGCAGGGCCTGCCAGGGCTGTGAGGCTCGCGGGCGCGTGTTCGGCCAACCAGTCCTCGATTCGCTTCCAAGCGTCGGCTACCGCGGTCCGCACCTGCTGGTCGAGATCGTTCATCGTGGTGTCCCCAACTCCGTTGCCGTCAGGTGGAGAACCTAGCCGGTCCCACTGACAAGGAAGTCGTCAGTACGTGTCGAGCACTTCGGGACGTCCGTCCTCGCCGCACGGCCCGGACAGCGGAACAGCCCCCGGCACGACCGGCGCGGCCGGAGCACGAGGGCCTGGCGAAGCCGCGGAAGAAGCGGCAGTCACCGGTCCGCGCGCGATGCGGGCGCGCCCGCCGGGCGGCAGGACGACGAGGTACTGCCGGTCGGCGTCCTCGACGCGGGCGAGCGTGACGGAGGTGCCGGCTGCCGCGAGCGCCTCGGCGGCCGGGCCGGCCTCCTCGGTCATCCGGTCGATGCGCGGGTGGAAGCGGGTGAGGCTCTTCGCGGGGCCGGTGATCCAGATGGCGATCCGCGCACCCCGGCGCAGCGAGGTGAGCAGGTCGGTGCGCAGCGGCCCGTCGTCGGCCTCCTGGAGGAGCAGGTCGTGCAGGCGTTCCTGCCCGCACGGCCGGGACGGCGCGGCTTCGGCGAGCGCCCGGCACGTGCGGCACGAGGCGAGGGACTGCGGCTCGAAGAGGTGCAGGAACAGCTTGAGGTAGCGGCCGCGGATCCCGCAGAGGGTCCGGCCCAGGCCGCCGGCGTGCTCAACGCCGGGCACGCCTTCGACCTCGACCGCGGGGAACTCGGCCGGCTCGCGCGCGGTGGCGAAGGACCACGTCGCGCCCGAGGGGCCGACGTCGGGAGTGTCGATCATGCGGGGCAGCATGCCACGCCGGGAGCCCGTCGCCCGTGCGGAGAGGTACGGAGGCCCCCGCCCCCGCCCCCGGGAGTCGCGGGCGGGGGACTCCCGGCGGACGTCCGCGGGCACGCACGGCGTCCACGCCGTGGCCGTCGGTGGGAGCCGTCACCCGTCAGTCGGCCGTCAGGATCGCCACGCCGTGCGCGGTGAGGCGGTCGAGGACCGGGTGGTGGGGGTCGGCGTCGGTGATCAGTCCGCTGATGTCCTCCCAGGGCAGGACGCGGAACCGGGAGGCGGTGCCGATCTTCTCGGACGAGGCGAGGATGTAGGTGTCCGCGGCGCGTGCGGCCAGGGCACGCTTCATCGCGGCCTCCTCGGCGTCGCCGGTGGTCAGTCCGGCGTCGGGGTGGACGCCGGTGACGCCGAGGAGGCACAGGTCGGCGGAGACGTTCTGGGCGGCCTCGACCGCGGCGGCCCCGCAGGTGACCGCCGAGTGCTTGAAGAGGCGGCCGCCGAGGAGGAAGACCTCGGCCAGGGGGTGGTCGAGCAGGGCGGCCGCGATCGTCGGGCTGTGGGTGATCACGGTGCAGGCGAGGTCGGGCGGGAGAGCGCGGGCGACGGCGAGGGCGGTGGTGCCGCCGTCCAGGATCAGCGCGCTGCCGGGCCGTACGAGCGCGGCGGCGACGGCGGCGACCCGCTGTTTGCCGTCCGGGGTGACGGTCTGGCGGGCGGCGTAGTCCGCGATGGCCGGGGAGACGGGCAGGGCGCCGCCGTAGACGCGCTGGCACAGCCCTTCGGCGGCCAGGTCGCGCAGGTCCCGGCGCACGCTGTCCTCGGAGATCCCGAGGTCGGCGGCGACCTGTTTGGCGACGATCTTGCCTTCTCGGGTGAGCAGGCCCAGCAGGTGGTCACGCCTCTCGGCAGCCAGCATCCGTACTTTCTCCTGTTCTTGCACGTTTCTGCGTGTATCGTAGCGCGCCATGACCGACAAGCCCATGCTCATCCTCATCGCCGGCCCCTACCGCTCCGGAACCGGCGGCGACCCGCAGGCCATGGCCGCCAACCTCGCCCGCCTCGAAGCCGCGGCCTGGCCGGTGTTCGCCGCCGGCCACGTCCCCGTGATCGGGGAGTGGATCGCCCTGCCCGTCCTGCGCTCGGCCGGCGCGGGCCCCACCGACCCCCTCGCCGAACAGGTCCTCTACCCGACCGCCGACCGCCTGCTCGCCCACTGCGACGCCGTCCTCCGGCTCCCCGGTGCCTCCACCGGAGCCGACCAGGACGTCGCCACCGCCCGCCGCCGCGGCCTGCCCGTCTACCACGACACCAACGAGATCCCCCGCCGCACCCCGCAGGAGACCGCGTGAACACCCGACCCGGCATCGACACCCCCGACCACCGCGGCCGCACCGGCCTCGACGAGGCCGGCCGGGGCCTGGACCGCAACCCCGACGTCAAGGTCCGCGAGGTGGAACTCACCTCCCAGGGCTGGCACGTCCTGCGCCGCACCACCTTCGACTACCGGCGCCGCGACGGGCACTGGACCACCCAGCAGCGCGAGACCTACGACCGCGGCAACGGCGCCGTCGTCCTCCCCCACGACACCGACCGCGGTCTCGTGCTGCTCACCCGCCAGTTCCGCTACCCGGCCTACGTCAACGACCACCCGGACGGCATGCTCGTCGAGGCCGCGGCCGGACTGCTCGACGGCGACGACCCGCCCGCCGCCATCCGGCGCGAGGCCGCCGAGGAACTCGGCGTCACCCTCGGCCCGCTCACCCACGTCCTCGACGCCTACATGAGCCCCGGCTCCGTCACCGAACGCCTGCACTTCTACGCCGCCCCCTACACCGCGGCCGACCGCACCGGAACCGGCGGCGGGCTCGAAGCGGACGGCGAGGACATCCAGGTGCTCGAACTGCCCTTCACCGACGCCCTCGCCATGACCCGCGACGGACGCATCACGGATGGCAAGACCATCCTGCTCCTGCAATGGGCCGCCCTGGACGGACCCTTCGCCCCCGCACCGGCCCCCTGCTGACGCCGCCACCCCGGACGGGGCGGGGACGGACGGGGCAGGGACGGACGTCGCCGGGACGTCAGAGGTCGCCGCTGTAGGCCGTGGCGGCGCCGGACCCCTCGTACGGGCCGCCGCCGGTGCGGGCGACGCTCTCCCGCGCCACCCGGCCGCCGAGCAGCGCGGCCCGGGCGGCGAAGTCCGGCAGCAGCAGGCGCAGCGCCCGGCGGCCGTACAGCGCGGTCAGCAGTCCCGCCTCCTCGGCCCCCGACGCCGTGGCACCGGACGACGCCGCCCCGGACGCCGTGGCCCCGGACGCCGTGGCCCCGGACGACGCCGCCCGGGGCAGGGGGTGCCGGCCGCGCAGCTCGCGCAGCAGCCGGTGCCCGGCCAGGGTGCGGGCCGGTGCGCAGAGCAGCACCAGCGAGAGCGCGGCCACGGGCAAGCCCGCCCACCGGGCCCCCGGCGTGGCGGCGAGCACGGCCGTGACGCTGGTGGCCGCGGCCAGCAGGCACGACATCGCCAGCCGGGCCGGGCCGCAGCGCAGGCCGCGCCGGACCAGGTCGGCGCGGATCTCCTCGCGGGCCCGCCGCACGGGCGGGGTGGTCGCGGCGTCGGCCCAGGACAGGTCCCGGCCGAGCGCTGTCCGCGCGGCCCGGTGCAGGGGTGTCGCCTCCCGCCCGGGGTGGGCGTGCACCACCCGCCGCAGGCGGCCCTGCCGGTCGGTGTCGAGCACCCCCGCGAGGTGCAGTTCGACGACGGCCACCACCAGCGCAGCCTTCGAACCCCCGCGCACGCCTGCGAACCCTGCCGCCGTCAGACCGTCCGTCCTCCCCCGGACCGGCAGCCACCGCAGCAGCCCCGCCCCGACGAGCCCGGCCACCGCGCACACCACACCGATCGATCCCACGACGCCCCCAGAAGCACCGAACATCAGGCGGCCCTCCCCGGCCTCCCTCCCCGGAAGGATGACACGGCCGGGCCGGCGGCACCAGGCGGTCATCCGCTCAACTGCCGTGCTGCCGTAGTGCGGTGAGTGCACGACCGGCTATCTCGTCGGGCGTGCCGACGGCGTCGACCGTGACGAGGAGGTCCCGCGCGGAGTAGTACCGGGCGACGGGCTCCGCCCACGCCTCGTGCGTGCTGAACCGACCGCGGGCCCTGCTCTCCTCGTCGTCCCGACGCCGGTAGAGGTCGGCACCGCAGAGGTTGCAGGCGCCCTCGGCGGCAGGGGTGCCCGCTGCCGGCTCGTGGTAGTGGGTCGACGCGCCGCGGCGGACCCGCCGGTCGGCCACGCTCCGGACGTGGCGCTCCGGCTCCTGCTCGGGAAGGTGCAACCGCACCACACCGTCGAGGGGTGTGCCGAGTTCGCGGAGCAGTTCGTCCAGGGCCACTGCCTGGGCGGCGTTGCGCGGGTGGTGGTCGAGGAGGAAGGCGGCAGGGGCCTCCCGGCGCAGGTGGTCGCGGACGACGGCGGTCATGAGTTCGTCCGGGAGCAGGCCGCCTGACTCCATGGTCTCGGCGGCCCGGCGGCCCAGCTCGGTGCCCTCGCGGAGGTGACGGCGGAGGAGATCGCCGAAGTTGATGCGTGGCACTGCCAGGGCCCGGGCGAGCGACTGGCCCGGCGTGTCCCACAACCAGGCCGGCGGCTCCACGTTGACGATGCGCATCGGCACACCCACCCACCTCTCCCCCGGGTTCGCGCCCACCCTATGGCCGCTGGTCGGCCCCCAACCGGGCGGAGCGTCGGAACCGCGGCTCGTCCGACCACAGGTGGATCGTCGGTACGACCGGCGGTCGGGGCCTGGTGTGCCGCACGAGGGCCAGCGCCTCCTCGACGCGGCCGAGGTCGACGAGGTGACCGGCCAGGTCATGCCGGTTCTCGGCGGCGTGCGGTGCGAGGGCGGCAACGGCCTCCTCGACGCGTCCGGCGCCTGCGAGCAGCTCGGCGATGTCCCGTGCCGCGTACGGGGTGTCGCCCTCGGGGTGGGCACGGGCCCGCGCGACCGCTTCGTCGACGCCGTCACGGGCGGCGAGCAGCGGCAGCCGTATCCGGTACAGGTCCCACTCCTCCTCGCCCCCGCGGGCGGTGGCGAGGGCGTCGAGGTGCGCCAGGCCGTCCTCGGGGCGGCCGAGCCGGAGGCACAGGTCGGACAGGGCGTGCAGGGAACAGTCGTCGCCGGGGTGGGCGTCGGCCCGGGTGCGCAGCACGGCGATCGCCTCGCCGCCCCGGCCGTGCCGGGCCAGGAGACACGCGAGGTCGAAAGCCGGGCCCGGGTGCCGGGCCGCGGGCCCGTCGGCCCGGCCGTACACGGCGATCGCGCCCGCCACGTCGCCGCGTTCCTCCAGCAGTTCCGCCAACCGCCGGGCGGCCCGGTCGTGTCCGTCGACTGCCGCGTGGGCGCGCAGTTCCTCGAGCCGGCCGTGCCGGGCCAGCAGGTCGGCGAGCCGGCCGTCCTCGTGGAGCGGGCTCTCCCGGCGGCGGAGGAGGGCGATCGCCTCGTCGGTCCGGCCCTGCCGCTCGCGGATCGTCGCGAGCAGGCCGAGCGCGGTGTCGGGGTGGAAGCCGCGGCAGCACCACGGGAAGTCGGAGCAGCGGTGGCCGGCCCGGAGCCGGGCGGCGAGCAGCACTGCCGCCTCCTCGTCCTGGCCCGCCGCCCCGGCGACGTCGACCAGGGCGGTGGCGAGCTCCGGGTCGTCGACGTGGGGCACCAGCAGGGCGAACGCCTCCTGGGCGCGGCCGTTCCTGGCGAGCAGGCGCGTGTAGGTCTCCAGGGCCGTCGGGTGCCCGGTCGCCATCCGGGCGCGGGTCAGCTCGATCGCCTCCTCGGCGCGGCCCCAGCCCTCCAGCAGCTCGGCCGCGGCCACGGTGGCCGTCCACCAGCCGGTCGCCAGGTACGGCGCCAGCACGTCCAGTGCCTCGGCCTGCCGGCCCCGCTCGCCCGACAGCCGCGCCCACTCCCGGGCGCAGAACCACTCCCCGCGCCCGGCCTGCTGCTCCACCACGGCGGCGTGGCCGCGTTCGAGCAGCCTCGCGACCAGCTCCGGCGGGATGCAGTCGGACCGTGTCCGGGCCTGGTGGTCGAGATCGGCAGCGTCCATGGCAGGAGACCGTAGCGCCGACCGCCGACACCCCGCCGACACCTCGTCGCCGCCCCGCTCCGGCAGCCGGACCGGTCCGGCGCCGGGGCGGCGGGCGTGGCGGGATCAGGCGGTCGTCCGGGCGTCGAGGGCCTCGGGTTCCGGGGTGCGGCGGCGGCCCTGCGGCCCGACGCTCGCGGTCTGCACGTCGTCGAGGGCCGGGGTGGCGAAGGGCGAGTCCAGGTGCTGAACCGGCACCAGGCGCTCGCCGTACGGCTGGTCGACTGCGGCGTCACGGTGGGAGAACGGCTGGGTCAGCGGGAGTCGGGCCGGACGGCTGGACTGATCATCACTCATGGCCCGCAGTCTGCCATCCCGCGCAGGCCGACCGTTCCCGACGGCACCCGTGCCGTGCCGGTGCCGCGCCGTACCGTGCCGCAAGACCGTCCCCCGAAGGTGGTTCGGGGCCGATCCGGCCGCACGGGCGGAGACGGCCGGGGGCTCGCGGAGTAGGGGCTGTGTC
>NZ_JBHWBZ010000063.1:0-8896 GCF_042735475.1 Kitasatospora sp. NPDC059577 | reverse complement strand
GCGGGGCGGCGCGGTCGGGGGGGCGCGCGGCGCCGCGCCGCCCCCCCCCCCCCCCCGGCCGTGGGGGAGGCCAGCCGCGCCGACGGAAGGCGCGGCTGCTCTGCTCGGCGGCCCGACTGCGGTGGGGTCGCCGTGTCCGGAATGCTAGACCCCGGCCCGTGTGCCGTACAGGGCTTTGACCTGGGATTTTCCGGCCGCGAACATGCCATCCGGAAGATGTCGCTCCGCGCGCTGCCCTCCCCGAGCCGGCACCTGTGCGGTGTCCGGCGAACACCCGCCGCCCGGTGCGCACCGGGCGGCGGTGACCGGGTGGACGAACGACGCGGCGACCGCAAGCCGCCGGCCTCACGCCGCAGACAGGCCGGCCGGGCGGGCGGCAGGTCGGAAGGCCAGCAGCTCGGCAGGCCAGGATCAGGTACCGGAGCCGGAGCCGGAGCCGCGGACCGAACCGGGCTGCGTGACCGGGATGCGTTGCACGAAGAACAGCCCGACGAGCCCGGTGAGGGCGAGGATCGCCAGGGCCACCTTGAGGCCGTCGATCCGGGCGCGCGCGTTGGCGTCGAGCGCCGCCTGGGCCACCTCCGTACTCGTCCCGGCCTGCTCGAGGGCGGCCCGGAGCTGGTCGTCCGACATGAACGGGACGCCGCCGGAGAGCCGCACCGTGGCCTGGTTCTTGACCTCGTCGGGGATCGCCGGGTTCCGGTCCACGCTGTTCAGGAAGGACGTGGTGAGCACCGCGATCATGATCGACCCGGCGAGCGCCGTACCGATCGACGCGCCGAGGTTGGTGACGGTGTTCTGGACGCCCCCGACGTCGGCGCTCTGATCGTCCGGAACCGCCGACACGGTGACCGCGCCGAGCTGGGACGCGAGGGCGCCCATGCCCAGGCCGACCAGCAGCAGCGGAACGGTGGTGACCTCCGCACCCGTATCGGTGTCCAGGGCCGCCATCAGGACCACGGCACCGGCGATCATCGCCAGCAGACCGAGCCGGACCACGAGCCGCGGGGACACCTCCGGGAGGAAACGCGGGATCCCGACCGCCGCCGCGAGCAGGGTGAGCGACAGCGGCATGATCCGCACGCCCGTCTCCAGCGCGGAGAGGCCGAGCGCGACCGACAGGTAGAGCGGTACGACGAAGAACACGCCCATCTGGATGAGGTACTGGAAGAAGAACATCGTCAGACCGCCCGAGAGCTGCCGGTTGCGCAGCATCGTCAGGTCGACGAGCGGCTCCCGTCCCCGCCGCATCAGGTACTCCTCCCAGCGGAAGAACAACCACACCACCAGCACGCCCGCGAGCATCAGCCAGACGCACGGCGAGAGTCCGAACCAGGACGGTGCCCCCGGCTTCGGGACGAACCAGCCCCATTCGTCCGTACGGAGCACCCCGAAGACGAACACGCCCAGCCCGAGCGCCGACAGGACCGCGCCGACCACGTCCACCCGGGGGCGCCGGGCCGGCGACGCGTCGGCCACCCGCCGTGCGAGCACGAGGATGCCGAGGATCACCACCACCTCCCCCACGAACACCCAGCGCCAGGAGAAGTACGTCGTCGCGACGCCTCCGATGAGCGGCCCGAGCGCGATCGCGATCGCCCCCGCGGCCGCCACCAGCCCGTAGGCGGCCGGGCGTTGGCGCTCGGCGAAGTTCCCGGCGACCAGTGCCACGATCGCCGGGAGGATCAACGCGGCGCCGACCCCCTCCAGGAACGACCAGCCCAGCAGGAGCACCGGCAGGTTCGGCGCGACCGCCGTGGTCAGCGACCCGCAGCCGTAGACCACGCAGCCGATCATGAACGCGCGCCTGCGGCCGATGATCGCCCCGACCTTGCCGCCCGGGATCATGAGCACGGCCATCACCAGCGTGTACGCGGTGATCGCACCCTGGATCCCGGTCACCGAGGTGCCCACGTCCTGCGCCACCGTCGCGATCGACACGTTCATCACGGAACTGTCGAGCGCCATCACGAACTGCCCCGCGGCCAGCGTCACCAGGACCAGTCCCGCGGCACCGCCCAACCCGGACGGGCGTTCCGACGCGTTGGCTCTCTCCACCATGGACGCATCTTCCCGCCGAGGACGTGCGGCTCCGACGTGCCTCGCCGAACCGAACGGGTTCGCCGGACCGGTTCGCCGAACGGGAATCGCCGGACGGGAATCGCCGGACCGGTTCGCCGGACGTCTCCGCACCGCCCTGGTGTTCGCCAGTGACGGCGGTGGCCGCCCGTTCGCGACCGGGGACAGCGGACAGGTCGGGAAGTCCACCACGGCGTCCCGGTCGGTCCGACGACTTCGACGTCGCCGCGGCCACCGTGCGGGAGTTCTCGAAGGACTCGGCCGACGGATCAACCGGCGGCCTGTCCGGTGGAAGCGGAAAGGCCTGCCGTCCCACCGCAAGGCCTGCCGCTCCACCGAGGACCGTGGCCGGTCCGCCGAAAATCCGTGGCCGGGCCGCCGCCGCACATGACATGATCGGCCGCATGCTCAAATCCCTTGCACGGAACGGCGGCCACCGCCCCGTCCGGTGAAGTGGCTGGACGAGGCCGTGGCCACCGGAGCCGCCACGACGCCTGCCGCCCCTTCCCGTAGCGCGATCTTCGACGCCGTGCGCACCGACCGTTCCGGGCCCGTCGCCGCCCGGCTCCTGCACCTCGTGCGCTCCGACGATCCCGTCGTGCGCGGTGAGGTCCTGGATCTCCTCGACGGCCTCGCGTCCGGTGCCCCCTGGCCCGAGGCCGCGAACGCCGCGCTGGAACGGCTCACGGACCCCGACGAGGAGGTGCGGCGCCGGGCCGCGAGGCTCGTGGTGCACGCGGGGGGCCACGACCTCGCGCTCACCGCCCTCGGCGAACTCACCGACCCGGTCGTGCGCACCGTCCTCGCCGACGGGCTCGGCGCCCGCATCGCGCACCTGCGAGCCGACCCCCTGGCGTCCGTCCGCTTCCTCGCGCACCTGGAGACCCTGCGGGTGTCGTCCGCCGTGCGGTGGCCGACCCTGGACGCGGCCCTGCATGCCGACGCCCGGGAGGCCTCGCTCCACCTGGAGGGCGTCGGACGGGACTGGGGGTCGGCGCTGTACCGGCTGGGGCGCGAGCAGCACACGTACACGGTGACGGCCCGCCTGCTCGCCGAGCCCGCCACGCGGGACGTCGGCGCGGATCTCGCCCGCGAGGCGTGTCACGACTGGCGGGCGGGCCCGGTCGAGCTGCTGCCCCTGCTCGTCCGCCACTGCGGGCAGGGGGCGGGCCCCGCCATGGCGAAGGCCCTCCGCACGGCTTCGATCTCACGAGCGGCGATGCGTGCGCACGGCGCTCTGGCGGCCACCGTCCCGTTCACGCCGTACCCGAAGGCGCGTCGCCCCTGCCCCGACTCCACGCCGTCGTACGACGGCGCATCCGCGGCCGCGCTCCTGGCGGCCGAACCCGTCGGGGTGGGCCGCCTCGCCCACGCCCCCGCGGTCTTCGGCGCCCTGCTGGACGCGGGCCCGTTGACCTTCCGGCAGGCGGCCCAGCTGTACAACCTCACGTTCCGGTGGCCGGGACGTACGCAGGCCGTGTGCGCCCCGCTGTGGCTGCGGCACGCGGGCCCGTCCGCACTGCCGCGACTGCTCGCCCTCGTCACGCCGCACGTGGGCGAGTACACGGTCGGCGAGCACTACCTGGGGTGCCTCGCGGCGATGGGGCGCCATGCACGGCCCGCCCTGCCGGCCGTGACGGCGCTGATCGACCGCCGTGACCGGATCCCCGTCAACGACTCCACCCGGGACGCCGAGACGGAACTCGACGAACGCCTGCTGGCCGCTGCTCTCGACACCCGTCGCGCGATCGTGGCGGACGCCGCGGCGCACCACCACCCACCGCGTCCCGGGCCCGGCGTGTGAACGCCCGTGGTGGAGGGGTCCCGGGGGTCAAGGACGATCACGCGACACTGCGGAACCGCTCACCTGGTGGGCTCGCGGTTGTAGCGCTTCCTGGCCCACAGGTAGCCGCCCAGAGCGATCAGGGTGCACCAACCGATGGTCAGGGTCGCGCTGTTGCCGATCGGAGTGCCCATCAGCAGCCCACGCAGGGTTTCGATGAACGGGGTGAACGGCTGGTACTCGGCGAACCACTTCAGCCCTCCTGACATCGAGTCGGTGGGGACGAACCCGCTGCCCATCATGGGCAGGATCATCATCGGCGTCAGCATGTTGCTCGCGGTGGCGACGCTCTTCGCGACCATGGCAAGTGCGACCGACAGCCAGGTGAGCGCGAGGACGATCATTGCGAGCACGCCGATCGCGCCGAGCCATGCACCGGGGTCCGCGGTCGGCTCGAATCCCACCAGCAGCGCGACCCCGATGACGGCGGCGATACTCAGCAGGGTCTGGATCAGGCTGCCCAGCACATGACCGGTGAGCACCGAGACCCGGGCAATGGCCATGGTGCGGAACCGGGCGACGATGCCCTCGGTCATGTCGATGGCCACCGAGATCGCCGTGCCCTGGGCCGAGGTCGCCACAGTCATCAGGATGACGCCGGGGACGACGTAGTTCACGTAGGCGTCCCGCCCGCCCGACGGCCCGCCGAGGCCGGTTCCCAGGATGCCGCCGAGAACGTAGACGAACAGCAGCAGGAAGACCACCGGAACCCCGGCGGCCGTCAGGATGAGCGTGGGATAGCGCAGCATGTGCCGCAACTGGCGGCGCAACATGGTCACCGAGTCGGCAAGGGCGTGGGAAACGGCGCTGGAAGCGGCGCTCATCGGGCGGGCTCCTGTTCCGTGACCGGGTTGCCCGTCAGGGCGAGAAAGACGTCATCCAGATCGGGGGTGTGGACCTGAAGTTCGTCGACGGTCAGCGAGGCGCGGTCGAGCCGGTCCAGCAGTGCCCGCAACGACCGGACATCGCCCTGGCCGGGGATCTGCAGGGTGCACGTCTCGTCGTTGCGGGACAGCACGTCCAGCGTCCGGGCCGCGTGATCGTAGCTGCGCGGGTCGGCGAAGCGCAGGGTGATGTGGCCGCCGCCGACCTGCCGCTTGAGCTCCTCCGGCGAGCCTTCCGCGACCAGCCTTCCCCGGTGCAGGACTGCGATCCGGTCGGCGAGTCGGTCGGCTTCCTCCAGGTACTGGGTGGTGAGGAAGATCGTGACGCCCTCGTCGGTCACCAGCCTGCGGATGATCTCCCACATGGTCCGCCTGCTACGCGGGTCCAGTCCGGTGGTCGGCTCGTCGAGGAAGATCACGCGGGGCCGGCCGACCAGCGTCATCGCGAGGTCCAGGCGGCGGCGCATCCCGCCGGAATACGTCGCCGCAGGCTTGCGGGCCGCGTCCACCAGATCGAACCGGGCCAGTAAGTCCTCGGCACGTTGCCGCCGTTCCCGGCGGGGCAGGCGGTTCAGGCCGGCCATCAACAGCAGGTTCTCCCGGCCAGTGAGGAAGCTGTCCACCGCCGAGAACTGGCCGGTGACGCCGATGGCGGCACGGACCGCGTCCGGTTCCCGGACCACGTCCCGGCCGGCGACCCGCATGTCACCGGCGTCGGCGCGGATGAGCGTGGACAGGATCTGCACCACCGTGGTCTTGCCGGCGCCGTTCGGGCCGAGCAACGCGAAGACGGATCCCGCGGGGACGTCGAGGTCGATGCCGTCGAGCACCACGTGGTCGCCGTACGCCTTGCGTATCGCCGTCGCCGAGACTGCGCGTTGACCGGGATCGGTGGTCATGGGTTTCCCTTCCGCTGGTCGGACAGGCGCCACACGAGCGCCTTCACAATTCAGCGAAAGTTACGTTGCATTCATCTATTCGTCAATCATGTTCGGGTGACTCAACCCTCATATCTGCAGGTCGGATTCGTGAAATCGTTGCATGGCTTATGCCGGCTAATGCAACAGGGAGGCATTGCATTAGGCTGACCGCGACGCCGACAGGTGGAGGACACCCGATGCCCGGTGACAGACTCACCCTCCAGGACCGACAGCAGATCGCCGCAGGACTGCGCGAGGAACTGACCTACGCCGCCATCGGCCGCCGCATCGGGCGGCCGACCTCCACCGTCACCCGCGAAGTGATGCGCAACGGCGGGCCGCGCGGGTACCACGCCGAGGTGGCCCACCGAGCCGGCACGGGACACGCGCGTCAGCGCAAGACCACTCCGCCGACACCGCCACCAGGCGGTGCCCACCTCGGCGGGCGCGACCCACGGCTCATGGACGAAGTGGGCACGCAGAGCATGGAACTGATGATTCAGGCGGGGCTCCCACAGATGATGGCCAGGGTGCTCGCCGCGCTCTTCACCACCGACAGCGGGAGCCTCACCTCAGCGGAACTCGTGCGACGCCTGCACGTCAGCCCCGCTTCCATCTCCAAGGCCATCGGTTACCTGGAGAGCCAGGCACTCGTCCAGCGCGAGCGCGACCCTCACAGCCGCGCCGAACGCTACTCCATCGACGACGACGTGGCGTTCCACTCCATCATGGCCAGCGCGCACGCCCAGACCCGGATCGCCGAAGCCTGCAGGACCGGGGCCCGAAAACTGGGGCCCACCACCCCTGCCGGCGCTCGCCTGGAGAACACCGGCCAGTTCCTCCTGCACGTGATCGACGACCTGGTTCGATCGGTCCAGCACTGGCACCAGGTCTACTCCGCCCACCCTCGGAAGACGTCCGCGACCGACGACTGAACAGATCACGTCGACCTCGGGCCTCGCCGCGTCACGCCCGTCGTGATGTCCGCATCCACTCGACCGCCCTTCCCTTCGACGTCATCGACGCCATTCCCGTCCGGGAACACGACATCGGCATCGGCCCGCACGCACCCTGCCTGGCCCCACCGAGCCCTGCGAGTGACGACCACGGCGCCTGAACGGCCACTGACCCGTGCTGTGCTCAGCGTCGTCTTGTCGGCGAGAACCACTGCGACCCCGTCTTCGCGAGTTCTGGCACCGCCCTGCACGTCGTCGGGCTTCGCAAGCGCTGTCTAGAGTGTGGGAGCTATGCGACTGGTCGAGATGGAGATAGCCCGGCAGGACTGGAAGGGCATGCTGTGCGGGTGCGGCGACTCGGCAGAGCACCTGGCCCGGGATCTGCTGCAGCTCGCGGGCAGGGGCCCCCTGCAGAGACCCTGCCATGTCAGCCTCGAAGAGCACGTCTGGTCTCCGACAGTCCTGTGGGAGCCGGCTCCTGCCGTGACGTCCGTTGCGCTGGCGGCCTTGGCGGACGACGTTGCACCAACGGCTCGCGCGTGGTTCCTCGACCTCCTCCAGCGCATGGTGGCAGGCGAGGGCACGGCCTGGGAGTCCGCTCGACGGGGACTCAACCTACCGGAGCTGTGCCGAGACCTTGCCGTGCAGGGTCTCTGGCTGCTCTACGGGGAGGTGATGTCCGGTCGGTCGCCGCGGGCCGGCACCGCCTTCGAGATCCTCACGGTGGTAGAGCCCGACAGGGCTCGCCTGCACCGCGTTCGGGAGGCCGCGGCCGCATGGTTGCCCGTGTGCTGCAGGACCGGCATGTGCGATGACGATCTGCCGGCCGTCGACCGCTGACTTCGCCGGAACCACGGTCGAGTTGCCCGAGAGTACGTGGCGCTGACGACCGCCGGCACCGTCGTGACACCCGGGGGCGCCGACGCTTCGGCGTGGGCCGCGGCGATCGACGTGATCCGCGCGCCCGCGCCGGCCTATGAAGGGCGTTTCCTGCACCGGGACTTCCAGCCCGGAAACGTGCTGTTCGAGGCGCCGCCCACCCACCTACCCGGGCGGGCGGCCGGGCGGGCATCCGGCGCGAAGGGTAGGCCGTGCGCCGCCCGGGCGCCTCCCGCGCCGTGATGGCACGGCCGGTTCCACGCATTCCACCGTCCCGGTGCCGCCCCGGCGGGTGCCGGACCGCCCCGGGGGGCGGACGGGTTGGCGGCCCGCGGGCACGTCGTCCCAGGCCAGGGCGGGGTGACCGGGACGGATGCCGCCGCCGGGGCCGGTGGTTCGGATGTTTCGCCGGGCAGGTCACCCACGCCCCATTGACACCACCAGTTCACCACCGGGACCCATCGTGCACGGAAAGTTCGGACAGATATGACTGATACGCAACCGGTCGGCGGCGGACGCGATTGACCGTGTACGCGACCGCCGAGAAGCTGGTCGGGCACGACGCAACCGGCATTCGGTGCGGAGTGCGTCTCCTGATTCGGTATTCGATCCGCATGTGATTCGACCAAGGAGGATCAGTGATCTCGAAAACGAAGAAGATCGTGAGTACCGTGACCGCCGCGTTCGCCGCGGCGGCCGCGTTCACCGTGGCCGTCCCGTCCGGTAACGCCTTCGCCATCGACCACATCGAGTGCAGGGGCGGGGAGAACTTCCTGAAGATCTGGTCGCACAACGGCGGCAGCCAGAGCGTGGACTGCTACGCGAACGCCGGCCGGACCTCCTTCGGCGACTGGTGGGTCGACCGGATCTCCACCGGGAACAACGACCTGATCTACTACGACGCCAACGGCGACTCGGTCAAGATCCCGCGCTGGACCGACATCTCGTTCCCCAACCGTCCGCCGCTGGTCCGGTCCATCGAAATCCTGTGACGGCCGGCTGACAACCGGCCCGTGCGGGTGTGCCGGGCCTCCGGATCGCCGCTCGACGGAGCCCGCCGTACCCGTCCACGGCGGGGCCGGTTCCCGTGACGCGAACCGGCCCCGCCCGCCCCTGCCCCCGCCTGCCGGCCACGCTCTTGAGGGCTCGGCCGGCGGGTGGGGCGGGTTGCACTGCGGTGCCGCTGTCGGGGGAAGGGCCGATGTCGGTTCCGGGCCGCTGACCTGCTAGTGTTCTTCCTGTCGCGAGGGAGAACGATTCCTCGCCAGGCGTCAGCGGTGCTACCAGAGCACGTCCTACTTTCAGTAGGAAGAGTCCGTGCAACCCGGGCCTGGC
>NZ_JBHWBZ010000062.1:0-60141 GCF_042735475.1 Kitasatospora sp. NPDC059577 | reverse complement strand
CAGGTGGACGTGGTGTCCACCGGCCCCGCCGTCGTGCACCCGGATCCGGTCAGCGCCGGCCGGAGCGCCGGTCGCCCGAGCCGTCGCCGCCACCGGTCAGGCCGGCCCGGCGCAGCGCGTCCGCCATGGCACTGTTGGCCGGCGCCGCGCCGGCGGAGCCGCCACGGTCACGACCGCCCTGGCCACCGCGCCGGTCCTGGCCGCCCTGGCCGCCCTGACTGCCCTGACCGCCGCCGCGCCGCTCCTGACGCGGCGGACGGGCCTGCCGGTCGCCCCGGTCCCCGCGGTCGCCGCCCCGGTCGCCCCGGTCCCCGCGCTCGCGCCCGACCTCGTCGTCCAGCCGCAGGGTGAGCCCGATCCGCTTGCGCGGCACGTCCACCGAGACCACCCGGACCTTCACGATGTCGCCGGGCTTGACGACCTCGCGCGGGTCCTTCACGAAGGTCCTGGACAGCGCCGAGACGTGCACCAGCCCGTCCTGGTGGACGCCCACGTCCACGAAGGCCCCGAAGGCGGCGACGTTGGTGACCACGCCCTCCAGCACCATGCCGGCCTCCAGGTCGCCGATCTTGTCGACGCCCTCCTTGAAGGTCGCGGTGCGGAAGGCCGGGCGCGGATCGCGGCCGGGCTTGTCGAGCTCGCCGAGGATGTCGGTGACGGTCGGGACGCCGAAGGTGTCGTCGGCGAAGTCCGCCGGGCGCAGCGCGCGCAGCCGCTCGCCGTTGCCGATCAGCTCCCGCAGCTCCCCGCCGGTCGCGGCGAGGATCCGGCGCACCACCGGGTACGCCTCGGGGTGCACGCTGGAGGCGTCCAGCGGGTCCTCGCCGCCGGGGATGCGCAGGAAGCCCGCGCACTGCTCGAAGGCCTTGGGGCCGAGCCGGGAGACGTCCTTCAGCTGCCTCCGGGTGCGGAACGGGCCGTTGGCGTCGCGGTGGGCGACGATGTTGTCGGCCAGCGTGCCGGTGATGCCGGAGACCCGGGTGAGCAGCGGCGCCGAGGCCGTGTTGACGTCCACCCCGACGGCGTTGACGCAGTCCTCGACCACGGCGTCCAGTGAGCGGGAGAGCTTCACCTCGCTCAGGTCGTGCTGGTACTGGCCGACGCCGATCGACTTGGGGTCGATCTTGACCAGCTCGGCCAGCGGGTCCTGCAGGCGGCGGGCGATCGAGACCGCGCCGCGGATCGACACGTCCAGCTCCGGCAGTTCCTGCGAGGCGAACGCGGAGGCCGAGTAGACCGAGGCGCCGGCCTCGCTGACCATCGCCTTGGTGAGCTTCAGCTCCGGGTGGCGCTTGATCAGGTCCTCGGCGAGCTTGTCGGTCTCCCGGGAGGCCGTGCCGTTGCCGATCGCCACCAGGTCGACGTCGTGCTTCTTCGCCAGCGCGGCGAGGGTGTTCAGGGCCGCGTCCCACTTGTTGGCGGGCTGGTGCGGGTAGATCGTGTCGTGGGCGACGACCTTGCCGGTGGCGTCCACCACGGCGACCTTCACGCCGGTGCGGAAGCCCGGGTCCAGGCCCATGGTGGCGCGGGTGCCGGCCGGGGCGGCGAGCAGCAGGTCGCGCAGGTTGGCGGCGAAGACGCGCACCGCCTCCTCCTCCGCCTCGACGCGCAGCCGGGCCCGCTGGTCGATGCCGAGGCGCACCAGGATCCGGGTGCGCCAGGCCCAGCGGACGGTGTCGCCGAGCCACTTGTCGGCGGGGCGGCCGCGGTCGGCGATGCCGAAGCGGGCGGAGATCCGCTGCTCGTAGTCGTTGGCGCCGGGCAGGTCGCCCTCGGACTCGCCGTCGTAGGGCGAGAGTTCGAGGTCGAGCACCTCCTCCTTCTCGCCGCGCAGCATCGCCAGGATGCGGTGCGAGGGGAGCTTGGTGAAGGGCTCGGCGAAGTCGAAGTAGTCGGCGAACTTGGCGCCGTCCTGCTCCTTGCCGTCGCGGACCGTGGCGACCACGCGGCCGCGGGCCCACATCCGCTCGCGCAGCGAGCCGACCAGGTCGGCGTCCTCGCCGAAGCGCTCGACCAGGATCGCCCGGGCGCCCTCCAGGGCCGCCGGGGCGTCCGCCACCGACTCGTTGAGGTAGCCGGCCGCGAGGGCCGCCGGGTCCTGGGCGGGGTCGGCGAGCAGGGTGTCGGCCAGCGGTTCCAGCCCTGCCTCGCGGGCGATCTGCGCCTTGGTGCGCCGCTTCGGCTTGAACGGGAGGTAGATGTCCTCCAGCCGGGCCTTGGAGTCCGCGGCGAGCACCCGGGCGCGCAGCGCGTCGTCCAGCTTGCCCTGGGACTCGATCGATTCCAGGACGGCCGCCCGGCGCTCCTCCAGCTCGCGCAGGTAGCGCAGCCGCTCCTCCAGGCCGCGCAGCTGGGTGTCGTCGAGGGATCCGGTGGCCTCCTTGCGGTAGCGGGCCACGAAGGGCACGGTCGCGCCGCCGTCGAGCAGGTCGACGGCCGCCTTCACCTGCCCCTCGCGGACGCCCAGTTCCTCGGCGATCTTGCGCTCGATCGCGTGCTGGGCCTGCCGGGCCACCTGTTCGACTGGCGTGGTCACGAAGCCGGTCACCTTCTCCTTCAGTGCTTTCGCCGTACGCCCTGCATTCTGGCAGGTACCGGCGACGACGCCCGGCCGCACCCGTGCCGGCCGGGCGTGGCGCGCCCGGCCGGCGGCCCCAAGGAGGCTCAAGCGATGCCCAGTTGCGGCTCCCTAGGCTGGCGGGCATGGACACTCTGGACGCTGCCGCCGAGTTGGAGCGGCTCGCCGCCGCCAAGTACCTGCTGTTCACCACCTACCGGAGGAACGGCGCTCCGGTGGCCACCCCGGTCTGGGTCGCGCGGGACGGCGACGCGCTGGTCTTCACCACCGTGACGAAGACCGGCAAGGTCAAGCGCCTGCGCAACCGCCGGGACGTGCTGGTCGGCCCCAGTGACATCCGCGGCAACCTGCTCGGCCCGCAGGTCCCGGCCACGGCCGTGCTCGACCCGGTCCGGGCGCCCGCCTACCGCAAGCTGCTGCGGCGCAAGTACGGGCTGCTGTGCGCGATCGCGCTGACCGCGAACGTGCTGCGGTTCGGCAAGGACGGCACGATCGGGGTGCGGGTGCGGGTCACCCCAGCGTGAGCGATCCGCTGGGCCGGCCGTCGGCGGCCAGGCCGATCACCGTGGTCCGGCCGCCGGAGGTCAGTCTGACCCGGTCCGGCCCGTCCCAGGCGGCGTCGACCAGGTCGCCGTACGCGAAGTCCGCGTAGGCGATCTGCCAGCGGCGGGTGGTCAGTCCGGTGCCCTGGTCGACGTAGATCCGCTGGGCGGCGCTGAGCATCCCGGGCTCCTCCTGCCGGACGATCCGCCGGTCCGGCCGTTCCGGCGCGCCCTCCGTCCCGGTGACCTGCGGGGCGTCCAGGAACACCCACAGCGGCACCGTCCCCGCGGCCGTCAGCAGCACGCCGATGCCCAGGACCACCCGGATCCAGGCCCGCCAGGTGACGCAGTACAGCACCACCAGCAGCAGCGGCAGGGCGGCGGTGAACAGCAGCAGCGGCCGGTCGAGCCAGTCGCGCAGCACCAGCAGGCCGCCCGGGCGCCGGCTGAACCGTCCGACCGCGCCCAGCAGGGCGAGCAGCGTCAGCCCGGCCAGGGCCGCGCGCAGGGCCCGTCGTTCCCCCGCCGTCTGCTGCCCGATCACCATGTCGTCAGCCTAGGGGTCCACGCAGTTGGGGAATACGCCTGAACGGAAACGATCGGGGCGGTACGCTGCCGGGCATGTGCGCTGCCACCCGGATGCACCCCGACGAGCCGGTGGTCGACGCGGCCCTGGTACGGCGGTTGATCGCCGCCCAGTTCCCGCAGTGGGAGCGCCTTCCCATCACGCCGGTCGGCTCCGCCGGGGCGGACAACGCGATGTTCCGCCTCGGGCCCGAACTCGCCGTCCGGCTGCCCCGGGTGGAGTGGGCGGCCGGGAACGTCCGTCGGGAGCACCGCTGGCTGCCCGCGCTGGCACCGCGGCTGCCGCTGCCGGTGCCCGCCCCGCTCGCGGTCGGCCGGCCCGCCGCCGGCTACCCGTGGGAGTGGTCGGTGCTGCACTGGATCGACGGCGTCAACCCGGCGGTCGGCGTGCTCGCCGCACCCGACGCCCTGGCCCGCGACCTGGCCGGCTTCGTCAACGCCCTGCGCGCCGTCGACCCGGCCGACGCCCCGGCCGGTCACCGCAGCGCCCCGCTCGCCTCCCGGGACGGCTCGACCCGGGCAGCCATCGCCCAGCTCGCCGGCTCGATCGACACCGCGGCCGCAACCGCCCTGTGGGACAAGGCGCTCCGGGTGCCCGACTACGCCGGACCGCCGGTCTGGATGCACGGCGACCTCACCCCCGGCAACCTGCTGCTGTCCCGGACCGGCCGGCTCGCCGCCGTCATCGACTTCGCCCTGATGGGCGTCGGCGACCCGACCGCCGACCTGATCGCCGCCTGGAACCTGCTGCCCGCCACCGCCCGCCCCACCTTCCGTGCCGCCCTGCGCGCCGACGACGCCATGTGGGCCCGCGGCCGGGCCTGGGCCTTCTCCATCGCCCTGGTGACGATCCCCTACTACCGCCACACCGACCCGGCGCTGACCGCCAACGCCCGCCACGTCGTGCGCCAGGTGCTCGCCGACCGCAGCGTCTAGACGCCCGCCGGGCCCCTCCCGGAACACCTCGGCTTCGCCGACGTGGTCCGGGTGCACTATCTGCTGCCCGAGCGTGCGGACTTCGAGCCCTGCCGGCCGGCCCTGCGCCGCTGCTTCGGCGACGCCCGACCGGCCGCCACGATGCAGGTGTGCGGGCTCGCCGACCCCCGGATGAGGATCGAGGTCGAGGTCACCGCCCGCCTGGCCGCGGCCTGACCCGTACGGATGATCCACCGTCACGATGTCGGTACCGGTTGCTATGGTGCTCCCGCCACTACGCTCAGGGGGAACGGACTTGGCCCGGAACGTGATCGACGTCAGCGTGAGCCGGCGGGTGCTGTGGATCGGTGGCGACGCGTACCCGTTGCAGCACATCGCCCGGGCGCGACAGTTGGTCTGGTGGCCGCCCAAGCGCTCGTGGACGATCATCCGGTTCGTCCGGCAGCTGTTCGGGCTGGTGTTCGCCACCGCCATCCTCGGCACCCTCGTCCGGAACTCGGTCGAGACGTCGCAGGCGGCGGTCCTCCCGGGGCTGTTGCTGCTCGCCGGCCTGGCCTTCATCACCTACCGTCTGGTCACCAGGCTGCGCCGGCGGGCGCTGTACAAGCTGGTCATCGAGACCTCCAACTCCTCGACCACTGCGGTGGTGAGCCATGACCCGCGGCAGATCGGCGACCTGATCCAGATGATCATGGAGGCGATCGACAACCCCCAGGCCGAGTTCGCCCTCCAGGTGGAGAACGTCCACATCGGCGACAAGATCAACCAGTACGGCGACCACAACATCGGGAAGCAGGTGGGCTGATGACCGGCAACATCCACTTCGGCGACTCCGTCACCCAGCACGGCGACCACAACATCGGCATCGTCAAGAACCAGGCCCCGGCCGACCCCCAGGCCGCGATGCGCGAACTCGTCGCCGCCGTGCACGCCCTGCGCGGACAGGTGCCGGCCGAGGACCGCGAGGTGCTGGACGAGTCGCTGGAGGCCCTCGGTGACGGCACCGCCACACCGCCGACCGTCCTGCGGCGCGCACTGCGGAACATCTCCGGCGTCGCCTCCCTGGTGACGGCGGGCGCCCCGGTGGTCGAGTCGATCCGCCGGATCCTGGAGTCGCTCGGCTCCTGAGGACCGGATGCCCGCGGGAACGACGGATGCGGGAACGGCGGACGCCGGGCAGCGGGCAGCGGGAACCGGGCAGCGGGCAGCGGCGGCAAGACCGGGTAAGAAACCTTCCCGAGTCAAGCGTCCTGTTAGCCTGACCCCATGAGCGGACTGCGCGAGCGCAAGAAGGAGCAGACCCGGCGGGCCATCTCGGAGGCCGCCATCGCCCTCTTCCTGGAGCACGGCTTCGACCGGGTGTCGGTGGCGGAGGTCGCGGCGGCCGCCGAGGTCTCCAAGCCGACACTGTTCTCCTACTTCCCCAGCAAGGAGGATCTGGTCGTCCACCGCTTCGCCGACCACCAGGAACAGGCGGCGGAGGTCGTCCGCACCCGGCTCCCCGGCGAGCCCGTGATCGAAGCCCTGCTCCGCGACTTCCTGACCGGCCTCACCCGGCGCGACCCCGTCACCGGCCTCAACGACCACCCCGCCGTGCTCGCCTTCACCGCCCTGGTCCACGGCACCCCCAGCCTGGCCGCCCGGGTCGGCGAGTACGTGGCCCGTGCCGAACGGTCCCTGGCCGACGCCCTGCGCGAGACCCCCGACCTCCCCGAGCCCCGCGAGCTCTCCGCCGCACTGCTCGCCGCCCAGGTCACCGCCACCCAGCGGGTCCTCGCCCTGCACAACTGGCGCCGCATCCAGGACGGCGGCCGCACCGCCGACGACCTGCACGCCGAGGCGGCCGGCGACGCCACCCGCGCCTTCGACCACCTCGCCCACGGCTACGGTCCGCCCACCGCTGGCTAGAGTGCCGCACATGACAACGCGTCACCACGCCTTCGATGCCCTGCACAACTTCCGCGACCTGGGCGGCTATCCGGCCACCGGGGGACGGTCCGTCCGGTGGGGCCTGCTCTACCGCTCCGACTCGCTCGGCAAGCTCGCCTCGCCCGCCGACCTCGACCGGCTCCGGGCACTCGGCGTCCGCACCGTGATCGACCTCCGCTACCCCTGGGAGATCGCCGCCAAGGGCCGGATGCCCGACGTGGCCGGGGTGGAGTACCACAACCTCTCCATCGAGCACCGCCCGTACGACCAGGCCGAGATCGACCCCGAGCTCGACCCCTGGCGCTACCTCGCCGACCGCTTCGCCGAGGTCGCCGAGGACGGGGTGAAGGAGATCCGCCAGGTCCTCGACGTGATCACCGACGCCGACGCCCCGGTGGTCTTCCACTGCGCCTCCGGCAAGGACCGCACCGGGCTCGTCGCCGCCCTGCTGCTCACCCTGCTCGGCGTCGCCGAGGACGACATCGCCGCCGACTTCGCCCTCACCGAACTCGCCACCGCGCACTTCGTCGCCGAGTGGCACGCCGCCCACCCCGGCCGCACCCTGCGCTGGCCCGGCTACGGCCGCGCACCGGAGGCCGTCATCCGCCTCACCCTCGCCGACCTGGCCGCCCGCCACGGCTCCGTCGAGGGCTACCTCACCGGCACCCTCGGCATCGACCGCGACCGGATCGACGCCCTGCGCACCCGGCTGCTGACCGACTGAACCGCACCGCGCGCGGGAGACCGGCCGCCCCGGCCCAGCGGCCTCCCGGCCCCTGATCCCTGCCCTCGTGGCCTCGTGGCCTAGCGGCGGCGCCCCCGGGCCGGACGGCCGTCACCCTTGCCGGCCGCGGCGCCCGGCCGTGCACCCGACCGGGGCTTCGCCGCCCGGCCCGCCGCCGGCGCCGCCGTGGCGGGCCAGTGGGCGGGCCGGGTGAGGCCGGCCGGGAGGCGGGTGGCGGCGTCGCCGCGGGCGGCGTGCAGCTGGGCCTGGGTGAGGTAGAGGGCCGTGCTGAGGTCGGCGCCGGCCAGGTCGGTGTCGCGCAGGTCGGCGCCGATCAGGTCGGCCAGGCGCAGGTCGGCGCCGGAGAGGTCGGCGGCCACCAGGAGCGCCCCGCGCAGGTTGGCCCCCTGCAGGTCGGCGCCGCGCAGCCGGGCGCCGAAGAGGTCCCCGCCGCGGTGCTCGCGGCGGCGCGGGACGGCGGCGCGGACGAGTTCGCTCGCGCGCAGCAGGAGGTCGCTGACGCGCCGGCGGTGGGCCGGGACGTCGACGGCGAGGATCTCCTCGGGGGTGCCGCCGGCCAGCCGGTCGGTCTCCTCCAGGGCCTGCCGCAGGTCGGCGTGGACGGAGCGGGCGGGTTCGAAGGTGAGCGCCTCGGTGAGGTAGCGGAGGAGTTCGTGCAGCTGCCGCACGACCGGGAAGACCTCGAACATCGGCCCGGCGCTGTCAGGCTCCTCGCGCCAGCTGCGGCCGCCGAAGGTCACCTGGGAGACCCGCTGCCCGGCGCCGAAGCAGTCGTAGACGGTGCAGCCCTGGAAGCCGCTGTCGCGCAGCCGGGCGTGGATGCCGCAGGTGAAGTCGGTCCGCAGGTTGCGGCAGGGGCTGCCGGCGGCCTTGTTCACGGCGAAGTCGGTGCCGGCCGAGAACGGCAGGGCGACGCAGCAGAGCCCGAAGCAACTGCCGCAGTCGGACCGGAGCGGGGTCGGTTCGGCCGCCGTGGGGTCCTGCGGCGGCTCGGTCTCGCGCACGTTCCGGGTCCTTCCAGCCGGGCGCCGGTGCGACGCCGTGGTCCGGGAAATCCTACTGGGCAGACCCCCCGCAGCGCCGGTAAGGTATCCATGACAGGAGAGACCATTACACGGGGGTACGCGCCATGCAGGAACCGGGCATCAGGGAGCTGGTCCGGATGTGGATCTCGGGCTGGGCCGTCTCGCGCGGCTCCGCCGAGCCGGTGGACCAGCCCTGGGGCTGGACCATCGACGTCGGCGCGCCGGTCGGCGAGGTGGGCCGGCACGTGCTGCCCGAGCCGACCGAGACCGAGGTCCGCAAGATCGCCGCGGACACCACCGCGCCGACCACCTGGCTGAAGCTCTTCGCCGAGGACGCCACCGTCCGCCCCTGGCTGGGGCCGCAGTGGCGGCTGGACGCGCCGGGCTTCCTGATGAGCGTCCCGCTCGCCCCCGAGCGGCCCGAGCCCCCGGCCGGTTTCACCGTGACCACCTGGGAGCGCGGCGGCGTCCTCCGGGTCCTGGTGCGCACCGGTGCCGGGCACCTCGCGGCACGCGGCCAGGCGGGCCTGGCCGGCCCGGTGGCCGTCCCGGACCAGATCACCACCGCGCCGGAGTTCCGCCGCCGGGGCCTGGGCGTCCTGGTGATGAGTACGCTGCAGTCCGCCGCGTACGAGCGGGGCGCGCGCACCGGCGTGCTGGTCGGCACGCCGGAAGGGCAGGCGCTCTACACCGCGCTCGGCTGGACCACCCACGCCCCGATGGCGAGCCTCGTCCTGGAGCCGACGGACAGTCACTGACCGCCCGGGGACGAGCGCGGCCGAGCCCCCGGTCCGGCCTGGGGCTACGAGTACGGCAGCAGCTCGGCCCGCTTCGGCGGGCGGCCGTCGCCGGAGGAGCGGCCGGTCAGGCGGCGGCCGATCCAGGGGCCGAGGTGGGTGCGCAGCCAGCGGGCGTCGGCGCGCATCCGTTCGGCGCGACCGGGCGGGGCGGCGGCGGGCAGCGGGGCGCGCCAGTCGAAGGAGGCGGGGCGGCCGAGGGCTTCCAGGACGCCTTCGGCGACCCGCCGGTGGCCCTCCGGGGAGAGGTGCAGCCGGTCCTCGGCCCACAGCCGGCGGTCGTCGAAGCAGGGTGCGGAGAAGAGGTCGACGACGGCGAAGCCGTCCTGGGCGCCCAGCTCCTGCACGAAGGCCTTCATCCTCAGGATGGTGGGCAGCAGCCGGGCGCCGCCCGCCATCCTGCGGGTGGGGTCGGTGCTGGTGAACAGGACGACGGTGGCGCCGGTGGCCCGCAGTTCGCGGGCGCAGTCCCCGAGCAGCCGCTCGACCCGGTCGATGTCGCAGCCGGGGCGCAGCACGTCGTTGAGGCCGCCGGCGAGGGTGACCAGGTCGGCGCCCATGGTGGCGGCGGGGGCGAGCTGCTCGTCGTGGATCTGGCCGATGAGCTTGCCGCGGACAGCGAGGTTGGCGTACCGGAAGCCGCCGTCCGCGCGTTCCGCCGCCAGCGCCGAGGCGACCCGGTCGGCCCAGCCGCGGTAGTGGCCGTCGGGCAGCAGGTCGTCGCACATGCCTTCGGTGAAGGAGTCGCCGAGGGCGACGTAGTCGGCGTAGCTGCGGTGGGTGGTGGGCACGGGCTGGCCTCCGCTCTCCTGGGACGGCGTCGCGGTCCGACGATCGTACGTGTGCGCCTGCGCGGCCCTGCGGCGAGGCCCCTGACCTCGGCGCTCATCGCACACCGACCGTTCGTTTATCGGCCCGCGCCATCCTGGGGTCACGGGGCGGCGGCCGGCGACGGGGGCCTTGCCGCCGCCCCGTTCGCCGCTCCGGCCGCTCCGGCCGCTCCGCCTGTGCCGCCCGCGCCCCCGGGCCACCCGAGTCGCCCGGGTCGCCGGCACCGCCGAGTGCGTGCACCGTCCGTGGCGCACCGTCCGTGGCGCGTCAGCCCTCGACGGGCGCCGACGCGTCCTCCGTCTTCCGGGGCGTGAACCAGTGCTCGCGCACGGCGTCGGTGGGCCGCTGCTCGCCGAGGGCGGCCAGGCCCCACTCACCCAGCGCCTCGATGACCGGGCGCAGTTCGCGGCCGCGCCCGGTCAGCTCGTAGACCGTCGCGTTGGCCGGGCGTTCCAGCCGCCGCCTGGTGACCAGTCCTTCGCCCTCCAGCTGCTTGAGCCGGCCGGCCAGGATGTCGGTGGAGACCCCGGGCAGGTCGGCGTGCAGGTCGGTGTAGCGGCGCGGACCGTCGAGGAGTTCACGGGCGATCAGGAGGCTCCAGCGCTCCCCCACCGCGTCCAGGGCGCGGGCGACGGCGCAGTACTGGTCGTAGCTTCGGCGTGACATGTCGATCAGCATAGCCAAAAGGTTGGACTTTCCAAGTGCCAACTTGGTAGAACAAAGTGGAAGCAGCGGAGCGGTGGTGACGGTCGGGAGGCCACAGATGGAGTTTCGGCAGTCCAGCAAGCTGAATGACGTGTGCTACGAGATCCGCGGGCCGGTGGTCGACCAGGCCAACGCCCTGGAGGAGGCCGGGCACACGGTGCTGCGGCTGAACACCGGCAACCCCGCCCCGTTCGGCTTCGAGGCGCCCGAGGAGATCGTCCAGGACATCATCCGCAACCTGCCGAAGGCGCACGGCTACAGCGACTCGCGCGGCATCCTGCCGGCCCGCCGCGCCGTGGTGCAGTACTACCAGCAGCGCGGGGTCCAGGGCGTCGGCGTCAATGACGTCTACCTCGGCAACGGCGCCTCCGAGCTGATCCAGATGGCCGTCACCGCGCTGGTGGACGACGGCGACGAGGTGCTCGTGCCGATGCCCGACTACCCGCTCTGGACGGCCGTGGTCCGGCTGGCCGGCGGAAAGGCCGTGCACTACCTGTGCGACGAAGGGGCCGAGTGGTACCCGGACCTGGACGACATCGCCGCCAAGATCACCGCCCGCACCAAGGCGATCGTCGTCATCAACCCCAACAACCCCACCGGCGCGGTCTACCCGAAGGAACTGCTGGAGGGCATCCTCGACCTGGCCCGCCGCCACCAGCTGATGGTCCTCGCCGACGAGATCTACGACAAGATCCTCTACGACGGCACCGAGCACCACTGCCTGGCCGCGCTCGCCGACGACGTGCTCACCCTCACCTTCAACGGCCTCTCCAAGTCCTACCGGGTGGCCGGCTTCCGCAGCGGCTGGCTGGTCGTCTCCGGTCCCAAGCAGCACGCCACCGACTACCTGGAGGGCCTCACCATGCTCTCCGGCATGCGGCTGTGCCCCAACGTGCCCGCCCAGTTCGCCGTCCAGGCCGCGCTCGGCGGCCACCAGTCCATCAACGACCTGGTGCTGCCCGGCGGCCGGCTCACCGAGCAGCGCGACATCGCGGTCCGGGCGCTCAACGAGATCCCCGGCGTCAGCTGCGTCAAGCCCAAGGGCGCCCTGTACGCCTTCGCCAAGCTGGACCCGGCGGTGCACCGGATCGTCGACGACGAGCAGTTCGTGCTGGACCTGCTGCTGCGCGAGAAGATCCACGTCGTCCAGGGCACCGGCTTCAACTGGCCCCGCCCGGACCACTTCCGCTTCGTCACCCTGCCCCGGGCCGACGACCTGGAGACGGCCATCAACCGGATCGGCCGCTTCCTGGCGACGTACCGCCAGGGCTGAACACCTACGCTCGGCCTCATGACCGTCCTGCGCTCCGTCGCCCTGTTCGCCCTCGCCGCGCTCGCCGAGATCGGCGGCTGCTGGCTGGTCTGGCAGAGCGTGCGCGAGCAACGGCCCTGGTGGCTCGCCGGGTTGGGTGTGGTGGCGCTCGGCGCCTACGGCTTCGTCGCGGCGCTGCAGCCGGACAGCCAGTTCGGCCGGGTGCTGGCCGCGTACGGCGGGGTGTTCGTGGCCGGCTCGCTGGCCTGGGGCGTGGTGGCGGACGGCTTCCGGCCGACCCGCTACGACATCGCGGGCGCGCTGATCTGCCTGGCCGGGGTCGCCGTCATCATGTACGGCCCCCGGCGCTGAACGCGCCGGTGCCCCGGTGTCGGAGGAACCGACGCCGGGGCACCGTCACGACCGCCGGGACTACCAGCCCCAGCCGCCGCCCTCGCCGTCGTCGTCGCGGTTCGAGTCCCAGCCCTCGCCGACCTTGCGCAGGATCGAGTAGTTGTCGATCTGCGTGCCGTCCTCGGCCAGCGCGGTGACCTTCATGACCGACTTCTGGCCCAGGTGGGCCGGGGTGACGTCGACCTTGATGAAGGAGTAGCCGGTGTAGCGCACCCGCGACCACTGGATGGTCTCGGGGGTCTTCACCCGGCCCTTGCTCCAGTAGTAGGTGGTGACCTCGTCCTGGTGGTTCTCGTGCCCCTCGTAGGTGTCCGGCACGTCGAACTTGTACAGGCTGCGGCCGGCCGCGCCCGCGGTCACGTAGACCACGCCGTCCTTCTCGGGCTCGATGGTGGCGCCGCTCGGCACCTGCTTCGAGACCTTGTTGCCCAGGATGGCGTCGGTGCGCTCGTAGATGTGGTTGTGGCCGTTGATGACCAGGTCCACGCGGTACTTCTCGAACAGCGGCACCCAGGCCTCGCGGACGCCGCCCTCGGAGGCGTGCGCGACGGTGGTGGAGAAGGCGCAGTGGTGGAAGAAGACCACGACGAAGTCGATCGTCTCGTCGTTCCGCAGGTCCTTGAGGGTGCGCTCCAGCCACTTGGTCTGCTTGCCCGCCGAGAGGCCCAGGTTGGCCGGGATCTCGTAGGAGACGTCGTTGGCGTCCAGGGAGATGACGCCGACGTTCTTGTAGCGGAAGGTGTAGACGCCGGGGACGTTGCGCGGGTCCGGACCGTTGTTCGGCAGGAAGAAGCGGGTGTTCTCCCCGCCGTAGCCGTTGGGCGAGTACCAGGCCTCGACGTCGTGGTTGCCGTAGGCGACCATCCACGGGATCTCGGCGGCGACCGTCTCGGTCTGGACCAGGAAGTCGTCCCAGGTCTTCGCGTTGAAGACGGACTTGTCCGGGTCGGTGCCGGAGCCGGCCGGGTCGGCGTAGCAGATGTCGCCGGCGTGCAGGTGGAAGGCCGGCTTCTGCGCCTTGATGACGTGGTCGTTGCCCGCCGCGTGCGCGCTGACGCCCTGGTCGCCGAAGGCGGTGAAGGTGAACGGCTCGTACACCTTGCCCCAGCGGTGGTCGCGGGAGGGCGCGGTGCGGAAGGTGTGCAGGGTTGAGATCTGCTGCTGCGAGGCGGGGTCGAAGCCCTCGTGGCCGACACCGTAGTAGTAGGTGGTGTCGGGGTGCAGGTCCTCCAGCGCCACGTGCAGGTAGTACTGGTCCACCGGCTGGCCGGTGGGGGTCAGCGCCGGGGTGTGCAGCGCGCGGACCTCGGCCTGGACCTTGTGGCTGAGCTCCCACGGGGTCTTGCCGAAGCGCAGGAACGGCTTCTTGACCGGCGCCGGGACCTGCCAGGAGACGCGGAACTGGGTGTCCGGCTCGGGGCCGAACTGGAGGTGGCGGCCGACCGGCGCGACCAGCGCGCCGTCGATGCCGTCCGTCGTGCCGCCCGTCAGCAGCTGCGGGCCGGCCGGCGCCGCGAAGGCGGTGCCGCTGCCCAGGGCGCCGCCGACGGCGACGGCGCCGACGGTCACGGCGCCGGCGCGCAGCATCCGGCGGCGGGAGTAGCGGGCCCGCAGGTACTCGTGCTGCTCGGCCGTGCTCATGCGGTCGGCGAGCTTGGCCGGCACGCCCATCTTGGGGATATCCATGCGCGGGACTCTGTCAGCGGCTCGTGGATCGCACACGGACGCGCGGTGAACGGGCCGCAGCGTATCCCCCATTCGAACGCCAATGTTCGACCATGGCTTGGCAAAGGACGCGTCCGCGGCCACCCGACCCCGGATCATGACCCCGATCCGTCACGTCACCTGAGGGAGCGTCGACGGAGCCCCTTCCGGCGGGCGCGGGGCTCCGGAGGGTCAGGAGGAGGGGTAGGAGGGTCAGGAGGGATCGTCCCACCGCGTGGGGGCCCGGTTGCCGGTGCCGTCGCAGGTGCGGCAGATCTCGTCCCGGTAGGCGTGCTTGGTGCCGCCCGCGTCCACCCGGTAGCGCACGTACACGCCGGTGCCGTCGCACAGGAAGCAGTTGCCGCCCCCGCCGCCCACCTCGGTGGTACCGGTGCCCTGGCAGGTCCGGCAGTTGAGGCCGGCGGTCCGGCCGGTGCCCGCGCAGATGCGGCAGACCGTCGTCATCGTCTTCCTCCCTCGCGCGGAACGGCTCGACGCCACCGGTCATGGTAGTGGCGCGGGCTCCCCTGCCACCCCGGGACGGGTATCTGACGATGCATCAGGCGACCCGGGCGCGACCGCTACTCCGGCAGGCCCTCGCGGACCCGGCGGGACACCGAGATCAGCTGGAGGTCGAGCAGGCCGGGCGGATCGGCGAGGCCGGGGCCGCCCGCGCGCACCCAGGCGGCTATGTCGTCGATCATCTCGTCCATCAGCACGAAGCCGAGCCACACCGGCCGTCCGCCCGCGGCCCGCCCCTCGCTGGAGGGGCCGACCACCACCACGTTGGACTGGGAGCACACGTCCAGGCACTTCACGGCACGGACCCGGCCCGCCGGGCCCACCGCCGTCCGCAGCCGCTCGTACTGCCCCGCGTGGTCCACCCCGGGGTGCTTCGCCTCGGTGCCGCAGCAGCAGCCGCGGCAGACGGTGACGGTCACCGGGGAACCGGCGCCCCGCTTCCGGTCGTGGTCCCGGGCGCCGTCGCGGTCGCGGTCTCGGCGGCTCATCGGTCCTGGTACCCCTCGTCGTCGGCGGCGCGCTCTGCACCCGCACTGTACCCGCCGGTCAGGGGGCGCCCGCCAGGCCCTTGGGATGCGCACGGTTCACGAGCACGGCGGAAGGGGCGGGCGGATACCGAGAGGGAGGGGCCGGGCCCCGTGGGCGTCGGTGGCCACGGGGGGCGCGGGCCTCCTGTGCATCGCCGTCGGGTCCGCCGCGATCGGCTCCCGGCCCGACACCGGGGACGGACAGCAGGGCACCGGCACCCCCGCAACGGGCCGCTACCCCACGGCCCGTGCCACGGCCCGGCCCGCGGTGCGGCCCGAGAACAGGCACCCGCCGAGGAACGTCCCCTCCAACGAGCGGTAGCCGTGCACGCCCCCGCCGCCGAAGCCCGCGGCCTCGCCCGCCGCGTAGAGCCCGGGCAGCACCTCCCCGTCGGGCCGCAGCACCCGCGAGGACAGGTCCGTCTCCAGGCCGCCCAGCGACTTGCGGGTGAGGATGTTGAGCCGGACGGCGATCAGCGGGGCGGCGTCCGGGTCGAGGATCCGGTGCGGGGCGGCGGTGCGGACGAGCTTGTCGCCGAGGTAGCGGCGGGCGCCGTGGATGGCGGTGACCTGGAGGTCCTTGGCGAAGGGGTTGGCCAGCTGCCGGTCGCGGTCCTCGACGGTGCGGCGCAGCGCGTCCGGGTCGATCAGCGGCTCGCGGGTCTTGGCGTTCATGCCCCGGGCGAGGTCGGCGAGGTTGCCCGCGATGACGAAGTCCCGTCCGTGCCGGAGGTGGCCGCGGACCGGCCCGGTGGCGCCGGGCAGGGCACGGCGGAGGACGCCGCGCACGGACTTCCCGGTCAGGTCGGGGTTCTGCTCGGAGCCGGAGAGGGTGAACTCCTTCTCGATGATGCGCTGGTTCAGCACGAACCAGGTGTACCCGTACCCGGTGGACATGATGTGTTCGAGCGTCCCGAGGGTGTCGAAGCCGGGGAACAACGGGACGGGCAGCCGTCGGCCGCGCGCGTCCAGCCAGAGCGAGGACGGGCCGGGCAGGATCCGGATACCGTGCCGGGCCCAGATCGGGTCCCGGTTCTCGATGCCCTCGGTGTAGTGCCACATCCGGTCGCCGTTGATCAGGCTGGCCCCGGCCGCGCCGGCGATCCCCAGCATCAGGCCGTCCACGTGTGCGGGCACGCCGGAGAGCAGTGTGGCGGGCGGGGTGCCGAGCCGGGCGGGCCAGGCCCCGCGGACCAGGTCGTGGTTGCCGCCGATGCCGCCCGAGGTGACCACCACGGCTTGGGCGCGCAGGTCGAAGTGCCCGGCGACCGTGCGGGAGCTGGCCTCGCCCCGGGCGGCCGGGCTCGGCTCCAGCACTTCGCCGGTGACGGTGTCGACGGCGCCCGCGGTGGCGGCCAGTCCGGTGACGCGGTGCCGGAAGCGCAGGTCGACCAGGCCGCGCGCGGCGGCGTCGCGGACCCGGCGGAGGAAGGGTTCGAGCAGCCCGGGGCCGGTGCCCCAGGTGATGTGGAAGCGCGGCACCGAGTTGCCGGGCCCGTCGGCGAGGAGGCCGCCGCGCTCGGCCCAGCCGACCACCGGGAAGAACCGCACGCCCATCCCGTGCAGCCAGGACCGCTTCTCGCCCGCCGCGAAGTCCACGTAGGCCTCGGCCCAGCGGCGGGGCCAGGCGTCCTCGGGGCGGTCGAAGCCGGCCGTGCCGAGCCAGTCCTGCCAGGCGAGGGCGTGCGAGTCGCGGATCCGCATCCGGCGCTGCTCGGGCGAGTCGACCAGGAAGAGGCCGCCGAAGGACCAGTGCGCCTGTCCGCCGAGCGAGGCCGCCGGTTCCTGGTCGAGCAGGATCACCTTCCGTCCGGCGTCGGCGAGTTCGGCGGTGGCGGCGAGGCCGGCGAGTCCCGCTCCGATGACGATGACGTCGGCGTCCAGGGCCATGCGCAGTCCTCCGTCGCGGCTCGCGGTGGCGACGGGCCGGGGGCGCGCCGTCGCGGTGCGCCCGATACTGCGGCCTGCGGTGACGTCCGGTCAACCGCCGGTCGGCCCGTGGGTGACAAGTGCGTGCGTGAATTCCGCTCCATGGCGTTTCGGAAATACCTCCGATACACGGTGGAGCGAAATTCGAAATGCGAGCGGAGCCCATCTGACGGAATTTCGGCAATTTCCGCGCAAACCATGGACGGCCGCGAAACCTGGCAGTAACTTACCTGCGAGTAGCTGTGGCCCGGCTCGGCATGACCCCCCACCCGTCGTTTCTCTCCCCCAGGAGGAACCGTGCTCCGCCCTGCCCGGAAATCCCGGCACCTCCGGAATTCCACCGCGCTCGCCGCAGTCGCCCTCGGCGCTGCCCTGGCGCTCACCTCCACCACCGCCCAGGCCGCCACGCCCGCCCCGAAGCACTACGTGGCGCTCGGCGACTCCTACGCCGCGGGCGCCGGCGTGCCCGGCCAGTCCGCCGGACTCTGCCTGCGCTCCGACCGCAACTACGGCCACCTGGTGGCCGGCGCCCTCAAGGCCGGCACCTACACCGACGTGACCTGCTCCGCCGCCAAGATCAAGGCGATGACGCAGCCCCAGTACGACGCGTTCATCCGGGTCAACGACCCGCAGTTCGACGCCCTGACCGCCGACACCGACCTGGTCACCCTCGGGATCGGCGGCAACGACCTCGCGGCCAGCGACCTCGGCCTCGGCGAACTGGTCGCCACCTGCATCGCCGGCGCGGTCGTCAACCCGCTCGGCACGCCCTGCAAGGACGTCTACCACCACGGCTACTGGGACTGGAGCACGTGGTCCTGGCGGTACGGGAACGACGACCTGGCCGAGCGGATCGGCTCCACCATCACCCCGCAGATCGCCACCACCCTCCGGCAGATCCACGCCAAGGCCCCCAACGCCAAGGTGCTGCTGGTCGGCTACCCGTCCGTGCTGCCCGCCGACGGCTCGACGTGCGTGCTGCGCCAGCCGGTGACGCCGGGCGACGTCGAGTACATGTACGGCGTGCTCACCAAGCTGAACGCCGCCCTGCGGTCCACCGCGGCGGCGAACGGCGCGACGTACGTGGACACCGCGACGCCGACGGTCGGGCACGACGTCTGCTCGGACGACCGCTGGATCGAGGGCGCGCTGCCCGGCTCGCCCGCCGTGCCGTTCCACCCGAACGCGACCGGCGAGAAGGCGATGGCGGACGCGGTGCTCGCCGCCCTGCGCTAGCCGGGCCCGGCGGCCCCGCGCCGCACGGTCCCGCCCGGCCCCGGAAAGCCCCGAGGGGTCGGTGACCAGACCCCGGTCACCGACCCCTCGGTCCGTCCCCGGACGCTACTCGGACTTCGCGGAGGCGGCGGAGGCGGAGGCGGCGGCCAGCCCGGCCGACCACTTCTCCTCGACGTTGCCGAATTTCCAGTAGGCGATCGCCGCCGCCCAGGTGAGCACGAACAGCCCGACGATCGCGTAACCGACGAAGTTGAGGTCCAGTCCGCCGACCCAGGCGATCGGCCCGCTGGTGATGTCCAGCTTCTCGCCGAGCAGGCCGATCAGCTCGATCGAGCCGATGACCAGCGCGACCAGCACCGACAGGCCGGTGACGGTCAGGTTGTAGTAGATCTTGCGGACCGGCTTGGAGAACGCCCACTCGTAGGCGAAGTTCATGAACGAGCCGTCGATGGTGTCCAGCAGGCTCATCCCGGCCGCGAACAGGATCGGCAGCGTGAGCAGCGCGTACCAGGGCAGCGAGAAGGCCGCCGCGCCGCCCGCGAGCACCAGCAGGGACACCTCGGTGGCGGTGTCGAAGCCCAGGCCGAACAGCAGGCCCACCGGGTACATGTGCCAGGGCTTGGTGACGGCCCTGGTCACCCGGCCGAGGATGCGGTTCATCAGGCCGCGCCGCTCCAGCTGGCGCTCCAGCTCGTCCTCGTCGTACTCGCCCTCGCGCATCCTGCGGAAGACCTTGAGGATGCCGTTGAAGGCGCCCAGGTTGATCAGGCCGAGCAGCAGCAGGAAGGTGCCGGACACGGTGACGCCGATCAGGCCGGTCATCTCGTGCAGCGTCGAGTCGTCGGACTCCACCTGGCCGGCCAGCGAGCGGATGCCGAAGGCCAGCAGCGCGCAGAGGCCGAAGACGATCGAGGAGTGCCCGAGCGAGAACCAGAAGCCGACCGACAGCGGCCGCTTGCCCTGGCCCATCAGCTTGCGGGTGGTGTTGTCGATGGCGGCGATGTGGTCGGCGTCGAAGGCGTGTCGCATGCCGAGGGTGTAGGCGGTGAGGCCCATGCCCGCGCCGAACACCTGCCCGCCGACGGTGTAGTGCTCGGGCGCGACCAGCGCGAGCAGGGTGAACCAGCCGATGACGTGCAGCGCGAGGATGAACCCGCCCATTCCGGCCAGGCGGATCCACTCCTCACGGGTGAGCCGGTCGCGCCAGCGAGGGGCGGTCATCGTGGTGTCCTTTCGGTGGAGCGGGGAGAGCTGGGCCATCTTTCCGCCTGGGCGCGCGCAGTTGCAAGTCATACGCAATTACAGCTTGGTCTCCACCCACCCCGAGATCACCACGCTCCGTACAGGACTTCGTCACCTTCCGGGACTACCTCCGGCCGCTCTACGCGCGGATACTCCAGTTCCACGCGCGAAAACTCGGGCGCCGAACACCTCAACTCCCCACGGAGGAACGGCACATGACGATCCGTATCCGAACTGTCGCGGCCCTCTCCGGCGCGGCCCTGCTCGCAGCCGGCCTCACCACCCTCGCCCCGGCCGCCACCGCCACCACCGCGACCGGCGCCACCCCGCACCGGGTGCTGTTCGACAACAGCAAGGCCGAGACCGCCGGCAACGCCGACTGGATCATCAGCACCAGCCAGCCCGACCCGCTCGCCCAGAACGCCAACCCCACCACCGAGAAGAGCTGGACCGGCGCACTGTCCGCCTGGGGCGTCGCCCTGCAGAAGACCGGCCAGTACAGCCTCAAGACCCTCCCGTCCGGCTCGACCATCACCTACGGCACCGGCGGCGCGCTCGACCTCGCCAACTTCGACACCTTCGTCGTCCCGGAGCCCAACATCCGGTTCAGCGCGGCCGAGAAGACCGCGATCATGAAGTTCGTCCAGAACGGCGGCGGGCTCTTCCTGGTCTCCGACCACAACAACAGCGACCGCAACAACGACGGCTGGGACTCGCCGAAGATCATCAACGACCTGCTGACCAGCAACGGGGTGAACAACAACGACCCGTTCGGCTTCTCGGTCGACCTGCTCAACATCACCACCGACAACCCGCGCGCCGTCAACGACGCCGCCGACCCCGTCCTGCACGGCCCCTTCGGCACCGTCACCGGCTCGATCCTGCGCAACGGCACCACCTTCACCCTCAAGCCCGCCGACAACCCGTCGGTCAAGGGCCTGGTCTACCGGACCGGCTACAGCGGCAACACCGGCGCCTTCTTCGTCACCAGCACCTTCGGCTCGGGCCGGGTCGCGATCTGGGGCGACAGCTCACCGATCGACGACGGCACCGGCCAGTCCGGCAACACCCTGTACAACGGCTGGGACGACCCGGCCGGCACCGACGCCGCCCTCGCCCTCAACGCCACCGCCTGGCTGAGCAAGGCGTAACCGCCGCAGCGCACTCATCAGGAAAACGGGCGGCACCTCCCCTAGGGTCGGAATGCCGACGCCCGCGGCGCGCACGTACGGAGCGAGCCCCCGTACCGCGTGCGCTGCGGGCCCGCCGGCCCCCACCCGGCCCGGGATCCGATGGGAGCGGCCATGCCGTCCTACCCCTTCCACACCACCCGCGAGGACGTCCGCATCCCGCTGCCCGACGGCACGCACCTGGCCGCCCGCCTGTGGCGGCCCGTCGTCGACGAGCCCGTCCCCGCGCTGCTGGAGTACTCCGGCGACCGCCTCACCGACCGGACCGCCGCCGAGGACGCCCGCCGCCACCCCTGGTACGCCGGCCACGGCTACGCCACCCTGCGGGTCGACACCCGCGGGCACGGCAACTCCGGCGGCACCCCCGGCGAACCCGGCGGCGAACAGGAGCTGACCGACGGCGCCGTGGTGGTCGACTGGCTCGCCCGCCGCCCCTGGTCCACCGGCCGGATCGGCCTGCTCGGCGTGGGCGCCGCCGGCACCACCGCGCTGCGCCTCGCCGCCCGGGCACCGGACACCGTCGGCGCCGCCGTCACCGCCTGCCCCGAGGGCGGCCACCGGCTCGGCGGCGCCGTGCTCGCCGCCGACCTGCACACCCGGCTCACCGCCCTGGTCGCCGACGCCGCCCTGCCGCCGGACCCGCGCCACGTCGGCGACGCCTGGCGCGGTCGCTGGCTGACCCGGCTGGAGTCCCTGGAGCCGCCCGTCGACACCTGGCTCGCCGCCGGCGAGACGACCGTGCCGGTCCCGGTGCCCACCCTCGCGCTCGCCGGCTGGGGCGACCCGTCCTGCTCCTTCGTGCTGCGCCTGCTCGCCGAGTCCCCCACCGCGCGCGCCCTGATCGGCCCCTGGCCGCACGGCCTGCCCGAGGACGCCCTGCCGGAGACCCTGCGCTGGTGGGACCACTGGCTGCGCGGCGTCGACACCGGTGCCACCAGGGAACCCGCCCTGCGCAGCTGGATCAGCACCCGCTGGACCGGCGACGACGCCTGGCCCTCCCCCGACGTCCGCGAGATCCACTACGGCCTCGACGGGCCGCTGCGCACCGCCGGCACCGCCTCCGACGACCGCTACGTCCACGTCCGCTCCCCGCAGCACACCGGCCTCAACGCCGGCGCCTACGTCCCGCACGGACGCCCCGCCGACCAGCCGCCCGATCAGCGCGAGGAGGACGGCCGCTCGGTCTGCTTCGACTCCCAGCCACTGCCCGAGCCGGTCGAACTGCTCGGCGCACCGACCGTACGGCTACGGCTGCGGGACGGCGGGCCCGCCCCGCTGGTGGCGGTCCGGCTCTGCGCGGTCGGCCCCGACGGCACCTCGGAGCTGGTCACCCGGGGCGTGCTGGTCGCCGACGGACCGGACGCCGAGGTGGAACTCGCGGCCTGCGCCCGGACCTTCCCGTCCGGACACCGGCTGCGGCTCGCCTTCTCCTCCGTCTACTGGCCGTGGGTGTGGCCCCCGGCGGAGGCCGCCGGGTACGCCCTCGACCCGTCGCGCTCCGCACTGAGCCTGCCCGTCCGCCACCTCGCCGCGGACATCGGCTCCGCACCCGTCTCCCTGGAGGCCCCCTCGCTGCCCGAACCGCTCGACGTCCACCTCACCGAGCCGCTCACCGCCCGGCCCGAATACCTCACCGTGCACGACATCGGCCGCCACGAGTGGCGCACCGAGCTCTCCCCCGCGACCGACGGGACCCGCACCCACCCCGACGGCCTGGTCCGCGACGAGCACACCGTGACCGCCTACCGCGTCCTCACCGACGCCCCGCTCAGCGCCCAGGCCCGCACCGACCGCACCGTCCGGCTGGAGCGGCCCGACATCGGCTGGGACGTCACCGTCCAGACCCGCGCCCAACTGCGCTGCGACGCGGGGCATTTCCTCAGCATCGTGCAGCTGCGCGCACTGGAGGCCGGGTCGGTGGTGTTCGCCCGCGAGTGGCAGCACCGGGTGCCCCGGGAGAGGCAATAAAAGATATCCTTATATATTTGCCTATATTCTCGGCTTTGCCTTATAAATGACCGCATGAAGACCCTGGGCCTGATCGGCGGCATGAGCTGGGAATCCACCGCCGAGTACTACCGGCTGATCAACGAACTCACCCGCGACCGCCTCGGCGGACTGCACTCCGCCCGGCTCGTCCTCCACTCGGTCGACTTCGCCGAGATCGAGCAGCTGCAGGCCGCCGGACGCTGGGAGGAGGCCGGACAGGTCCTGGCCGGCGCCGCCCGGTCCCTGGAGGCGGCGGGCGCCGACCTCCTGCTGATCTGCACCAACACCATGCACAAGGTCGCCGACCAGGTCGAGGCGGCCGTCTCCGTCCCCCTGCTGCACCTCGCCGACGCCACCGCGGACGCCGTCCGGGCCGCCGGACTGCGCCGGGTCGGACTCCTCGGGACGGCGTTCACCATGGAACAGGACTTCTACCGCGGACGGCTGGCGTCCGGCGGCCTCGACGTCCTCGTCCCGGGCGCCGGTGCGCGCGCCCTGGTCCACCGGGTGATCTACGAGGAACTGTGCGTCGGCGTGGTCCGGGAGGAGTCCCGGGCCGCCTACCGGGAGGTGATCGGGGAGCTGGTCGCCGCCGGCGCGCAGGGGATCGTCCTCGGCTGCACCGAGATCGAACTGCTGGTCCGTCAGGCCGACAGCCCGGTCCCGGTGTTCCCCACCGCCCGGCTGCACGCACAGGCCGCCGTGGCCGCCGCCCTCGACGGCCGGTGACGGGAAAGGAGGTTGCGCGCACGGCACGTCGGAATGCATGATCTCCCCCGACCGAGACACCGTCAGAGGAGGTGAGACCCGTGAAGTCCGTACCGACGTGGGTGCTCCCCCTCCTTGTCACGGTCGGCGACTGACACAGCCGTCGCCGGGAGCGCCCGGACATTCCGCGCTCCCGAAAGGCAACACGCCATGCACTCTCTCCAGTTCACCGCCGATTCCGCCACGAACGGCATGCGCGAACGCGACTTCACCGTGGGCGGCGTCCCCGGAGTCCTCTGGTCGCCGGCCTCCGGCACCGGCCGCGCACCCCTCGTCCTGCTGGGCCACGGCGGCGGCAACCACAAGAAGCACCCGGCGATGAGCGGCCGCGCCCGGCTCCTCGTCGAGGGCCACGGCTACCACGTCGCCGTCCTCGACGCCCCCGGCCACGGCGACCGGCCGCGCACGGCGCACGACGAGGCCGAGATCGCCGAACTGTTCCGCGCACGGGCGGCCGGCGAACCCGAAGGCCCGATCGTCGTCCGCTACAACGACCACCTGGCGAAGCTCGCCGTACCCGAGTACCGGGCCGCCCTGGACGCCCTCCAGCAGCTCCCCGAGATCGGCACCGACGGCCCGGTCGGCTACTTCGGCATCAACATGGGCACCGCGATCGGCATCCCCTTCGTCGCCGCCGAGCCCAGGATCACCGCCGCGGTCTTCGGCCAGCACTGGCCCGACGTCCTCGCCGAACCGGCCGGGCGGATCACCATCCCGGTCGAGTTCGACCTGCAGTGGGACGACGAGCACATCTCCCGCGAGGACGGACTCGCCCTGTTCGACGCCTTCGCCTCGACGGAGAAGTCCCTGCACGTGAACGCGGGCCGGCACAAGGAGCTGCCCCGCTTCGAAGCCGACAGCGCCGCCCGGTTCCTCGCCCGCCACCTCGGCCGGCCCGCCGGCTGACCCGCGCCCCGGGGGGCCCGCCCCCCCCCGCGGGCGCCCCCCCCGCCCCCCCCCCCCCCCCGCGGCCGCCCCCCGCCCCCCCCGCCCCGGGCGCCGCCCCCCCCCCCGCGGCCCCCCCCCCCCCCGGGCGGCCCCCCCACCGCGCCCCCGCCCGCCACCGTGCGCCTCCATCGGGACCGCGCACCTTCGTCGAGGGCGGGACAGCCCCCGCGGACACGCTCGGCACCCAGGTCACCCCACTTCGACGACCCCGACCTCGGGCGGCGGCGCGGACGAGCTCGCCGTCACCCCTCCTCCGGAACCTCCACGATCAGCAGCGTCCCCCGGCTGCCCGCCCGCACCGCGTGCCGCGCGCCCGCCGGCACCACCCGCAGCTCCCCCGCCCGGACGGTCGACTCCTCGGAGTCCAGCAGGAGTTCGAGACGTCCCTCGGCCACGAACAGCACCTCCGCCGTCCCGTGCACCTCCGGTTCCAACTCCCGCCCGTCCATCCGCAGCACCTTCACCGCCGCCGTCCCGACCCGCCCCAGCACCTGGGAACGCCAGGCCTCGGGCAGCCGCGCCGCCCGCTCGTTCACATCGACCACGCTCATGGCCCTGGACGCTACCCACTCCGGACGGACGATTGGTTGACCGTTCGGCAAAACCTCACCATGATCGCTCCGGTGAAGGCGCGCACGCTGTACCACGAACTGCTCGGCCACGACGGACCGCACGAAGCCGCCGTCGACCACTGGCTCGGCCGGCCGGGCGCCCCGGCCTACCGCGAGCGCCTGCGCACCGCCGCCGTCCACGCCACCGCCTGGTGGGCCGACGAGCCACCCGACGGACCGACCCTGGTCGAGGAGCTCTACGCCCTCGGCCGGGTCGCCGACGTCCTGCTGCTCGACCCGCGGTTCCCCTGCTACCTCCGCCTCTTCACCGCCCTCGGCATGACCCCGTTCGACGGCGTCGCGCCCTTCGACCCCTTCCTGCACGAGATCGCCGAGGTCGAGCAGGCCGAGGACCCGCAGGCGCCGATCGAGGTCCTGGAGGTCCGCCACCCCGGGCTGATGCTCGGCGAACTGCTCTTCGCCCGCGCCGCGGTCCGGATCCGGGCCGGCTCGGCGCACGCCGAACGCGGGGTCGCCGACCGCTTCCCGCTCTACTGGACGTTCCGCCGCGCCGACCGGACCACCCGCGACCTCTCCCACGGCTGGGGAAGCAACTCCCAGTGGAGCACCGACTTCCGGCTCGACTACCGGACCCCGGAGGGCGACCACCTCAACGTCGCCGAGGACGGCTCGGTCGACGGCCGCCCCGACCTCGGGCACTACCAGGACCTGGCCCCCGAGGAACGCCTCCTCACCCCCGCCGAGCGCCGCGAACTGCTGCGCAACCGCTGCCTCCTGCGCACCCCGCGGGCGGCCGCCGACCTGGCCGCCTCGCCCGGCTGGGAGGACGACCTCTTCCCCTTCGCGTGGCGGCTGCCCGCCGGGGAGGCCTGACCGGGGGCCGCCACGCGGTGGCCGCCGGGGCCCCCGCCGGACCGGTTCACCACCGGGCGAGCCCCCGGGGCCGGCCCGGCCACGAGCGGCGGCACGACGACCGCCGGCAGGGCCCGGCCGGCACCGAAGGACACGCGCCGTCGCCGGACAGCACCGGTCGTCGCACCCACCGCCCCGCCGTCGACCCGGTCGTGGTCAGATCCGGACCTCGGCGATCACGCGGCGGGCGATGGCCGCCATCCGCGGATTGGTGTCGCGGTAGTAGTCCAGTTCCATCAGGGCAACGGACAGCGCCCAGCCCCTACCGCGGGCCCACGCGGCGCCGTCGGCGCCGGCGGCCGTCCGGAAGGCGTCCCGGGCCGCGGCCGGGAGCACGTACCAGGCGGCGATCAGGTCCACCGCCGGGTCGCCGAGGCCCAGGCAGCCGAAGTCGATGACGGCGCTCAACCGGCCCCGCCCGTCCACCAGGAGGTTGCCGGGCTGGAGGTCCGCGTGGATCCAGACCGGCGCCCCGCCGTGGGCGGGCGCCCGAAGTGCGGCCTCCCACACGGCGGTCGCCGCCCCCGCGTCGATGACGTCGGCCAGTGCCGCGATCGCCGCCCTGGTCCGGCCGTCCCGCTCCCCCAGCGGCTCGCTGCGGTAGGCGGCCGGGCCGCCCGCCGGGTCCACCCGGTGCAGCGCGGTGACGAACGCCGCCAGGTCGGCGGCCAGCAGGACCGGTTCGGCCACGCCTCCGGCCTCCGGGTTGGCGCCGTCCAGCCACCGCAGGACCGACCACGGCCACGGGCAGCCCTCGCCCGGCTCGCCCGACCCCACCCGCACCGGTACGGCGACCGGCAGTTCGGGCGCCAGACGGGGCAGCCAGGCGCGTTCCTTCGTGATGTCCTCGACCGCCCCCGGGACGCGCGGGATCCGGACCACCAGGTCCGCGCCCAGCCGGTACATCGCGTTGCTGGTGCCGACCGGTTCCACCGGCTCGACCGGCAGTGCGGCCCACTGCGGGAACTGCGCGGCCACCAGTCGGCGCACCAGCGCCTCGTCGATGTCGAGTTCGTCCGCGTGCATCTTCGGGGAGGGCGACATGGCGCCCGACCCTTCCAGCACCTGCCGTACCCGGCAAGCGAATTACCAGGGCACGACCTGCCCCAGGTGGTCGACGAAGTGCAGCCCGCCCTTCCCCCGGTGCCGCTCGATCGTCCCCGCCACGCCGGGCACGCTCTCCTCCACGCTGAGCTCGGCCTCGAAGCCGCCGAGCCCGGTGCGCACCCAGCCGGGGTCCATCAGCAGCAGCGTCCGCGGGTCGGCCGCGCGGCGGGCCGCGTAGCAGCGCATCAGCTGGTTCAGGGCGGACTTGCTCGCCCGGTACAGGTCCTGCCCGCCCTCGGTGTTGAGCGCGATGCTGCCCTGGTCGGAGGACATCACACCGATGGTCCCGGCCGGCGCGACCAGCGGGCCGAGCGCCTCCACGACGCGCATCGGGCTCAGCGCGTTGGTCACCATGACCTCGGTGAACATATCCGTCGGGACCTCCCCGATCGGCAGGTCGCCGCGCGTGACGGCGGCGTTGACGAAGAGCAGGTCGAGGGTGCGGTGGGCCAGCCGGTCCCGCAGTGCCGCGATCTGCCCGGGGTCGGTCATCTCCAACGACTCGACGGTCAGCCGCCCGCCGGAGGAGTCCGCCAGGTCGTGCAGGCCGGTGCGCCGGGTGCCGCGGACCGTACCGATGACGTCCCAGTCGCGGTGGAGGAACTCGGCGGCGAGCCCGAGGCCCAGGGTCCGGGAGGCGCCGATGATCAGGGCGGTGCTGCGGGTGTCGGTCATGGTCCGAGTCTCCGAGCGGCCCGGGTCCGGCGTCCAATGCCCTTTCGAGCGCATTGATACCGTGCGGGCATGGATCTGGACCTGCGCAAGCTCCGCTACTTCGTCGCGGTCGCCGACCACGGGCGGTTCGGCCGCGCCGCGGACGCGCTGTTCATCACCCAGCCGGTCCTGAGTCGGCAGATCCGCGCACTCGAACGGGAGTTGGGCTGCACGCTGTTCACGCGGACCACGCGCAGCGTCGAACTGACCCCCGCCGGGCGGACGTTGTACGAGGAGGCGGGCCGGATCACCACGACGGTGGACGCGGCCCTGCGACGCGTGCAGGAGGCGGCGCGGAGCGAGCGGCGGATCGTCGTCGCCTTCTCGCCCGGCCTGCGCGTGTCGGAGGCGATCCGGGCGTTCACGGCCCGGCACCCCGAGGTCGGAGTCGACGTGCTGCCGCTGCGCTGGTGGGAACAGGACGCGCCGCTGCGGGACGGCCGCGCGCACCTCGGGTACCTGCGCCACCCCTTCGACGACACGGGGCTGCACACCGTCCCCGTCGGGCGCGAGAACAAGGTCGCGTGCCTGCCCGCGGCCCATCCGCTCACCCGCCGCGACAGCCTCACCCCGGCCGACCTGGACGGTGAGCCGGTCCTCGACGCCCGGGCGCGACGGGCCTACACGCTGGACGAGAAGTTCGAACTCATCGCCTCGGGCCAGGGCGTCGCCCTCGTCCCGGTGAGCGTCGCGGCCTCCTACTCCCGCCCCGACCTCGTCTACCTGCCCGTCGTCGGCCTCCCGCCCGTCGTGACCTGCCTGGCCGTCCCGCAGGACCACGACGACACCGGCCCCGTACGGGACTTCCTCGACATCGCCCTCGCCACCCTGCGCCCCGCCACCCCGGGCCCGCTCACTCCCTGACCGCGAGGTCCTGGCTGCCCACCACCTTGAGCAGCCGCAACGCCGAGTGCGAAGGGCTGCCGGGCACGGCGGTGTAGAAGATCGTCCACTGGTCCCGGTGCGGGTCGTGCAGCGCCTCGCAGTCGAGGTCGAGCGGACCGACCACCGGGTGCACGATGCGCTTGCGGGTGGAGCGGCGCACCTCGACGTCCTGGCGGGCCCACAGTTCGCGGAACTCCTCGCTGCCCGCGAGCAGCCGGTCGACCAGCCGGCGCACACCGCTGTCGGCGGGGTAGCGGGCGGCGGCGGAGCGCAGATCGGCGACCGCGCGGCAGGCGAACCGGGCCTGGCCGGTGGGGTCGTGGCGGGCCCGGGTGCCCGGGTCGGTGAAGAAGCGCCAGATGATGTTGCGCTCGCCCGGCGGCAGGGCCGAGAAGTCGCCGAGCAGCGCCGCCGCCATGGCGTTCCAGGCGAGCACGTCGCGGGCGGCGCTGCAGACCATGGCCGGGGTGTCGTCCAGCCGGTCGAGCAGGTGCAGGACGCCCGGCCGGACGTCCCGCGGCAGCGCGCTCGGGGGCAGCGGCGGCTCACCAACCAGGTGGTGCAGGTGGGCGGCCTCGTCCTCGGACAGCCGCAGGGCCCGGCTGATCGCGCCGATCATCTGCCGGGACGGGCGCGGGCCCCGGCCCTGTTCGAGCCGGATGTAGTACTCCACCGACATGCCCGCGAGCTGCGCGACCTCCTGGCGGCGCAGGCCCGGGGTGCGGCGCCGCCCGCCGGCCGGCAGGCCGACGTCGGCGGGCTGGATGCGGGCGCGCCAGCGCCGCAGGAAGGCGGCCAGCTCCGCCCGGTCCACGTGTTCCACGCCCCCAGTCTCGCCCGGCCGGCCCGTGCCGACCATGGGACCGCCGGTACCACCATCGACGGTGCCCTCCCGCCCGGCCGCCGACCCGGCCACGGTGGAGCCATGACCACCACAGCGAAGAACCGCATCGTCCTGATCACCGGCGCCAACAAGGGCATCGGCCTGGCCACCGCCCGCGAACTCGCCCGCGCCGGGCACACCGTGCTGATCGGCGCCCGCGACCCCGAGCGCGGCTCCGCGGCCGCCGCCGGACTCACCGCCGAAGGCCTGGACGCCCGCTTCGTCCACCTGGACGTGACCGACCCGGCCACCATCGCCGCCGCGGCCGGACTGATCACCGCCGAGTACGGGCGGCTGGACACCCTGGTCAACAACGCGGGCATCGCCCTGGACTGGCAGCGCACACCGGAGGAGCTGCCGGTCGAGGCGGTGCGCGACACGTACGAGACCAACGTGTTCGGCGCCGTCGCCGTCATCAACGCCATGCTGCCGCTGCTGCGCAAGTCCGCGGCCGGGCTGATCGGCAACGTCTCCAGCGGCCTCGGCAGCTTCTCCTTCCTGGCCGACCCGGACAACCCGGTCTGGGAGCACGCGACACTGCTCGCCTACAACTCCTCCAAGGCGGCGCTGAACGCCGTCACCCTGGTCTACGCCCGGGCGCTGCGCGAGTCGGGCATCAAGGTCAGCTCGCTGGAGCCGGGCTACTGCGCGACCGACCTCAACCGGCACAGCGGCCACGCGACGTCGGAGGAGGGCGGTCGCCGGATCGCCCGGCAGCTCGGCGAGGCCGGGGCCGGGGCCACCGGCCGGTTCCTCACCGCGGAGGGCGGCACCTACCCCTGGTGAACCGCGCCGGCCGCGATCAGCCCGGGCAGCTCGCGCATGTCGTGGAAGACGACCGTGTCCGGGCCGGCCAGCCGCTCCGCCGCCGTGACGCCGCCGGCGTAGCCGAGCGCGCGCATCCCGGCGGCGCGGGCGGCCCGGACGCCGGGCCCGCTGTCCTCGACGACGACGCAGGAGGCCGGCTCCACGCCCATGCTCCGGGCCGCGTGCAGGAACAGGTCGGGCGCGGGCTTGCCGCGCCCGACCTCGGTGGCGCTGAAGATCCGCCCCTCGAAGCGCTCGTACAGCCCGGTCCGGCCGAGGGTGTGCCGCATCTTCTCGTGGGTGCCACTGGACGCCACGCACGTCGGCAGGGTGATCGCAGCCAGCGCCTCCGGCAGGCCGTCCACCGGCGTCAGCCCGGCGTCCACGGCCTCGGCGTGCAGCTCACGGAAACGCTTGTCGAACAGCGTCGCGGTCTCCTCGTCGAACCGCTCGGCGACCATCGCGTGGTTGGCCGCCTCCGAACGCCCGACGAACCTCTCGATCACCTCGGCCTCACTCAGCGGCCAGCCCAGCTCGGCCGTCAGCTGCGCCACCACGCGCACGGCGATCACCTCGCTGTCCACCAGCACGCCGTCGCAGTCGAATATCACCAGCTCAATCGGCTTGATCATCCAGGCAGCATACGGCGGCCCGAAGCCGAGCAGGGCCCGGCGGCCGAAGCCACCGGGCCCTGCCGGCACTGCGCCGTCGGACGGCGTCAGCCGGTCTGGATCGAGGTGTCGTCGATGACGAAGCTCGTCTGCAGCGAGGAGTCCTCGACGCCGTTGAACTTCACGGTGACGCTCTGGCCCGCGTAGGCCGAGAGGTCGAAGGTGCGCTGCTGGTAACCAGCCGCGGCGTCCACGTTGGAGTAGGTCTTCAGCGTGGTGCCGTTGACCGACACGGTCAGCTTGTCGTACGCCGTGGTACCCGACTCCGCGGTGTCGATGTGCAGCCAGAAGCTCAGCGTCGCCTTGCAGCCCGCCGGGATGCTCACCGTCTGCGACAGCGAGTCGGTGTGCGTGGAGCCGTAGCCGTTCATCCACGCCTTCCAGGAACCGCCGTGCGCGGCCTGGCCGGAGCTGTTGTCGACCACGCCGGAGCTCGCCGTCCACGGCGCCGCCGAACCGGTCTCGAAGCCCTGGTTGCCCAGCAGCTGCGCCGGGGTGCAGCCACCGCCGCCACCCGAGGTCACGGTCCAGGTGAAGCTCGTCGAACCGGTCTTGCCCGCCGAGTCCTTCGCCGTCACCGTCACGTTCGAGGTGCCCGCCGCGGTCGGCGTACCCGTGATCGCACCCGTCGAGGCGTTGATCACCAGACCGGCCGGCAGACCCGTCGCCGAGTACGACAGCGGAGCCGTGCCGCCGGACGCGGCGATCTGCAGGTTCACCGCGCCGCCGACGGCGGTCGACTGGTCACCGGGGCTGGTCACCGAGACCGCGCCGCTGCCGGCCGGCTTGGTGAGCAGGCAGCCGGCCACGTTGAGGTCGATGGCCCGGGTGGAGTTCAGGCAGGTGGTGAACCAGTAGGTCTCCTGGCCGTAGCTCTGGCCCTTGACGGCCGTGGTGGTGCCGTCGGCGGCGACCTCGCACGGGTTGTCGAGGGTGCACATCTCGCCGTTGTCGTTACCGGTGTTGTTGATGCCGATGATCCGCCCGCTGGCGGAGTCGATGATCGGCGATCCGGAGGTGCCGTGCGTGGTGTTACAGCCCAGGTTGTAGCGCAGCGAGTCGTGAGAGGTCCACTGGTCCTCGCGCAGGGTGGGCACGAACCCGTTGACGGAGCAGTTCCAGACCTGCTTCCAGTACGAGGAGGGTATGTACATCGAGGCGCCGTCGACCGGGTGCGTGTCGTTGATGGTCAGCGCGGTGGCGCCGTACTTGGAGGTGATCGAGCCGTAGGTGTCGGTGAGCTGGTAGAGCGCGACGTCGGTGCCGGTCATCGTCCCGTAGAGCACCTTGTCGGCCTGGACGGTGCCCAGGCTGTTGCCCGCACCGTCGAGCAGGGTGCCGCTGCGGCTGGTGCTCTGGTTCTGGATGACCACGCCGGCCGAGGGCATGGTCGGCAGGCAGTGCCCGTTGGTGAGCATCAGCGCCCGGTCACCGGCCACCGAGGTGGGGTAGCGGACCAGCGAGGCCGAGCAGTTGCTCAGGGCGATGGTGGACGTCAGGTCGGCCGCCTGGACGGCGTGCGCGGGGGCGGCGGCGAAGGCCAACCCGCCCGCGACGACGGCACTCGTACCGGCCATCGCGACAAGTCTCTTGAACATGGCTCTCCTTGTGGGGGATCGCGGGGTGTACGACTGGTCGCCGAGGCCCGCGCCGCACGAAAGTGCCATGGCCACTTCAAAGGGTCAACCGTTCTGGACGAACTCGCCACTCCTCATCGCCTGTTGTGCCACCCGGCAGTCACCACCCGTCCCGGTATGCCCGTTACGCACTACGGCTGCGGGGCGGACCGCACTACGGCTGCGGGACGGAGTTCGCGGTCTGCCACTCGGACTTGGCATTGCCCTTGCCGTCCTCCGCGCGGAGCTTGATCGTCCAGATCGTCCCGCCGCCGCCCGGCTCGAACTCGTGCGTGTCCCCGACCTTGACGAACCGGCAGTTCTGGGTGAACTGCTTCGCCTCGGAGTCCCAGTCCGTCCCGGTGGTGTAGAAGATCTCGTAGGACCCGTCCTTGACGCCGTCGATGGTGGCGATCTGACCCTTGACCGCGTACGCCGAGGCCACCGCCTTGCCGTCGGCGGCGAGCGTGAAGACGGCGTCCACGGAGCCGTTGTTGTTGAACTTCAGCGTGCCCTTGCCGTGGTTGCCCCCGTCGCGGACCACGGCGCCGTTCTCCAGGGCCCGCGGTTGCGGCTGGGGCTTCGGCAGCTCCGGAACGGTGAAGGCGGCCTGGTAGCCGGCCGTCGCCAGTTCGGCCACGGCGGCCGGGACCGCCGCCAGTCCCTGGCCGGCGCCGAACTTGGCCTGCACGACACCGACGGTGCACAGCTTCTTGTCGTTGAGCTCGACGCGGATCGACAACGCCTCGGAGGAGAGCGAGTTGAGGCCGTTGACCAGGTCGGTGCGGGCCGTGTCGGCGCCGGCCGGTGCGGTGACGGCGTTCAGGCTCCGGACGGCCCGGTCGGCGCCGGACTCGACGATGGCGAGCGCGATGCCGAGTTCGTCCGTGGTCTTGGCCGCCGCCACCTTCCCCAGGCCGGTGCCGACCGGTTCGAGGACCTGGGCGAGCGTCGTGCCGTACGGCGTCGCCGAGGCGCTCGGCGTCGCCGAGGCACTCGGCGCGGCCGTCCCGCCACCCCCGCCGCCCGAGCACCCGGCGAGCAGCAGCACCCCGCCGACGACCGGACCTGACCTGAACACGGACCCTATGGACTTCACGACCCCACCCCTGTTGTCATCCGGCACGCGCTCCCCACGCGCACACGAACGGACATGGTGCCGAGTACGAACCACACCGGTCAACAAGGCCCGTACGATCATCGGACGGGCCCGCCCCGGCTCGCCCGTCAGGGTCAACTACGATCGGGCACGTGCTCAGTCTCACCGGCCTCCCCCTCCAGATCGTCGCCTCGGTCATCGCGATCGCCGTCTTCGCCGCCACCATGTGGCTCTGGCCGCGGTTCGGCGGCAAGGGCTGGAAGTCCTGGTTGGGCCGGCTCGGCGCCTTCCTGGCCGCCCAGGTCTCGGTGCTGGTCGCGATGGGTCTGATCGCCAACAGCTACTTCGGCTTCTACAGCTCCTGGACCGACCTGCTCGGCACCAGCGGCAAGCTGGGCACGGTGGTCGACCACACCCCGAACGCCTCCGGCATCGCCGTCACCGGTGAGCAGAAGTTCTACTCCTCCCAGGGCTCGGACCCGGAGCGCTCCGGGATGATCCAGCAGGTCGCCATCAAAGGAGCGGGCAGCGGTCTGAGCACCGACGCCTACGTCTACCTGCCGCCGCAGTACTTCCAGCCGGACTTCACCAAGCAGCGGTTCCCGATGGCCCTGGTGCTCACCGGCTACCCGGGCATCCCGGAGAAGCTGATCTCCCTGATGCAGTACCCGGCGTCGACCCTCGCCGCGATCGAGCAGAAGAAGCTGCCGCCGACCATCCTGGTGATGGCCCGGCCCACGCTCGTCGGCAACCGGGACACCGAGTGCGTCGACGTGCCGAACGGCCCGCAGGTGGAGACGTTCTTCACCAGCGACCTGCCCAAGGCCCTCGCCACGACGTACCGGATCGGCACCGACCCGGCCAACCGGGCCGTGATCGGCAACTCCACCGGCGGCTACTGCGCGCTCAAGTTCGCGCTGCGCAAGCCCGACTCCTACCCCGCGGCGATCGCGCTCTCCGGCTACTACAGCGCCGCCCACGACGAGACCACCGGCGACCTGTTCGGCGGCAGTGCCCAGCTGAAGCAGGAGAACGACCTGCTGTGGCGGCTCAAGAACCAGCCGGCCGCCCCGGTCTCGCTGCTGCTGACCAGCGCCTACGACGAGAACAACTACGACGAGACCAAGGCCATGGTCGCCGCCTTCAAGGCCCCCACCACGATGTCCACGATCACCCTGGACACCGCCGGCCACAACTTCCACACCTGGACCCGGGAGATCCCCCCGGCCCTGGAGTGGCTGGGCAAGCACATCACGATGCCCGCCCCCGCGTAACCGGGACGCCTGGAGCCGGAAAGCCGCGAAGCCCGCGAACCGGGAAGCGGACGGGCAGATCACACCCGTCTCACAGTCCCGTCTCACGGTTCTCTCAGTCGCGCCACGCACCGTATGGCGCATGACCACGAGCAGCTACTCCCCTCCGGCCGGCGACCCGTGGCCCGAGGCCTCGGACTTCCCGCCGCCGGAGGCGCCGCAGCCCGACCCCGCACCGCCGGCCCCGGCACCGCTCTTCCCCGAGCAGCCCCTGCCACCCGCCGGACCCAAGGGGCCGGCCTCCTGGTCCGGCCGGCTGCGCACCCTCCCGGCCCGCGCCTGGCGCGGGCGCGCGGACGACCCGCGCTGGGTGCGCCCGGCCCTGCTGGCGCTGCTGGCCGCGACCGCCGTCCTCTACCTGTGGGGTCTGAGCGCCTCCGGCTGGGCCAACGCCTTCTACTCGGCCGCCGTCCAGGCCGGCACCCAGAGCTGGAAGGCCTTCTTCTTCGGCTCCTCCGACGCCGGGAACTTCATCACCGTCGACAAGCCCCCGGCCTCGCTGTGGCCGATGGTGCTCTCGGCCCGGGTCTTCGGCCTGTCCTCCTGGTCGGTGCTGGCCCCGCAGGCGCTGATGGGCGCGACCACCGTCGGGGTGCTGTACGCGACGGTGCGCCGCCGCTTCTCCCCGCTCGGCGGTCTGCTGGCGGGCGCAGCGCTGGCGCTCACCCCGGTGGCGGCGCTGATGTTCCGGTTCAACAACCCGGACGCGCTGCTGGTGCTGCTGCTGACCCTGGCCGCCTACGGGATGGTGCGGGCGATCGAGGCGGCCGGCACCCGGTGGCTGCTGTTCACCGGGGTGATGTTCGGCCTCGCCTTCCTCACCAAGACGCTGGCGGCGTTCCTGATCCTGCCCGCCTTCGCGGTGATCTACCTGGTCGTGGCGCCGACCGGCTTCTGGCGGCGGGTGCGGCAGACCCTGCTGGCGGGCGTGGCCCTGGTGGTCTCGGGCGGCTGGTGGGTCGCGATCGTCGAGCTGATGCCCGCGTCGGCCCGCCCGTACGTCGGCGGCTCGCAGGACAACAGCTTCCTGTCGCTGACCTTCGGCTACAACGGCCTCGGCCGGGTGGACGGCAACGAGCGCGGCAGCGTGGGCGGCGGCAGCCGGCTCCCGGCCGGGATGGACCTGCCGGGCGGGGCGATGCCCGGCGGCGGCCGCGGCTGGGGCCAGACCGGCCTGACCCGGATGTTCGGCACCGACATCGGCGGGCAGATCGCCTGGCTGATTCCGGCGGCGCTGATCCTGCTGGTGGTCGGCCTCTGGGCGACCCGCCGCTACGCGCGGACCGACAGCGCCCGGGCGGCGTTCCTGGTCTGGGGCGGCTGGCTGCTCTCCACCGCGCTGATCTTCAGCTTCATGTCCGGGATCTTCCACCAGTACTACACGGTGGCGCTGGCCCCGGCCGTCGCGGCGCTGGTCGGCATGGGCGTGGACGGGCTGTGGCGGGCGCGGCACCGGCTGCCGTGGGCGCTGGTGCTGGCCGGGACGCTGGCGGTGACGGCGGTCTGGGCGTTCGTGCTGCTCGGCCGCAGCTCGGACTTCCTGCCGTGGCTGCGCTGGGCGGTGCTGGTCGGCGGGCTGGTCGCGGCGGCCGCGCTGGTCGGCGGACAGGTCGTCGGACGGGCCTCCGGCCGGACCGGCGCGCGGATCGCCTCGGTGGCGGGCCTGGTGGGCCTGGCGGCGGCGCTCGGCGGTCCGGCGGCGTACGCGGTGGACACCGTCGGCACGGCGCACACCGGCTCGATCGTGACCGCCGGACCGGGCGTGCAGGGCGCGTTCGGGCCGGGCGGCGGCGGACGCAAGGGTGGCGCCAAGGGCTTCCCGGGCGGCGGCAACGGCCGCGGGTTCGGCCAGGGCGGCCAGGGCGGCCAAGGCGGCCAGCAGGGCTTCCCCGGCGGCCAGGGATCGCGCGGGCAAAACGGCGGGGGCTTCCCCGGCGGCGGCTTCCCCGGCGGGGGCTTCCCGGGCGGTACGGCAGGCGGCTCGGGCAACGGCTCCGGCTCCGGCTCCGACCACACGAACGGCCGCCACGAGCGCGGGACCGACGGCGGAAACGGTGTCACCGGCGGCAACGGCGCCTTCCCCGGCGGCGGCACGGGCGGCGGCTTCCCCGGCGGCGGCAACGGCGGGGGCTTCCCCGGCGGCATGGGCGGCGGCGGCATGGGCGGCCTGCTCGGCGGCACCAAGGTGACCGACGAGGCCGCCTCCCTGCTCAAGGCGGACGCCGACCACTACACCTGGGCGGCGGCCACCGTCGGCTCGCAGAACGCGGCGAGCTACCAGCTCGCCACCGACGAACCGGTGATGGCTCTCGGCGGCTTCAACGGCACCGACCCCTCGCTGAACCTGGCGGGCTTCCAGAAGTACGTCCAGGAGGGCAAGGTCCACTGGTTCATCGCCGGCGGCTCCCGTGGCGGCTTCGGCGGCGCGGGCGGCGGGACGTCCGACCGGACGGGCGGCGGTGAGCGCCAGGAGTCGGAGAACACCCGGATCGAGTCCTGGGTGGCCGCCCACTTCACCGCCAGGACGGTCGGCTCGGCCACCTTCTACGACCTGACGGCCCCGACCTCCTGATCCCGCCCGACCCCGAAGGGGGGCGTACCGCGCGAACGCGGTACGCCCCCCTTTCCCCGTGCCGCCGACCGCCGACGAGGGAGGGCTCAGTCGGACGGGCAGTGCGTGCCCGCCGTCGGCAGCCGGCCGTCCACCAGGAACGCGGCGACGGCCGTCCGCACGCAGGTGCTCTTGTCGTACGCGGTGTGCCCGTCGCCCTCCCGGGTGAGCAGCACGCCGTTCTCCAGCCCGGCGGCCAGCCGCTGCGACCACGCGTACGGGGTGACCGGGTCCCCGGTCGAGCCGATCACCAGGACCGGGGCGCTGCCGGGTGCCAGGACCGGGTGCGGGTGTTCGGTCGAACGGTAGGGCCAGGAGCGGCAGTCCGGGGCGAGCAGGGTGGCGACGGGGTTGTGCCGGCTGGTCAGCGGCGCCTGGGCCGCGAGGTCGGTGAGGGCGCCGCTCAGCTGTGCGTCGGTGAGCGGCGGGAGGTCCGCGCAGGAGATGGCCGCGAAGGCGTCCGCCGCGGTCTCGTAGTGGCCGTTCTCGTCGCGGCCGTTGGCGTTGTCGGCGAGTGCGAGCAGCGCGTCGGCGTTCCGCCGCTTGACGGCCGGGGTGAGGGCCTCCTGCAGGCGGTACCAGGAGCGGTGGCCGTCGTAGAGCACGTTGAGGGCGGCGGCCCAGGCGAGGGCGGAGGTGAGGGTGCGGCCGTCGGAGCCGCGCATCGGGCGGGTGCGCAGGCCGTCGAGGAAGTCGGCGAGGCGTTTCGGGGCGGTGTCCGGGTCGGCGCCGAACGGGCAGTCGCTTCCGTCGTCGGTGGCCCAGGCGGAGGCGAAGGCCCGGAGCGCGACCTCGCCGGCGACGGCCTGTTCGACGTCGAGGCGCATCGGGTCGGTGCCGTGTTCGACGGCGCCGTCGAGCACGAGCCGGCCGGTGCGGTTGGGGAACTCCTCGGCGTAGAGCGCGCCGAGGAGGGTGCCGTAGGAGAAGCCGATGAAGTCCAGCTTGCGTTCGCCGAGGGCGCCGCGCAGCACGTCGAGGTCGCGGGCGGTGTCGCGGGTGCCGAGGTGCGGGAGCAGGTCGGCGTGGGCGGCCCGGCAGGCGTCGGCGAGGACCCGGCCGCGGTCGTAGGCCGGGTCGTCGCTGGCGTTCCACTGGTCGCGGGTGCGGTCGTCGAGGCACTGGACGGGCGCGGTGTTCCCGGCGCCGCGCGGGTCGAAGCCGACCAGGTCGAAGCGGTCGTGCGGCGCCCCCTGGAAGCTCTGCCAGTCCTCGCGGATCATCCTGACGCCGGAGTTGCCGGGGCCGCCGGGGTTGACCATGAGGGCGCCGATCCGCTTGTCCGGTTCGGCGGCGAGCATCCGGGCGAGGGCGACGCCGGTGGTGCGGCCGCCGGGGTCGGCGTAGTCCAGCGGCACGGTGAGGGTGGCGCACTCGATGCCCGGTCCGTCCTGGCCGTCGGCGTCCCCGGGGCACGCCCGCCAGTCGATCCGCTGGTTGTAGAGCGCGCGCAGTGCCGGGGCGGTGGTCGCGGTGACCAGGTCGTCGAGCGGCGGCCGGGTGGCCGTTCGGCCGGCGCCGCCGGAGCCGGTGCAGCCGCTCAGCAGGGCGAGGGCGGTGCCGAGCGCGAGGGCGGACAGGGTGCGCCGGGGGAGCCGGGGGGTTCGGAGATACCGGGAGATCATCGGGGCCACCGCCCACGAATACCATCCGGCCCGCAACGGCCCCGCACCCGGGGGCGCACCAGGGACGTCCTGCGCTGCTCGCACGGCTCGGCCGTAACGTTCCGTCAGCCGCCGCACTGCTGCACCACGGCCTTCTTGTCGGCCCCGGTGACCGGCAGTCGGTACTTCGGCGATACCTGGGCGAAGCGCACCGCGTACGCGCAGCGGATCCCGGGGTCGGCGGGGAGCCAGGCGGCCGGTCCGGAGTCGCCCTTGGAGGCGTTCTGCGAGCCGTCGGCGGGGATCAGGTCGAGCGGGTCGTTGGCGATCCGGACCCGCTTGGCCCTGTCCCACGTGTCGGCGCCCATCTGCCAGTCGTAGGAGAGCGGCATCACGTGGTCGATCTGGATCTTGCTCGCCTGCTGCTTGGTCCACCGGACGGTCCTGCCGGTGTACGGGTCCCGGATGGTCATCGCGGTGACCGTGCAGTCCGAGCCGTCCTTGCGCTCGACAGCGGTGCCGTCCCGGGCGAGCAGGTCGTTGCGGGTCTCGCACGTGTTGCGGCCGAGCGGGACGCCGTCGACGTTGTCCGTCCAGGCCGGGCCGAACTCGTCGCGGTCGTAGCCGTCCTTGGTGCCGGCGGCGGCGGTGGCGACCGCGGCGATGACGTCCCGGCCGGCCTTCCGCTCCTCGGCGGTGGTCAGCGGGGCCAGGCCGGGCTCGGTGCCGTCGGGGTTCTGCAGCGGGCTGGTGCCCCGGCCGCCGGCGGGTGCGGCGGTGCCGCCGCCCTCCGGGCCGGTCGTCGGGTGGTCGCGGCCGCCGATCAGCCAGCCGACCAGCGCGAGCGCGCATATCAGGAACACCGTGGCGGCGGACTGGGTGGAGCGGCGGGCGGGCACGGAGAACTCCCGAGGTCAGGGGCGGGTTGACGGCGGACCAGCAGACCAGCCGCCCCGAGAGCGGGTCAAGCCGACGCCACGGGCGGCCGCGGAGCATGTCGAAGCTCACACCCGCTCGTACCCGGGCCGGTCCGCCTCCCTCCCCGGCCTCGCTCCCGCGACCTGTCCCCTCCCCCGGCCTCGCTCCCGCGGCCTGTCCTCGCTCCGCCTGCTGCCTGCCGCCTGCCGCGGGGTGTCAGCCGCCGATCGCGGACATCGGGCGGTCCGGCCGGACGAAGCCCGCGCTCCCGATGGCGTGTCCCGGCCCCTTGCCCGCCACCGATGCCCGCCAGGCCGCCTCGATCGCCGCGTCGTCCGCCCCGCCGCGCAGCAGCGCCCGCAGGTCGGACTCCTCCGTCGCGAACAGGCAGTTGCGCAGCTGCCCGTCGGCGGTCAGCCGGACCCGGTCGCAGCCGCCGCAGAACGGCCGGGTGACGGAGGCGATCACCCCGACCACCGCGTCCGTGCCCGCGATCCGCCACTCCTCCGCCGGGGCGCTGCCGTGCCGTCCCACCGGCACCAGGTCGAACCGCTCCGCGAGCGCGGCCAGGACCTCCTCCGCCGTCACCATCGCGGCCCGGTCCCACGCCCCCTGCGCGTCCAGCGGCATGGACTCGATGAACCGCATCAGGTACCCGTGCTCCACGGCGAACGCGGCCAGCGGGACGATCTCGTCCTCGTTCACCCCGCGCACCGGCACGGCGTTGACCTTCACCGGTCCCAGCCCCGCCGCCTTCGCCGCCGCCAGGCCCGCGAACACGTCACCGATCCGGTCCCGCCGGGTGATCGCCGCGAACCGCTCCGGACGCAGCGTGTCCAGGCTGACGTTCACCCGCCGCAACCCCGCCGCGCGCAGCGCGACGGCCGTGCGCGCCAGGCCGATCCCGTTCGTGGTCAGCGAGAGGTCGACCCCGAGTCCGGCCAGCCGTCCGACCAGCCCCGGCAGCCCGCGGCGCAGCAGCGGCTCCCCGCCGGTCAGCCGCACCGACGCGATGCCGAGCCGCTCCGCGGCGATCCGCACCAGCCGCACCACCTCGTCGTCGCCCAGCACCGAGTCCCGGGCGAGCCAGTCCAGCCCCTCCGCCGGCATGCAGTAGGTGCAGCGCAGGTTGCAGCGGTCGGTCAACGAGACCCGAAGATCGGTGTGGACCCGGCCGAAACGGTCCACCAGCGGGCGCGGTGCGGTGTTCATCGCCCCAGTACAGGCGGCGGGGGCCCGCAGGGCCAGCGGCCGAACCGCCGGGGAGCGGCCGCCACCTGCGGCGTCCCCTTGTGGATTCACACAATGCGCGACCCCGCCCGGTACCGGCAGGCTGGGCCCATGCAGACTGCGCCGACGCCCGCCGGGCCCGCCCCGGTCGCCGCCCTCGTGCTCGCCGCCGGGGGCGGCCGGCGCCTCGGCGGGCGGCCCAAGGCGCTGATCCGGTACGGGGGCCGGTCACTGGCGGAGCACGCGGTGGCGGTGGTCCGGGCCGGCGGCTGCGCGGACGTCACGGTGGTGCTGGGCGCGGCGGGCGACCGGGTCCGGGCCACCGCCCACCTGCCGGGCTGCCGTCTGGTGGCCAACCCGGACTGGGCGGGCGGCATGGGTTCCTCGCTGCGGGCCGGCCTGGCCGCGCTCCCGCCGCGGGCCGCGGCGGTGCTCGTGATGCTGGTGGACACCCCGGGCGTCACCCCGGCCGCCGTCGCCCGGCTGCTGGCCGCGCACCGGGCGGGCGCCGGGCTGGCCGCGGCGGCCTACGGCGGGCGGCGCGGCCACCCGGTGCTGATCGGCGCGCGGTACTTCGCCGAGGCGGCGGCGGGCGCCTCCGGCGACGCCGGCGCCCGCGCCCTGCTGGCGGCGCACGCGCCGGAGGTCGTCCTGGTCGAGTGCGCCGACGTCGCCGTGCCGGACGATCTGGACACCCCCGCCGACCTGGCCCGCTGGTCGGCCGGCTGACCGTCATCCTCCGGTCTGAGGCCGTCCCGCCCCCGGTGGTGAGGGGTCCCTGATCCGTCCCTGAGGATTGCCCCATTCCGCGCCCATCGCCGGACATTTCGGGGAGCATGGGAATCGTCCCACCCACCCGACACCGACGGACGGAGCCCGCGATGGCCGGACTGCCCGACGACTTCACCGGACACGACCCCACGCACCAAGGGGCGGGCGGTGGCGCCCGGGCGATCCGCTGCCCCGCCTGCCGTCGCGAGCACCTGTACGAGCCGCCGTCGCTGCCCTGTCCCTGCGGGGCCTCGCTCAAGGTGCCGCTGCTGCGCGGCGGGGTGCCGGTGCAGGTGCGCTTCCGGTCCTGGGAGGACTCCTGGCTGAACATGCGCTGCCCGCACTGCGGCCGCTCCGACCAGTGGCCGCAGCCCGAGTTCACCTGCAACTGCGGTGCGACCGTCCGGTTGCCGGTGGACCGCGCCACCCGGCTGGGCGGCGGCACGGCCGGCCCGCTCGCCGCGCCCGGTCCGCAGGCCTCCCGTCCCCACCCGGCGCACCCGATGGGGGCACCGGTGCCCGCCCCGCCCGCGGTGCCCGGCACCTCGGCCGGCCGTTCCCGTCCGTTCCGCCACCGCGCCCCGTTCCGTCCGCACCCGGTGCGCACCTCGCAGGACGCGGTGTTCACCGCCGCCCGCTACCTGGAGTGGCTCGGCTTCGACGACCTGGAGCTGACCGAGGCGCAGGAGCGCGACGGGGTCACCCTGCTGGGCAGCCGGATGGTCGCGCAGGTCGACACCTGGACCGAGCCGGCCGACGTGAAGTCGGTCGAGTGCCTGTGGCTGCAGACCCTGCACGCCGAGGAGATGGCCGCCGCGATGTTCACCCTCGCGGGCTATTCGCACCAGGCCACGGTGCGTGGCGAGCAGCTGCTGGTGGCCCTGTTCAGCCTGGACCTGGCGGGTGTGCCGCAGCCCGCGAACGGCGCCGCCGAGGCTCTGATGGAGACCGGCTGGACCTCCTGACCGCCGGGGTGCCCCGCCGGTCCGCCCCACCAGCGCCCCTCTAGATCATTTCTCCTCCGAAAGCAACAACCTCCGCTCGTGATCTGGTGCACAAGCTCACCCCCGTGTTGAATTGCCGCCACAGCGCGGGCCTTTCGCCCTGCCGTCGCCATGCGCACGAGTCATGGCGGCAGGGCCCCAGGGGGCGGGTCCGCGCCCCGCTGGATGGCGCACACAAGGAGGTGGCGTTGTCGGAGCACGGATGGGGCCCGAGCGACCCGGACGGGCGGGGGCGGGCGGCAACGGAGGAGCCGGGCGACACCGTGTGGCGACTGAGGTCCCGGGGGTGCTGGCAGGAGGCCGCCGAGCTGTTGCGCCCGGCCGCCGAGCACGACCCGGCAGCGGCCCTAGGGCGGGCCGAACTCCTCATCGAGCAGTGCCTGTTCACCGCGGCGCACTGGCCGCAGGCGGAGCAGGCGCTGCGCCTGGCGGAGGCACTGGCGGCCGGCACCGAGCAGCGCGCGGGCGCCGCCTGCGCCCGCGGCTTCCTGGCGTACGTGGCGAGCGTGCTCGGCCCGCGGGACCGGCTGGACGAGGCGCAGGCCGCGCTCGGCCGCACCTCGGCCCTGCTGCCGCCGGACGCTCCCGGCCGGCCGCTGCTGGACTTCCGGCGCGGGCTGGTCGCCGAGAACCTGCTGCGCGACCGCAGCGCCGCCTGGATCGCCTACCGCCGGGCGCACGAGGGCGCCGGTGAGCGCGGGGACGAACTGCTGCGCTCGTACACCTGGCGCCACCTGGCCGCCCTGGCGCTCTCCCGCGGGGACCGGAGCAACGCCCGGGAGGGTTTCGACGCCTCGCTGCGGCTGCGCGAGCAACTCGGCTTCACGGTGGGGGTGGCTCCGGCGCTCGCGGCGCTCGCCGAGGTGTCCGAGCCGGCCGAGGCCGCGCGGCTGCGCGCCGAGGCCGCCCGGCTGGTGCAGGCCCTGGGCGGGGTGCCGGTCTGGCTCGCGCGCCAGCTGGGCGCCGCCCGCGCGCCGGGGCCTCCCCCGGACGGGCGCATCGCCAGCGAGACCCGGGGAACAATCAGCTAAGGTGAGCCTAACCTGGCTGGGGTGAGCAGCGCCCCGGCCGGGTCGCCTTGCCGTTCCCCGGGCACCGCCATGCCCCGGTCCGGCCGCGCCCGGCACACCACCGCCGGGTGGCGCCGGGCGGTCCATGGGCGGGCCCGGTCGACCCGATGGGGCCCGCCCATGACCGCGAGCAGCACCCGGCCCGGCCCCGCGCCGCGCGCCCCCCGCAGCACCGGGGCGCACGCCCCCGCCCCCACCCCCGCGCTCTCCGCACCGGGCGCCCCCTCGTACCACCGGCTGACCGGGCTCACCCCCGTCCTGAGCGTGCGCTGCGCACCGCCCCGACGCGGCGGCGGCTGGCTGCCCGCGGCGGACCTGGTCGCCCGCCCCGAGGCGGTGCGCGAGCTGATCACCCACGATGCCCGGCAGGGTCTCGCCCGCTACGGGCGGCCGCTGCGCCCGGACGTCGCGGCCGGCTTCGGGCTGCACCGCTTCGTCTGGCCGGTCTCACTGCTGTTCACGCTGCCGTGGTTCCTGGAACGACGCGTCCCGCTGCTCGCCCTCGGCGACGTCTCGCTGCGCCGACGCCCCGGGATGGTGGAACTGACGGTCCGCACGGCGGAGTTCGCCTGCCTGCCGGACGATCCGGAGGCCGGCTCGCCGCAGGCCCGCACGGTGCCGGACGAAGCCGCGCTGGCCGCCGGACTGCGGGGCGCGCTGGGCGGGTTCCTCGATCCGGTGCTGGCCGCATTCCGCCCGCAGGCGCGGCGCGGGCCCCGGGTGCTGTGGGCGATGACGACGGACGCCGTGGTGGAGGGGCTCTGGTACGCGGGCGGGCTGCTCGGGGAGGCGGAGCGGGCGTGCGCCGAGCTGTCCGCGCTGCTGGCGCCCGCCGAGCCCGCGTGCGCGCCCGGCGCGGACGGCGGCCCCGCCCCCGCCCCGAGCCCCTTCACCCCGGGCGCCGGCTTCGCGCCCCCGGCTCCCGGGTGCGACGGCGCTCCGCGTGTGGAGCGGATCCGGGCCAGCTGCTGCCTCGTCTACACCGCGGAACCGCAGGACATGTGCACCGGCTGCCCCCGCGTCACACGGGGTTGACGAATGCCCGTGCGAAACCGGGTCCGAAAAGCCCGGAATTGCAGGAACAATCCACTTCGCATTAATCCGACAATCTTTTTGTTGCTGCGTCAGAAATCCCTCTCCCCAGCGCATTGACAGCAAATCGGTCATTCGCCCGCCGAGCATCCGCCATGATGGTCCCCGCCATCACGACGCAGGAACGCGACGCAGAAAGCGAGGCTGGTTCCGGCGATGAAATTGTCCGACATACCGCTCGGGTGGGCCGTCACCGGAGTCGCGGGGCTTCTGGTCAGCGCGCTCCTGGTGGCCCTGCTCCGCAACCGGGGATCCGCCGGCGCCCCGGGCACGGATTCCTGGGAACGTTCCGAGGAACGGCGCCGCCGCAAGGAATCCCTCTACGGCGCCGCCTCCTACACACTGTTGTTCTGCTGTGCCGGGGTCGCCGCCGCGCTGTCCTTCCACGGACTGGTCGGCTTCGGCGTGCAGAACCTGGGCCTGTCCGGCGGCTGGGAGTACCTCGTCCCGTTCGGCCTCGACGGCGCCGCGATGTTCTGCTCGGTGCTCGCCGTCCGCGAGGCCAGCCACGGTGACGCGGCGTTCGGATCGCGGCTGCTGGTCTGGGTCTTCGCCGGCGCCTCGGCCTGGTTCAACTGGGTGCACGCCCCGCGTGGCTTCGGCCACGCCGGCGCCCCCCAGTTCTTCTCCGGCATGTCCCTCTCGGCGGCGGTCCTGTTCGACCGGGCGCTGAAGCAGACCCGCCGGGCCGCGCTGCGCGAACAGGGGCTGGTCCCCCGGCCGCTGCCGCAGATCCGCATCGTCCGCTGGCTGCGCGCTCCCCGCGAAACCTACGCGGCCTGGTCGCTGATGCTCCTGGAGGGCGTGCGCAGCCTGGACGAGGCGGTGGACGAGGTCCGCGACGACAAGCGGGAACGCGCCCTGGACAAGGAGCGCCGCAAGCTGGCCGGGCGCCGCGAGCGGGCCGAGATCCGGGCGATCAACCGCTCCCACAGCGCCTGGCGCCGCGGCACCCCCGCACGCCGGCTGGAGTCCGGCTCGGAGCCCGCCATAGCCGACGGACCCGGGGCCGAACGGGTCACCGCCGAACGGGTCACCGCCGAACGCCCCGAGGTGGAGCGGACCGCCGCGCCCCGCGAGGTCGGTTCGGCGGCGCAGCGCGAGGTCGAACCCGCCGAGGGCGCGGTCGTCCAGCCCGGTCTGCCGGCCCGCCCGGAGCTGCGCACCATCGACCTGACCGTGGAGGAGGACACCGTCACACTGCCCCGGCTGGACTCGCTGGAACGCAAGCTGAAGGACCTGGAGCAGCAGTTCGGCTGACGCTCCGGGGCCCGGACGCCCCCGGAGCGCCGACGCTCACGGGGGCGTCGGCGCTCAGGCGGGGACCAGGGCGCTCAGGCCGCCGTCGCACCGCTGAGCTCGAACCACATCCGCTTGCCCGACCCGCGCGGCTCCACGCCCCAGGAGTCCGCAAGCGCCTCGACCAGCATCAGCCCACGCCCCGAGGAGGCCTGCTCCCCCGGCGTCCGACGGGTCGGCCACAGGTCCGACTCGTCCTCCACCTCGACCCGCAGCCGGGCCCGCCCGCCGTCGTCCTCGGACTCCCGGTACAGCCGGGCGGTGAACATGGCGTCCCGGTCGGTGTGCCGGATGGCGTTGGTGACCAGCTCGGAGGAGAGCAGTTCGGCGGTGTCGATGAACTCGGCGACGCCCCAGCGGCGCAGCGCGTCGCGCAGCTCGGCCCGCACCTCGGCGACCCGCGCCAGGTCGGCCTGACCGATCCGGCGGCGCAACTGCTGGGCGGCGAGGCCGCCCGCCGGTCCGTCCCAGCGCAGCAGCAGCAGCGCTATGTCGTCCTCGCGCTCGCTGGAGTCGGCGGCCTGGGAGGCGATCCGGTCGGCCAGCTCCTCCAGCGGGTCGCGGGCCGCCCGCTCGGCGGGCGGCAGCGGGTGGGCGAGCACCCGGGTGAGCCGGGCGATGCCCTCGTCCAGGTCCATGCCGCGCGCCTCGACCAGGCCGTCGGTGCAGAGCAGGACCGTCTCGCCCGGGTCCAGGCTGAACCGGGTGACCCGGTACTCCTGGTCCGGGTCGATGCCCAGCGGCAGTCCGCCGGCCACCGGCACCACGGCGGCGGTGCCGTCCGCGCGGCGCACCACCGGGTCGAGGTGGCCGGCCCGGACCGCGTAGACCACGCCGTAGTCCACGTTGACCTCGGCGTAGGTGCAGGTCGCGAAGTGGTCGGTGTCCAGGTCGGCGAGGAAGCGGGAGGCGCGGGCCATCACTGCGGCGGGCGGGTGGCCCTCGGCCGCGTAGGCGCGCAGCGCGATCCGCAGCTGGCCCATGATCCCGGCGGCGTGCACGTCGTGGCCCTGGACGTCGCCGATCACCAGGCCGACGTGCCCGCCGGGCAGCGGCACCACGTCGTACCAGTCGCCGCCGATCTGCAGGCCGGAGCCGGCCGCGAGGTAGCGCACGGCGGTGGTCACGCCCGGAACGGACGGGACGGTCCGCGGCAGCATCACCCGCTGCAGGCCGGCCGCCAGCTCGTGCTCGGCGTCGTGCAGCCGGGCGCGGGCCAGCGACTGGGCGACGAGTCCGCCCAGGGTGGTCAGCAGGGTGCGCTCGTCCGCGTCCAGCTCGCGCTCGTCGTCGAAGCTCACCACGCAGACGCCGATCGCCCGGCCGCTGGCCACCAGCGGCAGGTACGCCCAGGAACCGCGGCCGGTGCGGCTGGTCGGCTCCCACACGTCGGGGTAGCCGTCGCGGAACTCCTCGCGGGTCGAGACGAACACCGGCGTGCGGTGCCGCAGCGCCTCGGCGGCCGGGTGGCCGGCGGGCAGCACGGTGCGGTCCCAGACCGCCAGCGCGTCGGTGCGGTAGCCGGAGGCGCCGAGGATCCGGGCCCGTCCGGCCTCGAAGGACGCCAGCACCAGGCCGTCCGGCGGCAGTCCGGGCAGCGGCAGCTCGGTGAACACCCGGGCCACGTCACGGACGGTGACGGCTTCGGAGAGGGCGCGCGCCGCCTCCTTGATGAACCGGGAGCGCGCCTCGCGCAGCAGGGCCATCCGGTCGGCGTGGTCGCGCTTGTGCAGCTCGACGGTGGCGTCCCAGACGAAGCCGACCATCCGGGAGGCGCGGCCGAAGGCGTCCGCGAGCACCCGGCCGCGGAAGCGGACCGCGCGCATGGCGCCGTTCGGGCCGACGGTGCGGTAGTACGCGCCGCACTGGCCGAGCTCGGCGACCGCGCGCTCGACCCGGCGGCGCACCACCGGCGCGTCCTCGGGGTGCAACAGGGCCAGGAAGGAGGCGGCCGTGCGGTCGAAGCGGACCTGCGCCAGGGCGTCCAGGCCGATGATCGTGCAGGCCCGCGGGTCGCCCTCCAGGACGTCGCGGCGGATGTCCCAGTCGAAGGAGCCGATGCCGTTGGCGGCCATCGCGGGCTCCAGCCAGTCCGGCATGGTGTCGGCGGAGGCCGGCGGCAGCCCGCCGGACAGCACGGGCGCCAGCCGGGCGGCGGCGAGGCTCGGGGACGGGCGCGCGGCCGGGGCCCGCCGGGTCTGCTGCGCGGGCGGGCGGGCCCGGCCCGTCCCGCCGGTGGTGGCGTCGGCGACGGACTGAACGGGGGTCCGCGGGTCCGGGGCGGTCGGCTGTTCGACGACGCGCGGGCCGACGGTGCGTGGGTCCGCGGTGCGCGGGTCCGCGGTGCGTGGTTCGGCAGTGCGCGGCTCTGCGGTTCTGGGCTCCACGGCTCGCGGCTCGACGGCGGACGCGCCGGGAGGGAGCGCCGGCCCCGGCGACTCGGGCTCAGTGGGCATGCTGCTCCTGCCGCTGCCGTGGCGGACCGCGCCGACCGTCCGGACGGGCCGCGTGGCGGTGTGATGGTCGTGCTGGATAGGACGGTGCCGACGGACGGTGGTCAGTCGAGGTACGGTCTCCCCGCTGCTCCCGCACGTGGACACACATTCCCACCATCCTGGCCAATGTTCCGCCGAGCGGCAATGCCAACGGGCCGGAAATCTTCGGTTCCGCCTTCTGTTCAGGGCTTCCTTCGACGGCGAATCAATCGACCGCGAACGATCCTACGACCGCCGGGCCGGGATCAGGGCGACGCGAGTTCGAACCAGGTGACCTTGCCGTCGCCTCTCAGCTGCACGCCCCAGGAGTCCGCGAGCGCCTCCACCAGCATCAGGCCGCGCCCCGAGGTCGCGTACTCGGCCTCCGGGTCGCGCCGGCGGCCGGGCAGCCTGCTGGTGCCGTCCTGCACCTCGATGCGCAGCCGGTGGTCCGTGCCGAGCACCGCGTCGAAGACCGCGCCCTTGCCGGTGTGCAGCAGCGCGTTGGTGACCAGCTCGGAGGAGAGCAGCTCGGCGGTGTCACAGAGCTCCGGCACCCCCCAGTGGCTGAGCGCCGAGCGCAGCCGCCGCCGGACCGAGCCGACCGCGACCAGGTCGGCCGGGTCGAGCGTCAGGTGCAGCCGGCGGTGCAGCGCGCAGCCGGGGGCCGGCGTGCCCGGCAGGGTCGTCCCCGTCGCCCCGGCGGTCCCGGCGGTCCCGGGCGTTCCGGGCGTTCCGGTGGCCCCGGTCGCACCGGTCGCCCCGGTGCCGCCGACCGCGCCCTGGACCGGCCCGGAGCGGTAGGCGTCGCCCGAACTCGTCCGCTGCCGTGGGAATCGCGACTGACCGTCCATCACCACATGCCCCCGCCCTGGAATCCGGACCCCCGCCTCCGGATCCCCCGCCGGCCGGGTGGCCCACTCGATCTGACCACCATCCTCATGCCCAGTTGACGGCGTTTGCAACAGTGTGCGTCCGATCACGTGGGGTGAAAGGGGCACGGGGAGGTTCGCGTGATCCAACTGCCCGCGCCGGACGGGTTTGCGAAGCGCAGAGGCCGTTTTCGAACCCGCCACCTCTCGATCCCGCGCACACCCGGCGCCCGTCCGAACCGTGCGCCCGACCACGCGCCCCCCACTCCACTCCCGCCCGCTCCCCGGACCGCCGGCCGGCGGGTTCCCCCGCCGCCGCGGCCCTCACCCCCCACCGCCGCAGCCCTCACCCCACCGCCGTCCGAGAAGCCGAAGCGACGCGAACCGGCAACGCTGGACAGGGCGCCCCGGTCCGGGTTCAATGGCCCCAGATGTTTGAACGACGTTCTAACGTCACCCCGGAAGCCCCCGGGCCCCGCGCCCACCCCACCCCACCCCCGGCGACCGCGAGCGAGGAACCGTGCGACTGACCCCCACCGAGCGGGACCGGCTGCTGATCTTCACAGCAGCCGAGCTGGCCCGCGCCCGCCGAGCCCGGGGCGTACGCCTCAACATCCCCGAGGCCACCGCCCTGATCGCGGACACCGTCTGCGAGGCCGCCCGCGACGGCCGGCGCCTGGCCGAGGCCATCGAGGCCGGCCGCTCCGTGCTGACCGCCGACGACGTGCTGCCCGGCGTGCCGGACGTGGTCACCGTCATCCAGGTCGAGGCCGTCTTCGACGACGGCACCCGCCTCGCCGTCGTCAACGACCCGTTCAAGGGCGCCGGCTCGCTCGGCGACGAGGCCCCCGGCGGCGCGCTCATCGGCGACGGCGCCGGCTACGACCCGGTCGAGGAGACCCTGCTGCTCCCCGTCCACAACACCTCCGAGGTGCCGATCTCGGTCACCTCGCACTTCCACTTCTTCGAGGCCAACCCGCGCCTGGCCTTCGACCGCGCCGCCGCCTACGGCACCCACCTCGCCGTCCCGGCCGGCTCCTCGGTGCGCTTCGACCCGGGCGCCACCGTCGAGGTCGGCCTGGTGCCGATCGGCGGCGCGCGGGTCGCGATCGGCTTCGCCGGACTCGTGGACGGCCCCCTCGACGCGCCCGGCGCGAAGGAGGCCGCCCTGGCCAAGGCCCGCGCGACCGGCTACCTGACCGGCTTCGACGACTCGGAGGTGCCCTCGTGACCTCGATCACCCCGCACGACTACATCTCGGTCCACGGCCCGCGCGCCGGCGACCGGATCCGGCTCGGTGACAGCGGCCTGATCGTCCGCGTCGAATCCGACTCCCAGGCACCCGGCGACGAGTTCCTGGCCGGCTTCGGCAAGACCGCCCGGGACGGCCTGCACCTCAAGCCCGCCGCCGTCCGCGACACCTGCGACGTCGTGATCAGCAACGTCCTCGTCATCGACGCGGTCCAGGGCATCCGCAAGACCTCGATCGGCCTGATCGGCGGCCGGATCGCCTCGATCGGCCGGGCCGGCAACCCGGACACCCTGGACGGCGTGGACGTCGTCGTCGGCACCGGCACCACGATCGTCTCCGGCGAGGGCATGATCGCCACCGCCGGCGCCATCGACACCCACGTCCACCTGCTCTCGCCGCGGATCATGGAGGCCTCGCTGGCCTCCGGCGTCACCACGATCATCGGCCAGGAGTTCGGCCCGGTCTGGGGCGTCGGCGTCAACTCCCCCTGGGCGCTGCGCCACGCCTTCAACGCCTTCGACGCCTGGCCGGTCAACATCGGCTTCCTGGGCCGCGGTTCGTCCTCCGACCCGGCCCCGCTGGTCGAGGCCCTGGCCGAAGGCGGCGCGTCCGGGTTCAAGGTGCACGAGGACATGGGCGCGCACACCCGCGCCCTGGACACCGCACTGCGGGTCGCCGAGGAGTACGACGTCCAGGTCGCCCTGCACACCGACGGGTTGAACGAGTGCCTCTCCGTCGAGGACACCCTCAAGGTGCTGGAGGGCCGCACGATCCACGCCTTCCACATCGAGGGCTGCGGCGGCGGACACGTCCCCAACGTGCTGAAGATGGCCGGCGTGCCGAACGTCATCGGCTCCTCCACCAACCCGACGCTGCCGTTCGGCCGGGACGCCCTCGGCGAGCACTTCGGCATGATCGTCTCCGCGCACGACCTCAAGGTCGACCTGCCCGGCGACGCCGCCATGGCCCGCGACCGCATCCGGGCCGGCACCATGGGCGCCGAGGACGTGCTCCACGACCTCGGGGTCATCGGCATCACCTCCTCCGACGCCCAGGGCATGGGCCGCGCCGGCGAGACCGTGCGCCGCACCTTCGCCATGGCCGGCAAGATGAAGGCCGAACTCGGCCCGATGGACGGCAGCGGCTCCTACGGGACCGCCGAACGCGGCGACGACAACGAGCGCGTACTGCGCTACATCGCCAAGCTCACCATCAACCCGGCCATCGCCCACGGCCTCGCCCACGAGGTCGGCTCGATCGAGATCGGCAAGCTCGCCGACATCGTGCTCTGGCGCCCGGACCACTTCGGGGCCAAGCCGCAACTCGTCCTCAAGGCCGGCTTCCCCGCGTACGGCGTGGTCGGCGACCCCAACGCCTCCACCGACCGCTGCGAACCCCTCGTCCTCGGCCCGCAGTTCGGGGCCCACGGCGCGACCGCCGCCGACATCTCGGTGGCCTTCGTCGCCCAGGCCGCCGCCGACGGCGCCTACCTCGACCGCCCCGCCGACGGCCTGCCCACCCGCCGCCGCCGCGTCGGCGTCCGCGGCACCCGCGGCATCGGCCCCCGCGACATGGTGCGCAACGCCCGGGTCGGCCACGTCGAGGTCACCGAGACCGGACTGGTCTCCCTGGACGGCTCGCCGCTGCGCTCCGAGCCGGCCGACAGCGTCTCGCTCAGCCGCCTCTACTTCCTCTGATCGCCCCCGGTCTCCCCCAAGGACTCGATGATGACCACCCCCACGCCCGCCTCCCTCGGCTACCGGATGCCCGCCGAGTGGCACCCGCACGACCGCACCTGGATGGCCTTCCCGACCACCAACCCCACCTTCGACAGCCCCGAGGCGCTGCACGCCGGCCGCGAGGCCTGGGCCGCCGTCGCCGACACCATCGTCCGGTACGAGCCGGTGACGCTGATCGTCAACACCGGTGAGACCGCGGAGGCCCGCAAGTACGTCTCCGAGCGGGTCGAGATCGTCGAGCGCCCGCTGAACGACGCGTGGATGCGCGACATCGGCCCGTCCTTCCTGATCGACGGCAAGGGCTCGCGGGCCGCCGCCGACTGGATCTTCAACGGCTGGGGCGCCCAGTCCTGGGCCCGCTGGGACAAGGACCAGCACGTCGCCGAGCACATCGCCGAACTGACCGACGTCCAGCGCTTCGCCTCCCGCCTGATCAACGAGGGCGGCGGCATCCACGTCGACGGCGAGGGCACGGTGCTGGTCACCGAGACCGTGCAGCTCGGCGAGGGCCGCAACGCCGACTGGACCAAGGAGGAGGTCGAGGCCGAGCTGCATGCCTTCCTCGGCACCACCAAAGCGGTCTGGCTGCCGCGCGGACTCACCCGCGACTACGACGAGTTCGGCACCCGCGGCCACATCGACATCGTCGCCTCCTTCGTGCGCCCCGGCGTCGTGGTCGCCCACGTCCAGCCCGACCCCTCCCACCCGGACCACGAGGTCTGCCAGGAGCTCGTCGCCGTCCTGCGCGCCTCGACCGACGCCCAGGGCCGGCAGCTGGAGGTCATCGAACTGCCCGCCCCCACCGTCCTGCTGGACGAGGACGGCGAGCCGGTCGACTACTCCTACATCAACCACTACGTGGCCAACGGCGCCGTGATCCTCTGCGCCTTCGCCGACCCGCGCGACCAGGAAGCCGCCGACATCCTCGGCCGCGCCTACCCGGGCCGCACCGTCGAACTCGTGGACGCCCGCGAGATCTTCGCCAACGGCGGCGGCATCCACTGCATCACCCAGCAGCAGCCGAAGGCGCTCTGACACCCGCGGCTACCGGGGCCACCGGGGCCACTGCGGCTACCGGGGCCACCGGGGCTACCGGGGCTACCGGGGCTACCGGGGCTACCGGGGCTACCGGGGCTACCGGGGCTACCGGGGCTACCGGGGCTACCGGGGCGGGAGGCCCGCCCCCGCCCCGGTAGCCTCGAACCTCCGTTCCACCGAGGGAGAGCAACGCACATGGCCGACCCCCGCCCGCGCCGGCCGGCACGCCCCCGCGAGGAGGTCTTCGCCACCGCCCGGGCCGCCATCGCCGAACACGGGCTCGCCAAGCTCACCATGGCCGGGCTCGGCAAGCAGCTCCAGATGAGCGCCGGACATCTGCTCTACTACTTCGGCAGCAAGGACCAACTGCTACTGGAGACCCTCCGCTGGAGCGAGGAGCAGCTCGGCGCCCGCCGCCGCGACGCCCTCGCCGACCACGCCCTCGACCCCTGGCAGCGCCTCGACGCCTACCTGCGCCTCTACCTGCCCGAGGGCGCCGGCGACCCGCGCTGGATCCTCTGGGTCGAGGTGTGGGGCCGCTCCCCCGCGAGCGACGAGCTCCGCCAGGGCCAGCGGGAGATCGAGGCCCCCTGGCAGGTCGACCTGGTCGCTCTCGTCGAGGAGGGCACCGCCACCGGCCACTTCACCCCGGGCCCCGCCGCCGACCGCGCCACTCAGATCCGCGCCCTCCTCGACGGCCTCGCCGTTCCCATCGCCATCGGCCTCCCCGACGCCCACCCCCCGGCGGCCCTCACCCAGGCCACCGCCGTCGCCGGCATCCTGCTCCGCACCTGACGCGGGCCAACGGGGCACTTCGGGAAAATATGCAGACCGGTCTACTGAGTCTTCGCGCGCCAGCCCGCCGAACCCCCTGAGCCCGGGGCCGCCCGCCTGCCCCGCCCATCTGCCCGGCGCCGCCCGATGCCGGCGCGCGGAGGCGCGCACCGGCTGCACGAAAAGTCGATGAGGCCGACTTCTGGCGCAACGCCGCCCGCCTGCTTGCCCCCGGAAGAATCTGCAGATCGGTCTACAGGTTCGCCCGGCTCATCACCCAGGTGCGACACCTTCGGACAGTAGAAGTCGATGGGGCCGACTTCTGGTGCAGCGCCGACGCTCGACGACAGCCGAATATGCAGACCGGTCTACTGAATACGCCCCGCGCGACACACCCGCGTACAGGAAGTCGAACCGGCCGACTTCCCACGCAGGCCGCCCACCACGAGACCGGCAAGAAATATGGAGACCGGTCTACAGACTCACCCGCCAACACGAGAGCTACGCCCACACCCGCACCCGCCCCTGCCCCTGCACCAGAAGTCGATCAGGCCGACTTCCGGTGCAGGGGTGGCCCGCACGGTGAGGAGCAAAATATATAGACCGGTCTACATCTACTCGGTCCAGACGGCGGCGGCGGTGCGGTCGTCGGCGTAGCCCTTGGCGCGGACCTGCACCTGGCGCAGGAAGTCGACGGTGCCCGGCGGGTGCGGGTGCGCCCAGTGGGTGGAGAGGAAGTGGGCGACGGCCGGTTCGTCGGCGACCGGGCGGGCCAGCCCGGGAGTGCAGAGCAACAGGATGTCCCCCGGTGTGGCGGGGACCAACCGGAAGCGGAACGGGCGCGGCTCCGGGGCCGCAGCCCCCTCCGGCACCGGCGGCTGGCCGTCCGGGTGGTGCAGCAACCGGGCCCCGTACGCGTCGATCCAGTGACCGGAGCGCAGCAGGTAGAGGCCGCCCGGGCCGACGCCGAAGGCGGCGCGGTACCCCACCTCCGGGTCGAGCGACATCATCAGGCAGTGCAGCGAGGCCGGCGACGGGGTGTCGTCCCCCTCTGCCCGGGGCGCCAGCGCGCGCAGCGGAGCGGCGGCACCGGTGGCCAGCCGCTGCAGGCCGTAACGGAGCCGGTCCCGGGCGCCGTCGCGCAGGTCCGCGGCCAGCCCGGCCCGGCTGCGCCCGATCGCGGCGGCGAGCTGGCGGCAGGCCTCGCCCGTCCCGGTGGCGACGGCATCCGGCGTGACCGCGTCGTCCCCGGTGCCACCCACCCGGTCGAAACCGCCGAGTACGGCGAGCAGCAGTCCGTCCGGCCCGTCGCCGAAGCGGGTGACCAGCAGGGAGTCCTGGCGCGGTTCGCCCCGGTAGCGGGCGGAGTCGCCCCTTACGGAGGCGGCCCGCAGGACGGACGGCCCGTACTGCGCCCCCTCCAGCACGGTGTCCGGGACGAGCGCGCGGAGCGACGCCGGGTCCGCCTCCGGCAGGGCCGTCGGCTCGGGCCCGTACGTCGGGGGGCGTGGGGCGGCCGGGGGGGCGGGGCCCCCCCCCCCCGGGGGCGGGGGCGGGGGCGCCGGCGGCGGCGCGGGGGGGGGGCCGGCCGGGCGCGCCCCCGCCCGCGCGGCGGCGCGCGCCGGGCGGCGGGCCCCCCGCGCGGCCCGCCCCGGCCGGGGGGGGCGCGGCTCCCGCCGGGGGGGCGGGGGGCGCGCGCGGGGGGGGGGCCCCCCCCCCCCCCCCCCCGCCCCGCGGCGAGCGGCCAGCCGGACGGGGGTCGGGGACGGTCGCGGCGGGCGCCACCGGTTCCGGAGCGGGCTCGGGCGCCGGTCCGTGGTCGGGCTCCGGTTCGGGCGCCGGGACGGGGGTGGAGGCGGGGGCAGGGGTGGGGGCGGGGGCCGGCCGGCTGGCCGCTGCGGGGGCGTCGGGAATCCCGGGGGCGTCGGCGGCTTCTGCGGCGGTGGCGGCGGTGGCGGTGGCGGCTTCCGGCCGTTCGGATTCCTCGGCGGCCTCGGGCAGCTCGGAAACCTCCGGGACCTCGGCCGCGACGGGCTCGGGCTCGGGCTCGGGCTCGACCACCGGGTCCGTCCCGGCCACGGGCTCCGGCTCAGGGGCGGACGGCGAGTCGGTCTTCTCCAGCGAGACCGGGTCGGCTTCCGACCTGGTCGCTGGCTCCGGCTGCGGCTCGGGCGCCGGCTCCGCCTTCGGTGCGTCATCGGCGAAGGCGGGCGCCGGGAAGCGGTGGGTCTCCGCGGGCGTCCGCCACGACCCGGTCCCCTCGGTCACCTCGGTCGACCCGGTCGACCCGGTCGCCTCGACCGACCCGGTCGACCCCGTGCCGTCGATCACGCCGACCGCGGTGGCGAACCAGTCGTCGAGGCTGTCCCCGCTGCCCCCTTCGTCCTGCGCAGGCGGGCGAGTGGGCGCCTGCTCGGCTTCCGGCGCGGCCGCTTGCTCCGGTACCCGGGCCGGAGCCGGCCCGGCTTCCGGCGCCGCGGTCGGCACTGCTGTCAGGGGCACGGTCGGCTCCCCGGTCGGCTCCCCGGTCGCGGCCGGCTCCGCGGCCAGGGCCAGGGCCTCCTGCACCGTCGGCTCCGCCGTCGTCGCGGCCGCCGGCTCCGGCGGGCGCTGTTGCCCGATGAGCCCGACCGCCGTGTCGAACCAGTCGTCGACGCTGCCGTCCCCCGGGTCGGCGTGCGGGGTGTCGGGGAGGGTGCCCGCCGGGCCGTCGTAGACGGTGTCCCACCAGCCGTCGTCGGGCCGGTGCGGCTGTGCGGGTGCACCCTGCTTGCTCATCTGGCGGCTCCTGCTCGGGTCCGTGGTCGCGCCGCCCCCGGCGGGCCGGGCACGACGTCATTGTTCTCCACGTGCAACGACCCTGTCCGGGTTTCGGCGACAACCGGTCACCCAGCGGAGTATCCCGGCCACCGCGCCGACCAGCCGGTTCGCGGTCCGCGCCCCGGGTCCCGGCCGTGGGCGTCACCGCCCCGTCCGCTTCCGTTCCGTCCGTGCTTGCCGGATGTGCCCGGAGCAGGGTGTTTCCTGGACATCCGGGCGTGCTGATGCCCGAAAATCAGGGCCGATGGGGGGCATCGCTTCACACGTTCGGCTGATTAAATGTCCGCATGACCGCGTCGGCCCCCAGCTCACCCCGACCGGGGAGGGCCGCACCGGCGGGCCGCCCGGTGGGTGCGCTGTTGGTCCTGCTGCTCGTGGCCCTGCTGACGATGCTGCCCTGCGCGGGCCAGGCGAAGGCGTTGGACGGGCCCGCCCTTCCGGTGCCGGCCGCCGCCCCGGTCACTGCCGTCAGCGTCGTCAGCGTCCAGGTCGCGACGGGACAAACGCCCCACGCCGGCCACACCGCGCAGGCCACCAGGCCCGCCAAGGCCGCGAAGATCGCCGAGGTCGGCAAGGCCCCGAACGCCTCCGACCAGCGCCGGATCGCCGAGGAGCAGGGGCACTGGATCCTCTGCACCGCCGACGGCGAGCCCCCGCGCAACAACGGCTGCTCCAGCCACCCGTACTGCCCGCAGGACGCCCAGCTGCCCAATCCGCCGCCGCAGCCGCAGCCCGCCGTGTCACCCGTGACCCCGGCCGCGCCCGAGGCGCCGCCCCGGGTGGTGCCCGCGGGCCTGCTGGACGGTTCGCACCCGGCGCCCGACCTGCACGAGCTCCAGGTCCACCGGTCCTGAGCGGAACCCACCGTCGGCCCAGCCGCCGACGGATCCGCCACGCCACACACTCCAGCTGACCGCCGCCACCGACCCGTGCGCGGCGGAGACAAGGACACCGTCATGGGTTCCGCTTCGAAGCAGTCCAACAAGTCCGGCGGCAAGCAGGCCGGCCTCGACCGCCGTGCCCGGATCGCCGAGCTGCGCGCCGCCGAGCAGCGCCGCGACCGCCGCAACAAGGTCGTCGCCTCGGTGGTGGCCGGTGTGCTGGTGATCGCCGCGATAGCCACCGGCACCTGGGTCGTCATGGACCAGAACCAGAAGAAGAAGGACAAGGAAACCGCCGCCAACGCGGACATCCCCGGTGTGAAGACCTTCGGCGAGCTGACCCGCAACCACGTGAAGGAGAAGGTCACCTACCCGATGACCCCGCCCGTCGGCGGCGACCACAACGCGGTCTGGCTGGACTGCATGGGCCACGTCTACGACCAGCCGGTCGAGAACGAGCGCGCCGTCCACTCGCTGGAGCACGGCGCCGTGTGGGTGACCTACAACGGCAAGGCCACGCCGGACGACATCAAGACCCTCTCCGACAAGGTGAAGACCACCCAGTACTCGCTGATGAGCCCGTACCCGGACGAGCAGGGCACCATCACCCTGAACGCCTGGAGCACCCAGCTGGTCGTGGACAGCGCCAGCGACCCGCGGGTGAACGAGTTCTTCACCAAGTACGTCCAGGGCAAGCAGACCCAGGAGCCGGGCGCCTCCTGCACCATGGGGCAGATGTGACCGCCGACGCGGACCGCTCCGGGGGCGCCGCGGCCGAGGACGCCGTCGGGACGGCCGCGGAGGCCGTCACCGGGGCCGTCACCGCCGAGGACGGCGGAGCAGCGGCCCCGCGCCGCCGGCGCATGTGGTGGCCGGCCGCGCTGGCCGCCGCCGTGGCGCTGGCGCTGGGCGTGCCGGCGCTGGTCGCGAGCGGGACCTCCGCCTCCGGCACCTCGCTGTCCGTCCCGGCGGACGATTCGCCCGAGGCCGGCTTCGCCCGCGACATGGCGACCCACCACCAGCAGGCGGTGGACCTGTCGTTCGCGGTCCGGGACCGGACCGGCGACGAGCCGACCCGCACCCTCGCCTTCGACATCATCAACACCCAGGCCAACCAGCGCGGGATGATGATGGGCTGGCTGGACCAGTGGGGGCTGACCCAGCACTCGACCGCCAAGCCGATGGCGTGGATGAAGATGGGCCACGACTACCCGGCGCACGACGGTTCGCTGATGCCCGGCATGGCGACCAACACCCAGATCGCGAAGCTGCGTTCGCTCAGCGGGCGGGACGCCGAGGTGTTCTACCTGCAGCTGATGATCGAGCACCACAAGGGCGGCGTCGAGATGGCCCAGGGCTACGTGGACCTGGCCAGGAACGACACCGAGAAGCGGCTCGCGCAGTCGATGGTGGTCGCCCAGACCTCCGAGGTGCAGCTGATGACCGACATGCTCCAGGAGCGCGGCGCCGCCCCCGGCGTGCCCGCCTCCTGAGCCGGCTCCCCGACCGGCCTTCACCGCCTCGTTCCCCGGACGGCCGGGGCGCGGCCGACGGTCCCGTACCGTCACCACCGCGCCCCGGCCGTCCGCCGTTGCCCCCCCCCCCCCCCCCCCCCCCCCCCCCCCCCCCCCCCCGGCCCCCCCCGGCCCCCCCCCCCCCCCCCCCCCCCCCCCCCCCCCCCCCGCGCGCGCCCCCCCCCCCCCCCCCCGCGCCCCCCCC
>NZ_JBHWBZ010000061.1:52411-60782 GCF_042735475.1 Kitasatospora sp. NPDC059577 | reverse complement strand
ACGCCCCCGCCGACCCCGCCGCGCCCCGCCCCCGCCGCCGGCCCCGCCCCCGCCGCCCGGTCCGGCGCGGCCCCCGGGTTCGGCCCGGCCCCGCTCCCCGGCGCCTACTCCTGTCCGGCCCGCCTGGCGGCGGTGACCACCCCGGTCATCGCCTCCAGGAAGCGCCGGGCCGTGTCCAGCTCCCCCGGGCCGAACTCCCGCATCGCGCCGAGCAGATCGCCGATCAGCCCGCCGAAGAAACCCTGTCCCAACTCCATCGCCCGGTCCTCCACCACCAGCCGCACCCTGCGCCGGTCCTGCGGGTCGCGCTCGCGGCGGATCAGCCCGAGCTTCTCCAGCCGGTCCACCAGGCCGGTCGTCCCGGCCGAGTTCAGGTGCAACGCCGCGCCGAGCCGGCCCGGGGTGACCACCGCTCCGGCCCGGTCGGCGTCCAGCAGGTGGATCAACGCCCGCAGATCGGTCGGGTGCAGACCGTTGCGGGACGCGAACTCGGCCCCGAACAGATCGAGTTCGACCGTCAGACCGCGCAGTAGGTGGACCAGCCGCATCGGTTCCTCGACTTCGGACACCCTGTCGTCCCTCCTCGGGCACATCCGTGCCATGATTCTCTCACTCGGCGAGATAATCGCTGGGCGAGATAGTTGCTGAGCGGGATACTCGCCGGTCGAGATGCTTGCCGGGCGAGCGGTTCCGCACGCCATCACACCACACCTGCGGAGGCCCGCCATGTCCGCCCGCACCGCCCCGTCCCGCACCGCCCCCTTCCTCGCCGCCTACGACGCCCTGCTGGCCCGCTGGCCCGTCCCCGTCGAGGCCCTCACCGTGCGCACCGCCCACGGCACCACCCGGATCAACGCCTGCGGCCCCCACGACGGACGCCCCCTCGTCCTCCTCCACGGCGGCGGCGCCACCTCCACCACGTGGTCCGCCAACGCCGCCCCCTGGGCCGCGGCCGGACACCGCGTCCTCGCCGTCGACCTCATCGGCGACCCCGGACGCAGCGTCCACGACGGTGCCGCCCTCGACGGAGTCCCCGGACTGCTCGGCTGGCTGGACGCCGTCCTCGACGAACTCGACGTCCCCCGGGCCGACTTCTGCGGCCACTCGTACGGAGCCTGGATCGCCCTGGAATACGCCCTGCACGCCCCCGCCCGGACCGGCCGACTCGCCCTGCTCGACCCCACCCGGTGCTTCGCCGGCTTCCGGCCCGGCTACCTGCTGCGCGCGCTCCCGCTCTTCCTCCCCGGCCGCACCCCGGACCGCGCCCGCGCCTACCTCGACTGGGAGACCCGCGGCGGCCACGGCCTCGACGCCGACTGGCGGGAGCTCTACGCCCTCGGCTACGCCGACTTCCCCGCCTCCCGCGTGGTCACCGGCCCGCAGCCCACACCCGAACGCCTCCGCGCCCTCACCGCCCCCGTCCTCACCCTCCTGGCCGCCCACAGCCGCGCCCACGACCCGGCGCGCGTCGCCGACGCCGCCCGACGCGCCCTCCCGTCGGCCGAGGTGGCGGTCATCCCGGACGTCACCCACCACGACCTGCCGATGGCGGGCGCACCCGAGGTCAACCGTCGCCTCCTGGACTTCCTGTCCGCGGACTGACGGCCGGCCTCCGGCGCCTACAGCAGCAGGGAGTTGAAGGACCGGCCCGGCAGATCCGGTCGGCGCGCCCAGTGCCGGCCCGCGGTTTCGAGGACCCCGAAGAGCGTCTCCCGGGCCTCGGGGCACTCCCGCAGCAGGAGCGCCGACCGCTCGACCACCAGGAGGTAGTGGTCGGCGGGCAGCCACGCCAGGTCGCGCAGGCAGTCCGAGAGAGCGTCCCAGTTCCAGCCGAAATAGGCCGGGAGCCGGAGCCGGACACTCAACTGTTCGAACAGCCGTTGCTCGTCGCCCGCCTCGGCGCCGTCCAACCGGGCCACGAAGCTGGTCCCGGGCGGCGGCAGCAGGAACGCGGCGCCCTGCGCGTCCGCCGTCCCGTGGTGGATCCAGGGCGCCTCGGCTGCCCAGTAGTGGTTCATGTCCGTCCGATCCGGGGGGTGGGATGGGCCGCCGGATGCCTGACCGGGTGCACCGTCGGATGCCGGGCGGGCCTCGCACACCCGGGTGCCGGGGCGGTGATCGTAGCGTTGCCGGACGGCCCGGAGCACGTCGCCGGGTATCAGCGCCGGGCATGCCGGATCCGCACCCGCCCGAACCCGACGGCGCCGATGATCCGGACCGGCGGCCCATCGGGGTGCGAGGGGGCCGGGGTGGGAGAGCTGCCGGGGCGGGGACGGTGCCGGGGCGGGGAGGGTGCCGGGCCCGGTGGAGCGGGGGCTTCCCGGCCGTGGACAGGCCCTCGCTGTCGACGATCGCGTCGCGCGGGGCGGCGATGACGGCCCCGCCGGTGCTCGGGTTCAGCTCGATATCGACCACGGGGTGCTCGATGACCGCCCGCGAGAGGTCCGGCGTCACCCATCCCGTCACCTCCCGTCGCGGACTCGGCTCCGAGGGTCCCGGGCACCCGCCGGGCACCGCCCGCCTGATCCGCCCGGGATGGGCGGCGAGCACGGACGCCGGGCCCGGGTCCTCCCCCGGAAGCACATCCAGGATCCGCACCGACTCGCCGCCCGTACCGGCGGTCGGCACCTTGTGCGTACCGGTCAGCACCTCGTCCGTACCGGTCGGCACCTTGTGCGTACCGGTCAGCACCTCGTGGAGCCGCCGTTCCGACTCCGCCGGTGTGAGGCGCCCTTCGGCGAAAGCCTGCTGAGCCGTGTCACAGCCGAGTGGCACTCCCCTCCGTGGTCGGGCGCTGGGGGTGCGGCGGGCGCCGAACGTGCGACACCTGCGACATGTGCGACGCGTGCGACCGGTGTCCCGGCGGAGCGGTCAACTCCCCGCCCCGGGCCCCGATCCGATCCCGGAGGCCAGACCGGCACGGACCAACTGTTCACCCTCGCCCGGCAGTACGGCGCCGGCGCCGGTGGCGGCGGGCCGCTCCGGGGCGGCGACGGGCCCGGACCGTACGGCCGACCGCACCGCCCGGGGCCGTGACCGCCGCCGTCTCCGTCGCAGCTGTCGCCGTCGCCCTCCTCAGTAGATCAGGTAGCTCGGACGGTGCCCTTCGTCGTCGATCTCTCCGGTGGCCTGGACCCGCAGCTTGCGGGAGAGCTCCTCCAGGGCGCGGGAGGCCGCGACCTCCTCGCCGATCCGCGCGAGCGGACGGTCGTCGGCGCTCTTCACGGCCTCGCCGCGCGCGCTCAGGCCCGGCGCCCTCGCGCCCGTCAACCTGGCGTCGCACGCCGTGTGCACGCCGTCCTCGTCGAATGTCAGCTCCACGTCCCACTGGTTGTGCATTGCCACACCTCCTGGCGCCGGCCCCCGTCCGTGCCTGTCCTGACCGGCACGGACGGTGAGCCGTGGCGGCCGCTCACACCAGGGTGCGCCTGCCCCGCCCGTAGCGGCAAGCGCGGCCGACACCGCCGGGCACGCACCCCGGGTCCGTACCGTCGCACCCCCTCCCGGCGGGCGTCCGCGGCCGCGCGCCGTGCCGACCGGCCCGGCCACCGGCCCGGCGGTACGCTGACGGGAGCGGGCCGCGACGGCCGACCCATCCGGACCCGTCGGCGCGGCGCGGGCAGCGACAACCTGGTGGTCCCTCCGTGGCGGTCTTCCTCCTCGCCCTCGGCGCGGCCTGCTGTCTGGGACTCGGCTTCGTCCTCCAGCAGCACGCGGCGCAGCGGGCTCCCCGTTCCGACCTCCTGCACTGGCGGCTGCTGCTGGACCTCATGCGGATGCCCCAGTGGCTGCTCGGCACCGGCTTCATGGTCAGCGGCCTGATCCTGTCCGCGCTCGCGCTCAACCAGGGCGAGGTGTCCCTGGTCGAGCCGCTGCTGGCCACCAATCTGCTGTTCGCCATGGCGCTCGCCCGGGTGTTGACCCGTCAGACCCTGGGCCGCTCCGGCTGGGCGGGGGTGTTGCTGCTCGGCCTCGGGGTGACGGCCTTCATCGTGGCCGGGAAGCCGACGGGCGGTGGGGCTCCCGCCGGGGAGCTGCGGCACTGGCTGGTGGTCGGCACGGTGGTCGGGCTGGTCGTGCTGCTGGTCTCGATGGCCCGCCGACTGCCGCTGTTCGAGGAGGCGACCCTGCTGGCGCTCGCCGCCGGGCTGCTCTACGGCCTCCAGGACGCGCTCACCCGGACCACCACCCAGCGCCTCGACCACGAGGGACTGGGGGCGGTGTTGCGCAGCTGGCAGCCGTACGCGGTGATCGTGGCGGGCGTGATCGGGCTGCTGCTGGTGCAGAGCGCCTTCGAGGCCGCGCCGTTGCGGATGTCGTTGCCGGCGCTGACCGCCGCCCAGCCGCTGGCCGGGATCGCCTGTGCGGTCGGCTTCCTCGGTGACCGGCTGCGGGTCACGCCGAGCGCGCTGGCCTGGCAGTCGGCCGGGATGCTGGCCATCGTGGTCGGGGTGATCGTGATCGGCCGGCACCCGGCCATGCCCGGCACCGTCCGCGACACCCTGGAGAGCGTCGGGGTGGCGCCGGAGGAGGCGTCCGAGACCGACGCGGACGACCGGCCCGGGGACCGGCCCCGGAACGAGCCCGCGAGCGGGGCCGGCTACGGTTCCGTGGACGAGTCCACAGACGGAGCCGGAGATGGGTCCGGGAACGGACCCCGGGCCGGCGTCGAGGACCCGCCCGACGGCGGACCCGGCAACGGACCCGATAGCGCCCCTGGGAAGCCCGGTTAGAGGTCCCGATGTGCTGGAGCGCACGGGCGGACGCCGTGGCCGGCGGGGTGGTCGCGGCCGTCGGGGTGGCGTGCCTGGTCCGCGCCCACCGGGTCGGCCGGCCGGAGCGGTCACCGCTCGCCGCGCTCCCCCTGGTACTGGGCCTGCATCAGCTGATCGAGGCACTGGTCTGGCTCGGTACGGACGGCGAGCTGCCGGCCGCCTTCGCCGGGGCGGCCCGCACCGCGTGGGCGGCGATCGCCCTCCCGCTGCTGCCGGTGCTGGTCCCGGCGGCCGTGTGGTGCGCGACGCCCGGACCTCGGCGACGCGTGCTCGCCGGGTTCACCCTGCTCGGCGCGGCCGTCGCCGTCCCGCTCGCCGTGGCCGTCGCCTCCCGTCCGGTGACGGCCACCGCGCACGGCCACACCCTCGGTTACGCCGTCGGGATCCCGCACCCGGCTCCCCTCCTGATCGGCTACCTCCTCGCCACCGTCGGCGCCCTCCTCGCGAGCGGCGATCCGTTGCTCCGCCGCCTCGGCTTCGTCACCGGTGCGGGCGCCTTCGCCTGCGCCCTGGTCTGGCGCCTCGCCTTCGTCTCCACCTGGTGTGCCCTCGCCGCCCTGGCCAGCCTGCTGCTGCTCCACTGGGCGGGCCGCCCGCCCAGTGGAGCAGGCGCCGCCGCACGGACCGCCCGCCCGCTCCGCTGACCGCACCCTAGGGGCGTACCTGGGACGGCGCCGGTGCCGGAGTCGGAGCCACCGCCGGAGTCGGTGCCGGTGCCGACCGGGGTTCCGTGGCCTGCGGCACGACCGGCGCGACCCGCGCAACCGGCACGACCGGCACGACCGGCGCGCTGTCGGCGGTGCCCCTGCGGCCCCGCAGACGGTCCATCTCCCGCCACTCGGGCCGGAGTCCGGCCAGGGTCGTGGTGGCGAAGTAGAGGGCGCCGGCGGCGAGCAGGCTGGGTATCAGGCCGAGCAGGGCGACCGACGCACCCGCGACCAGCCCGCCGAGCGGGATGCCGGCCCAGGACAGGGAGTCGCCGAGGGCGTGGACGCGGCCGAGCAGGTGGCGGGGCACCCGCTCGAAGAGCACCGCGCCGAGGATCGGGTTGAGGAAGCCGGAGCCGAACCCTCCGATCGCGAAGACCGCGAGCACCGCCCACAGCGGTGCGCCGAGGGCGAGCACCAGAAACCGGGGCGCGCCGCAGAGCAGGAAGCCGACGAAGAAGACAGTCCGGCGGGGCAGCCGGGAGGCGACGGCTGCCGCGATCAGGCTGCCGACGACCGCCGTGGCGCCCATGACACCGGCGGCCAGGCCGATGGCGGCCGGGCCGTGGCCGGACTCCCGCGCCCAGACCGGCACGAGGACGGTCGCGAAGCCGGCGTCGAGCAGGTTGGTGATGCCGACCATGACGATCAGTGCGAGCAGCAGCGGCTCGGACCGCAGGAAGGCGAAGCCCGCACGGAACATCCGCCAGTAACCGCCGTCCTGCTCCCCCTCCGTCGCCGCCCCGGGAGTCGCGTCAGTCGCGGGAGCCGAGGCAGTCGCGGGAGCCGCGGCGGTCGCCGCGGGCACCACCGGACGCCCCATCCCGCGCGGCAGCGCGAGGGCGATGACCAGCGACCCGAGCGCGAAGGTGACGGCGTTGACCGCGAGCCCGGCCAGCGGGCCCGTCAGCGCGATCAGCCCGCCGCCGACCGCCGGACCGATCGTGGAGGCCAGCCGCTCGGTGACGCCGGACAGCCCGGTGGCGCGCTCCATCGGCACCCGGGCGCGGTCGGCCGCCTCCGGGACCATCACCGACTTGGCGAGGTCCCCCGGGCCGCGCATCGCGCCGATCACCGCGACCAGCACCAGCAGCGTCCAGAACGGGAGCAGCCCCTGCGTGTGCAGCAGCGGCACCAGCCCGGCCGCGGTGGCGCTCACCGCGTCCGTCGTCCAGGACACCACCCGCGGCCCGAGCCGGTCGACCACCGGCCCGGTCAGCGCCTTGACCAGGACGTACGGCGTCATCTCGGCGAAGGCGACCAGGCCCGTCATGGTGGCGCTGCCGGTGGTGGCCAGGACGAACCAGGGCAGCGCGATGGCCGAGACGCGCGTGCCGGTCACGGAGACGACCGTGGCGGTCAGCACCCCGGCCAGCGGCCGGTAGCTGCGCGCGGGCGGATCGGCGGCGGCGGTCGTCATGCCGGGTCCCCCTCGGTCGTGGTGGTGCGGGCGTCCGGCAGGACGTGGACGATCACGGAGACCTGCTCGGTACCGGCCGGCACCGGGCCGTCGGGGTCGGTCCGGCGGTACCGCCCGATCACCTCGGACAGCTCGCCGGTGAGCTGCTCGGCCTCGGCGGGGGTGAGCTGCAGGATCAGGTCGCTGAGGTCCGTCACCCGGCGCCACTCGCGCGGCATGGTCTCGAAGGCGTCCAGCGTGCGCTGGCCGGTCAGGGTGTGCGCGGCCAGGACGGACCGCAGGAAGCCGACGGCCGTGTCGCGCTCCTCGTCCGCCATGTCGTCCCCCGTCCAGACGGTGAGCCGGTGGGCCGAACGCCACCAGCGCTCACGGGCGTTGCCGCGCTCGTGGTCCTCCTCGACGAAGCCCGCGGCGGCGAGCTGGCGCAGGTGGTAGCTGGTCGCGCCGGAGTTGAGCCCCAGCTGCGCGGCGAGCCTCGTCGCCGTGGACGGGCCGTGCTTGCGCAGCAGCCCGACCAGCTGCATGCGCACCGGGTGCGCCATCGCCCGCATGCCCTTGGCCGTGATGGCGACGTGCGGGTCGTCGCTGTGCTTCCATCCGCTGTCCTCGGTCATGGCAGGAGCCTAGAACCGCAAAGAGTTCTTTGCAAAGGGTTTTCTGCGAAGATTCCTTTGCGGTTTCCGGAAGGCCCGGTCGGCGGGCGGCCCCGGCACCGGCCCCGGGGCCGCCCCGCCGGTCGGGGGGTGCACGACCGGCCGACCGGCGGGGGCCTGCGCCCGGTTCGCGCACCGGAGCGGGATTGTCACCCGGGCGGGTGAGGCGCACGCTGGCAGCAGGGCCCGGAACGCGGCCCGCCCCGGTCGGCCGCGGAACCGATGACGGCCGCCGGTGAGGCACGAGGGGCAGGGCGATGACACGCGGGAGGCTCTGGGGCTACGTGGCGTCGGGGGCCCGGGCGCTCGCGGCGTTCGGCGGCCCGGGCGGCACCGGTCGCCGGGGCGGCTCCGGGCGCACGGGCGGCCCGGTCGCCGTCGGGACCGAGGAGGGCCCCGGCCCGTTCCCGTCCGGCACCATGGCGGCGCCGAGGGCGCTGACGCGCGCGGAGCTGGAGCGGCTGCGGTGGACCGGCCGGCAGGCCGGCTGCGAGCCGATGGCACGGCACGTCCAGGTCGCCGACGTGGTCGGCCGGGTGGTGCGCGGCGGCGGCCGCTCGGCGGCCGTCACGGTCCGGGTGGCACCGGGGCTGCCGGTGGTGGCCGGCGACGCCCGACGGCTGGAGGCGGCCCTCGCCGGACTGGTCGACCACGCGATCCGGCGCACCCCGATGGGTGGCCGGGTGCTGGTGCGCGCCGAGGTGGCGCGCGGCGGCCGCCGGGGCGGCGCCGCGGCCCCGCCCCCCCGGCGCCGCGCCCGCCGCCCGCCCCCGGCCGCGGCGGATGCGAGCGCTGGCGCCCGGCCCCCCCCACAAC
>NZ_JBHWBZ010000061.1:44130-52401 GCF_042735475.1 Kitasatospora sp. NPDC059577 | reverse complement strand
GGTGGGGGCCGGGGCGGGGGGGGGGGGGGGCGGCGGCGGCGGGGCCCGGCGGCCCCCGCGCGGGGGCGTGGCGGCCGGCCCCGCCCGCGGCCGGGTGGAGATCCGGATCTCGGACCGGGGCGCCCACGAGCTCCCCGAAGCGCGCGAGTGGCTGCTCGCGGGCGTGCGGCCCGGCGGCCCGGTGGGGCCGGCCCTGCACAGCCTGGTGCTGGCGGCGGGCGGCCGGCTCGCGGTCGAGTCCACGCCGGGCGGCGGGCTGACCGTGGTCCTGCTGCTGACCGTCGCCCACGACTGACCGCGCGCCCCGGAGCGCCGGAACCGGGACCGCACCCCGCCTCCGCAGCACGGCCCCGCCACCGTCGCAGCCCGCCGTCGCAACCCGCCCCCACGGCGGCCCCGGAGCGGACGCCGCACACCCGGCGGGCCCGCCCCGCCGAACCTAGACTTGCCCCATGCCCCGGCTCAACGACCAGGTCAGGGAGCTGCTCCAGGAGTACGCCGACCTGATCAACATCACCGGCGGGGACGCCTTCCGGGCCCGCGCCTACGAGAAGGCCGCCCGCGCGGTCGGCGGCCACCCCGAGGACCTCGCGGGACTGGACGTCAAGGGTCTGCAGCGGATCCCCGGCGTCGGCAGGTCCACCGCCGAGAAGATCGCCGAGTACCTCTCCGCCGGACGGATCGCCGCCCTGGAGTCCCTGCGCGCCGAGATCCCGGCCGGCGTGCGGGAGATGACGGCCGTCCCCGGCGTCGGCCCCAAACGCGCCCTGGCCCTCCACCGCGAGCTCGGCATCGCCTCGGTGGACGAACTCGCCGAAGCGGTCCGCGCCGACAAGCTGTCCGGGCTGGCCGGCTTCGGCGAGCGCAGCGGCGAGAAGATCCTGCACGGCATCGAGCTGATCCGGCGGTCCGGCGGCCGGACCCTGCTGGACACGGCCACCGAGCTGGCCGAGCAGCTGGTCGCCGCGCTCTCCGCCGTCCCCGGCTGCACCCGCTGCGCGTACGCGGGCTCGCTGCGCCGGATGCGCGAGACGGTGGGCGACATCGACGTGCTCGCGACCGCCGAGGACTCCGCCCCGCTGATGGCCGCGCTCACCGGACTCCCGTACGTGGCCGAGGTGATCGGGAGCGGGACGACCAAGACCTCGGTGCGCACGACGCGGGGCGTCCAGGTGGACCTGCGGGTCGTCCCGGAGGAGGACTGGGGGGCGGCGCTGGTCTACTTCACCGGCTCGAAGGCGCACAACATCAAGCTGCGCACGATGGCCGTGCGGGCCGGGCTGAAGCTCTCCGAGTACGGACTGTTCGAGGTCGACGGCGGCGCCAAGGTGGTCTCGCGGACCGAGGGCGAGGTCTACGCGGCGCTCGGCCTGCCGTGGATCGCGCCGCCGCTGCGCGAGGACCGGGGCGAGATCGAGGCCGCCCTGGACGGCGGACTCCCGGACCTGGTGCAGGAGTCCGACCTGCGCGGCGACCTGCACACGCACACCGACCTCACCGACGGGCTGGCCACCCTGGAGGAGATGGTCGACACCGCCGCCGCCCGCGGCTACTCCTACTTCGCCGTCACCGACCACGCGCCGAACCTGGTGATGCAGCGGATGACGGACGAGAAGATCCTCGCCCAGCGCGACCGGCTCCGCGAACTCGCGGGCCGGCACCGGAAGTTGCGGCTGCTCCACGGCACCGAACTGAACATCGACCCGGAGGGCGGGGTGGACTGGCCGCCCGGGTTCCTGGCGGGCTTCGACGTCTGCGTGGCCTCCGTGCACTCGCACTTCGCCCTCGACCGCGCCGCCCAGACCCGCCGGCTGATCCGCGCCTGCGAGAACCCGTACGTGCACGTCATCGGGCACCTCACCACCCGACGGATCGGCAGCCGCGGCCCGATCGACGTCGACCTGGACGCGGTGTTCGAGGCCGCCGCGCGCACCGGCACCGCGATCGAGATCAACAGCTCCCCGCAGCGGCTCGACCTGCGCGACGAGGACGTCCTGCGGGCCAGGCGCCACGGCGTCCGGTTCAGCGTCGACAGCGACGCCCACGCCACCCCTCAGCTCGCCTACCCGCGCTTCGGCATCGGCACGGCGCAGCGCGGCTGGCTCACCGCCGAGGACGTGATCAACACCTGGACGTGGCAGAAGCTGAAGCACTTCCTGCGCAAGGACGCCGTGCGCTAGCCGTACTGCCCCGCAGGGACGCCCCGCGCCGAGCCTGCGGGGCGTCCCGCGTCCCTGCCCGCCGGCGGTCCGCTACCCCTCGCCGCAGGAGGCCCCCGGCGACGCCAGCACCCGGGCCGCGCTGCGGTGCCCGAGCCCGGCCGCCAGCCGCAGGTCCCCGGTCTCCAGGAACCCGGCCAGGAACCCCGCCGCGAAGGCGTCCCCGGCCCCGGTGAGGTCGCGCACCTGTGCCACCGGCGGCACCGGCACCGTGAACGGCCCCTCGCCGGGCACGTCCACGGTGGTCGCCGCGGCGCCCGCCTTGGTGACCACGGTGGTGGTGGCCAGCCGGTCGCGCTCCGGTCCGGGCAGGCCGTCGACCAGCAGGCCGAGGTAGGCGGACTCGGAGCGGTTGGCGAACACGAGGGTGGGCGCCAGCCCGGTCAGCAGGGCGAGGAAGCGCTCCCGTCCGTACTGCTCCAGCATGCCGGTCGAGGAGGCGTCCACCGAGGTGGTGCCGCCCGCCGACCGGACCCGGGCGAGCGCGTCCACGGCCGTGCTGCCGACCGGCTCGCCGTCGAAGGAGTAGGCGGGCACGTGCAGGTGGGTCAGGCCGGCCAGCCACTCGTCGGGGACGCGCTCCAGCAGCGTGGCGGCGCCCCGGTCGGGCAGCATGGTCCGCTCGCCGTCCCGGTCGATCAGCACCACGACGCTGCCGGTCCGGCCGCGCCGCGAGACCCGCACGTCGACGCCGTGGCCGGCGAGTTCGGCCACCACGCCGTCCCCGACCGCGTCCTCGCCGACGCAGCCGAGGAAGCGCGCCGGGTACTGCCCGGCCGCGAAGCGGGCGACGTTGGCGGCGCTGCCGCCGCGCCGCCGGAAGACCCGGGCAGCGGAGTCGGTGCCGTGCCGCAGCGGGCCGTCGACCCAGACCACGACGTCCTCGACGAGGTCGCCGAGCACCCCCAGCACGGCTCAGGCCCCGCTCTGGGCCGCGTCCGCGTCCACGGCAGCGGCAGCGGCAGCGGCAGCAGTCGGAGCGTCGACTGCGGCAGCGGCCAGAGCGGTGGCGATCTCGCCGCCGAGGCGCACGTTGCCCCGGTAGACCTCGACGTTGACCTCCAGGCTGCGGCCCCCGGTGTCGCGCTGGATGTGGTCGAGCAGGAAGGGGGTGGAGGCGTTGCCGGTGATGCCGCGGCGCTCGGCCTCGGCCCGGGCGCGGGCCAGGATGCCGTCCAGTTCCTCCGGCGGCAGCTGCTTGGCGGGGTCGACCGGGTTGGCGATCAGGACGGCCTGCGGGAGGCCGAGCCGGTCGCGGGCGTCGATGACCCGGGCGGCCTCCTCGGGCGACTCCACACTGAAGTTGATCTCGTGGCCGGAGTCGGTGACGTAGAACCCGGGGTACTTGCGGCTGCGGTAGCCGATGACCGGGATGTTGAGGGTCTCGAAGCGCTCCAGGGTGGCCCGGATGTCGAGGATCGACTTCACGCCGGCGCTGACCACGGTGACCGGGGTGGCGGCCAGGGTGGTCATGTCGGCGGACTCGTCGAAGCTCTCCGAGGCGCCGAAGTGGACGCCGCCGAGGCCTCCGGTGGAGAACACCCGGATGCCCGCGCGGTGGGCCAGGAAGGCCGTGGCGGCGACGGTGGTGCCGCCGTGCCGGCCGAACGCGGCGACCACCGGGAGGTCCCGCAGGCTGACCTTGTCCAGGCCGTCGGTGGCGGAGAGTTCGGTGATCTGCCCGGTGCTCAGACCGACCGTGGGCACCCCGGCGTGCACGCCGATGGTCGCCGGGACCACGCCCGCGGCCCGCAGCCGCTCCTCCGCCTCCAGCGCGACGGCCAGGTTGCGGGGGCGCGGCAGGCCGTGGGTGAAGATGGTCGATTCCAGGGCGACCACGGGCCGGCCGTCGGCGAGGGCCCGGACGACCTCCTCGGCGACGTGGACGGCGGGGGACGCGGGAGCGGCGGGGGTGCTGGGCGGAAGTCCGGTCATGATGCGAACTCTCTGTGAGATGCCACTGCGGTGGGGCAACGTGGTGCTCAGCGTATGGACGGTCCGCATCGGGAACCAGCATGAGTCCTGGGGCTTCCGATAGGCCCGCGCCTATTGGTTCGTCCACCCTTCGCCTACCCTGACGGGCATGGGTCTCACCTTGCGTCAGCTGGAGGTCTTCCTGACCGTCGCCGGGACACTGCACTTCGGGCGGGCCGCCGAACGGCTGCACATCTCGCAGCCGACGGTCAGCCAGGAGGTCGCCCGGCTGGAGCGGACCGTCGGCGTCGAGCTGTTCGACCGCAGCCGCCGTTCCGTCGCGCTCACCGAAGCGGGCGAGGTGATGGCCGCCGAGAGCGCGCGCCTGCTCGGCCAGGCCGAGGCGCTGCTGACCCGGGTCCGGCTGCACGAGGAGTCCCGGCTGCGCACGGCCCGGATCGTCGCTTCGCCGAGCGTGGCGAACCGGCTGCTGCCCGCCGTGGTCAGCCGGGCCGAGCAGGAGCTGCCCGCGCTCGACACCGCCGAACTCGCCGTGGACACCGGCCAGGTGTCCGCGACCCTGGCCGCCGAACTGGCCGACGTCGGGCTCGGCCGCTTCCTGGACGAGACCGACGGCTACCGGCTGGAGCGGATCGCCGACGAGCCGGTGCTGGTGGCGCTCGGCCGGGACCACCCGCTGGCCGGCCGGACCGGCCTGCGCCTGGCCGAACTGCGCGACCTGCCGCTGCTGTTGTGGCCGCGCGAGCAGCACCCCCGCTACTACGACCACGTGCTCGGCCTGTGCGGGGACCACGGCGTGGACCCGCCGGTGCTGGTCAGCCCGCCGCGGATCGTCGGCTCCCGGCTGTACCTGCTGGCCCGCAACCGCGCCTTCTCACTGGTGCCCGGCTCGATGAGCGGCCACCTCACCGAGGACGTGGCGACCGTACGGCTGGAGGGACGGGCCACCCTGCCGCTGGAGATGCAGTGGCGGCTGGACGACCACCGGCCCCGGCTGGCCGCCCTGCGCGACCTCATCCGGCAGGAGGCGGCGGCGCTGGAGGAGCGGTAGCCGCGGCCCGGCCACCGCGGTCCCGGCTGCCCGACCATCGCGGTGGCGGTTGCCCGACCACCCACCCTTGACGCTGGCATGCCACCGCCGGGAGGATGCCGGATCATCCCTCCGGCCCGCGGCAGTGCCCCGGGCCGCCCGACCCCGGGGATCCGCCTTGGCCCTGCGCCCGCTGCTCCGCCGCGCTGCCGGTCTACTCGGTGCCGCCGCCCTCGCCCTCACCGGCACCCTCACCGCCGCCGGCCCCGCCCGCGCCGACTTCGGCACCGACTACCACGACCCGGTCACCGCCACCAAGCCCCTGACCCGGCCCGACACCCGTTCCTGCACCGTCGAGGCGATGCACGCGCGCGAGTTCCGCAACGGGTACGGCAACCCGCCCGACACCCCGTACACCGCCACCCTCACCCCACCTGCCGCCTGCGCCGGGCCGTGGTCCGCAGTGGTGCTGGACCTCCATGGGCAGGTCGCCGGGCGGCAGTTCGACCGGATCTTCAGCGTCCGCGTCGGCGGCGTCCAGGTACTCCTCTCCTCCACCCCGGAGCCCTCCAAGGACGGCATCGAGTGGAACGTCGAGCACGACGTCACCCGCTACGCCCCGCTGTTCGCGTCCGGCCCGCAGGACTTCTCCTTCGACCTCGCCAACGTCACCGACGACACCTACACCGGCGTCTTCACGATCAGCGCGAACCTGACCTTCTACACCGCGGACGCCCGCCGGCCCGCCGCCCGCGGCGCCGACCGGGTGCTCACCACCGGGCCGTTCGCGCTCACCCGGACCGCCCCCACCGCCGACCGCGGACTCACCTTCCCGCAGAACCTCGAACGCCTCACCGCCGAGGTCTACACCCGGGGCGGCGGCGCCTGCGAGGAGTTCGCGTACGCCTCCGCGCCGGACGCCTTCGTCGCCGCCAACCCGGGCCTCGGCCTCTGCGGCAACGGCCCGTTCCGCGAGCTACGGCTCACCGTCGACGGCCGGGTGGCCGGCGCGGTGTGGCCGTACCCGGTGATCTACACCGGCGGCTGGGACCCGCTGCTGTGGCGGCCCGTCCCCGGCGTCTTCGCCTTCGACCTGCCCGCCTACCGGCTCGACCTCACCCCGTACGTCGGCCTGCTGCTCGACGGCCGCCCGCACACCGTCGGCGTCACGGTGAACGCGGCCGAGGCGCAGAGCAACGACGTGTGGACCGGCCAGATCAACCTGTTCGCCGAGGTCGACCACGGCAGCACCCGCACCACCGGACAGCTCACCGACCAGCGGGTCGCCCCCGAGGCCGCCGTGAGCACCGCGCTCGCCGACCACGGCGGCGGCAGCGGCGACTGGACCGTCACCGCCGCCCGGCACGACCTCGCCCGGGGCTGGGTGCAGACCTCGCACGGCCGGATCACCACCGAGGTCCGCGACGACCTCTCCTTCCGATCCGGCCAGCAACTGCGCGACAGCGGCAACGACGTGACGCTGCACAACACCACCGACCTCACCCGCACCACGTCCACCTGGGGCGGCGGACCGCACCGCACCACCACCGTCCACGAGGGCGAACCGCTGGACGTCAGCTACAAGGTGAGCCACGACGCGGCCGGCAACACCGACCAGACCACCGCCATGGACCTCGGCTACCACCGCGAGGCCACCACGGCGACCGGCGGCCACGTCACCGAGCGCTCCACCGTCGACCACACCCTCCGCCCCACCGCCCGGCGCCACGACGGGGACCGCAGCGTCCGCACCGGCAGCAGCACGGAGGACTACCGCAGCACCGGACCGGAGGGGCCCTACCACCGGACGCTGAGCTTCGTGGACGGCTGGCCGCAGCCCTGAGCCGCGGCGCGACGCGACCCGACATGATCGATTTGCGAAAATTGCCCGAATTCATGCCGTACACCCCTGGTGCACGCGGCGTGGGAGGCGCATGATGGGAACTGGACCTGCGAGGTAGCTGAAGGAAGTTCGACCGCAGGAGGCAGTGGCGACAGGTCGAGACGGATCAGGGTCTGCCGCTGGTTTTCTACCTCGGTCGACGATCGAACTACCGGCCGGAGGACGACGAGTCCGGAGGCCGCCCCCACCTCGTAGGTTCCGCGCGTCCACGGAGCATCCCCTCGACTCCGTGGACGCGCTGTCCGTGTCCGCGGGCCGGCACCGACCGGGCGGGCCGCCACTCCGGCACCGGCCGTTCCCGAGAAGCCGGTCCGCTCCCGCGACACCGGGCACCACCCCCGGCACCGTCCGTCACTCCGGCACGCCCCGCTACCCGGGTACGGCGTAGCCCATCTCCCAGGCGTGCACGGCGATCCCGACCCGGTTCGCCACCCCGAGCTTGCGCTGGATGCTGGCCACGTGGGTCTTCACCGTGCCGGGCGAGATGAACAACTCCGCGGCGATGTCCGCATTGGTGCGGCCCGCCGCGACCTGCCCGGCGATCTCCACCTCCCGCTCGGTCAACGGCACCGCCGCCGCGGGCCCCCGGCGCCCGGGCCGACGCGGCGCCGTCACGTGCCGCAGTAGCCGGACCGTGACCGACGGGCTGATCAGGCTCTCCCCGTCCGCCGCCGCCCGCACCGCCTCCGCCAGCAGGGACGGACCGGAACGCTTCAGCAGGAAGCCCGAAGCCCCGTGCTGCAGAGCCGGATAGACGTACTCGTCCAGGTCGAAGGTGGTCAGCACCACCACCCGCACCGGGTCCGCCACCCCGGGACCGGCCAGCCGCCGGGTCACCTCCAGGCCGTCCATCCGCGGCATCCGGATGTCCACCAGCGCGACGTCCGGGCGCAGTTCGGCCGCCAGCTGCAGCGCGGCCAGGCCGTCCGCGGCCTCCCCCACCACCTCGATGTCCGGCTGGGCCGCCAGGATCCGCCGCACACCGCGCCGCACGGCCTCCTGGTCGTCCGCGATCAGGGTGCGGATCACCCGCGGGCACTCGCCGTTCGCGCTCGTCACGCCCAGCAGTCTGCCACGCGGCCGGGGGGGGGGGCGGGGCGCCCCCCCCCCCCCCGGGGGGCCGGGGGGGCCGGGGGGGGGCGCGGGGGCCCCCGGGGGGGCGCGCGCAGCCGCCGGGGCCGGCA